>DRFF01000027.1 GCA_011050685.1 Aurantimonas coralicida
GGTGGAAGGCGGACGCAGCCATCCAGGGTCTCGGTCGCACCAATCGCACGAACCAGCAGCAACCGCCGCTGTTCCGGCCGATCGCGACCAACGTGAAGGCCGAGAAGCGCTTCCTCTCGACCATCGCCCGTCGGCTCGACACCCTCGGCGCCATCACCAAGGGCCAGCGCCAGACCGGCGGCCAGGGCCTGTTCCGGCCCGAGGACAATCTGGAGAGCCACTATGCCCGCGACGCTTTGCGCCAGCTCTACCTGTTGCTGGTCCGGGGCAAGGTCGAGGGCTGCTCACTGCAGATGTTCGAGGATGCAACCGGCCTGTCGCTGATGGATTCGAGCGGCATCAAGGACGAGCTGCCGCCAATCACGACCTTCCTCAACCGGTTGCTGGCTCTCACCATCGACCTGCAGAACATCCTGTTCACGGCGTTCGAGCAATTGCTGTCCTCTCGCATCGAGGGGGCTATCGCGTCGGGCGTCTATGACGTCGGGCTGGAGACCCTGAACGCCGAGAGCTTCGTTGTTACCGACCGTCAGGCGATCTACACCCATCCGGGCACCTCCGCCGAGACCCGGCTTCTCACCATCACCCAGCGCGAGCGCAACCGGCCGGTCACGCTCGACGAAGCGTTGAACCACCTCACCGACCCCCGAGCGATCCTGCTCATCAATGGGCAGTCGGGCCGCGCCGCCGTGCAGGTCCCGACCGGTAGCCTGATGCTCGACGACGGCGAGGTCGAACGCCGCGTCCGGCTCATCCGACCGATGGAGCATCCCGCCATGCCGCTGGCGATGATGCCGCAGACCCATTGGGCCGAAGCCGACCGCCAAGCGTTCGCTCGCGCCTGGGAGGTGGAACTGACCGAGGTGCCGACGTTTACCGACAGCATAATCCACGTCGTCTCCGGGCTGCTACTGCCAATCTGGAAACGCCTGCCGAATGAATCGACACGCGTCTATCGGCTCCGGACCGATACCGGCGAACGCATCGTCGGCCGGCGCGTCTCATCCGCGTGGGTCGCGGGTGCGACTGCAACGGGAAGCAGCACCTTGAGCCCCGAAGACGCTTTCACGGCGCTGATGGATGGCAAGACGATTCTCGATCTCGCCGAGGAGCTCCAGCTTCGCAGGGTCCGTGTCATGGGCGTGAACCGGATCGAACTGTCCGGCTTCACCGACACGATGCGCGATCGCCTACGCACCTATGGCCTGTTCCACGAGATCATCTCCTGGAAGCTGCGCATGTTCGTTCCCACCGACGCCGGCGGCCCAGCCATCCTGGCAAAGGTGCTGGAGCGCTATCCTGTGGAGCGTGTCGCTGAGCGGGAGGCCGCGTAAATGGCCCGCGATGCTTCTGAGCTGGCGCAACGTCTCGGCCGCAGCGCCGAGGCGGTGTGCCGGGAGTATCTCTCCAACGGGCGGCGAGAAGGCCGCTACTGGCTGGTCGGCGATGCTCAGAACAGCCCTGGCCGATCGATGTTCGTCCGGCTGCACGGCGCCGAGTCCGGCAAGGGGGCGGCGGGCAAATGGACCGACGCCGCCACCGGCGAGCATGGCGATCTGCTCGATGTCATCCGCGAGAGCTGCGGCCTGCTCGACTTCAAGGATGTCACCGACGAGGCCCGCCGTTTCCTCAGCCTGCCCCAACCCGAGCCCGGCCCTCAGCCGCGGCCCCGGCCGTCATCCGCACCGGCGGGATCGCCGGAATCAGCACGGCGGCTGGTTTCCATGTCGCAGCCGATTACGGGCACCATCGTGGAGACGTATCTGCGCAAACGCGGCATTACGGCTTTGCACGGAACCGGAGCCCTGCGCTTCCATCCACGCTGCTACTATCGCCCGGACAGCTACAGCCCGACCGAGACTTGGCCAGCCATAATCGCGTCCGTCACCGATCTCGACAACCAGATCACGGGGGCGCACCGCACATGGCTGTCGCCTGACGGAAGCGGCAAGGCGCCGATCGACACGCCGAGGCGAGCGATGGGAGACCTTCTCGGGAACGCCGTCCGGTTCGACCGCGCTACGCAAGTCATGGCGGCCGGGGAAGGCATCGAGACCATACTGTCGCTGCGAATGGCACTGCCCCACATGCCGATGGTGGCGGCGCTCTCGGCCGCACACCTCTCCGCCATCCTATTCCCGGCGACGCTGCGACGGCTCTACATCGCCCGCGACGACGATCCTGCCGGCAATCACGCGATGGCAGGCCTGGTCGAACGGGCGCAGGCGGTCGGGATCGAGGCGATCACCCTGTCGCCACGGCTCGGGGACTTCAACGAGGATCTCCGCACGCTCGGCATCGATGCGCTTCGGGCGGCGGTGCGGGTTCAGATCGCACCGGAAGACGTCGCCCGCTTCATGCAGATTGCGGCATAGATCGAAGCGGGGACACAAAGTGAGGGTCGTGGCCGGTGTCTCGCATCGGCTATGGGCCCCTCCACCTGCCATCGGAAAGAGCCGCGACCACGGCCTTCTGAGCGGGCGATCGGGGCGGCAAACGGTCCCGACCGGCAATGGCTGCGCCCGGCTATTTTCCGCCGCCCTTTCCACCCCACGCGGCAAGCCGCGCGGGGACCCCGGCTTCGGGCTTTGCAGCGCGAAACAAAATAGCCGGGCTTCGCCATCCTCCGCTGACGCTCCGGCCCTGCGCGTCGCTCCGGGTGCAGGTCGGGACCGCCAGCCGCCTTTCGTCGCCATGAAGGCCGCGGCGGTCGCGGTCACCCGACGAAGGACGAGCCCCATGACAGCCGATCTCGACGACACCTACGAACCTCACCACGCTTCTTCCCCCACCGACCACCTCCTGTCCGAACTGCAGCTTTACGGCTACCGCCCCTTTCAGGACGAACCCGACCCGAGGCCGCTTCCCGAGGGCAACGTCGTCGCCGGCGCCATCGCCGATATCTTCGACGCCCTGATCACGAGCATGGGTGAAACCCGCCTCGAACCCGACCTCGACGAAATCCTTTGGTCGACCGTCAATCTCTTCCACCGCGCCACCGCCCGGATCGAGCGCGAGCTGGACGACAACGAGCAGGCGCAACGTCGCGGCCAACGCGAACAGGATGGCTCCGAGGTGAAGTCGGTCGAGCTGGAGCGCCACATCGCCGAGGGACAGACCCTGCTCGAACGCCGCGACGCCTTCGAGCTGATGCGTGACCAGGCCGCCGAGCAATTCGAGCGCCACACCCGCTCACCCTGGCGGCCGCGCTCCGGATCAATGGTCAACCACCGTGCACTGACCTCGGCGATGATCGACAGCCGCGACTTCCTGACCGCCAGGCGTCGGGCAGAAACCGAGGTGATGCTACCGACCGGGCCAAAGGTTGCCTTCACTGGCGGACTCGACGTTAACAATCACCGGCTGATCTGGGAGACGCTCGACAAGGTCCACGCCAAGCATCCGGACATGGTTCTGTTGCACGGTGGCTCGCCCAAGGGCGCCGAACTGATCGCTGCGAAGTGGGCCGACACGCGCAAAGTGCCACAGGTCGCCTTCAAGCCCGACTGGACGAAGCACGCCAAGGCCGCGCCGTTCAAGCGCAACGACGCCATGCTCGACGTTCTGCCGATCGGCGTCATCGTCTTCCCGGGCACCGGCATCCAGGACAATTTCGCCGACAAGGCCCGCAAGCTCGGCATCAAGCTGTTCGACTTCCGCAAGAGAGGCGGCGCGTGAGCGCCGTCGTCTCACAACATCTCCGGCCGGAACTGCGATCTCCGGCTAATGATCTTGCCGGACACCATGAATACGCCGTCACCAGTGTAGTGCAGCGTTTCGGGATGTTTCGGCGACGCCGCGACATGAGCCTTCACCACTTCGAAGATGAAGAAGTTATATTTTTCGACCAGCGCATCGTCGTGCAAGCGGCATTCGAAGCTTGCATGGCATTCGCGGATCAGCGGCGCTCCGACTTCATGGGCGTCCTCGGCCGTTAGGCCGAACTCCGTGAACTTGTCGATCTCGGCGCCGGACGTGTTGCCGATGCCGACCACCGTGTCCGTGAGCTTCGTCGTCGGCAGGTTGATGACGCATTCGCGGCTGTTTCTGATCATCTGGAAGCTGTGATTGCCGCTCGAGATCATGCAGCCGACGAGCGAAGGCGTGAACTCCATGACCGTCTGCCAGCCCAGCGTCATGATGTTGGTCTTCCCTCCCACGCCGACGACACCAGTACGATCGGACCCGGTTCCAGATTACGCCGTATCTGGCCCACCGGCAGGTCGTTCTTCTCATATCGCTTTGTCATCGCCCGTCCTGTCCGCCGTTGATCTTGCCGATACTGTAGCCAACCGTGGCGGCGGCATCACGATCAAGAGCGCGGCAAGTCATACCAACGGGCGCTGATCAAGACCCATGCGCCCAATCTCGCATTCCGATGGACATGATCTTCCAGGGCTGATCGACGAGCTTGTTCCAAGCTGCGCAGCAGTGGGCGACGATGTCGTCGTAGTCGATGAAGATACGGTTCGACA
>DRFF01000028.1 GCA_011050685.1 Aurantimonas coralicida
CGCAAGGAGTTTGGCGGCCTGAAGGGTAATCAGGTAAAACGGCTGAAGGATCTGGAGAAGGAGAACGAGCGACTTCGCAAGGCGGTCTCGGATTTGACCCTGGAGAAGCTGATCCTTCGAGAGGCTGCCTCGGGAAACTTCTAAGCCCCGCCCGCCGCCGGCGCTGTATCGACCACGTCATGGCAACGTTCAATGTGTCCGAACGCTTTGCTTGCCGTGTGCTCGGGCAGCATCGCTCGACGCAGCGCAAGACGCCGACCGGCAGATTAGATGAGGCGGAATTGACCGCCGATATCATCGCGCTCGCCACCCAGTATGGCCGCTATGGGTATCGCCGGATCACGGCGCTGCTGCAGGAGGCCGGATGGACGGTGAACGTCAAACGGGTCGAACGCATCTGGCGACGGGAGGGGCTGAAAGTGCCGCAAAAGCAGCCGAAGAAGGGTCGTCTCTGGCTGAACGACGGATCCTGTGTCCGTTTTCGGCCGGAGTATCGCGACCATGTCTGGTCCTACGACTTCGTCGAGGCCCGAACCCATGATGGACGGAAATTCCGCATGCTCAACATCATCGACGAGTTCACCCGGGAATGCCTGGCGATCCGGATCGACCGCAAGCTGAATTCGATCAGCGTCATCGACGCTCTGACCGACCTGTTCATCCTGCGCGGCGTGCCAACCCACATCCGGTCGGACAACGGGCCGGAATTTATAGCCAAGGCAGTGCGCGAATGGATCCTCGCCGTCGGCGCCAAGACGGCGTTCATCGAGCCTGGCAGCCCCTGGGAGAACGGCTATTGCGAGAGCTTCAACGCCCGACTTCGAGACGAACTCCTGAACGGCGAGATTTTCTACTCGCTGGCCGAGGCGAAGGTCGTGATCGAAAGCTGGCGGCGCCATTACAATACCGCACGCCCGCACTCATCGCTGGGTTACCGTCCGCCGGCACCCAAGGTCGTGCAATGGCCGGCTTCGCCATCCGGCCCGGCTTCACCGGCCACGCCAGCCTTGGCGCCAAGGCCTGTCATGCACTAAGATTTGCCCCGGACCACTCGGTTGGGGCAGGCCACTTTTTGCGAGCGCGCTCGCCCAGTCGGCTGGGCTCACCTTCTTCCCAACCTCCTATTCCGCCTGGCAGGGAACCGGCGAAGGTCATCTCGGGACGGTGACGAAGGAGATGCGCCGCATATTCGCCGAGGCCTCGACATCGGTTCCAGCGCTGATCTTCATAGATGAGATCGACACGCTGCAGGCGCGTGGCACATCTTCCAGGAATGACGACTGGTGGAGATCGATCATCAACGGTCTGCTCGAGTGTCTGGACGGGACCGGACGGCGCGAGGGCGTCATCGTCCTGGCGGCCTGTAACGACGCCTCGGACCTCGACGCCGCGTTGATCAGATCAGGCAGATTGGACCGGACCTTCCATATCGGGTTGCCCGGCGAGGAGGATCTGGCGGAGATTTTCCGGCACCATCTTCCGTCCCTGTCCGAGGCCGAGGTCCAGCCGGTGGCGACGTTCCTTGCCGGCATCGCCTCGGGCGCCGACGCCGCCCGCATCGCCAGGGATGCCCGGAGTGTGGCAAGAACCGCGGGCAGGGAGATCGCCGCCGGCGATCTTCTTGCCGTGGCGATACCGCCGGACACGCGTCCGCAAGACCTGCGCCGCCGCATCGCGGTCCACGAAGCCGGGCATGCCGTGATGCTGCTGTCGCAGGGGATCGTTCCGGCCTGCCTGTCGATCGTCGACGCTTCCGGCGGGAAGGTGGCCTATGAGCGTTCCGACGGCGAGGGGCTTCCGGAGAACCTGTATCAACGCCTGCTCGTCCATCTCGCCGGACGGGCGGCGGAAGATATCGTGTTCGGATCGGTCTCGCTCGGCGCCGGGGGCCCGGACGCGTCGGATTTGGGCAAGGCAACCCGGCTGCTCGCGACGATCGAAGCGCGCCTGGGGCTTGGCTCGCGCCTGTCCGTCACCGAGACGGTCGACGAGGCGTTGATCGAGGCGCGGCTGCGGACAGCCTACGCGGATGCGGTGATGCGTCTCCTGGAACATCGCAAGGCGATTCTGGATCTGGCGGCAATCGCCCTGCGGGATCGGATCGTCGGCAAGGCGGCGCTACGCGATTTCTGGGCGTCCCGGTAAGTCTATCCGGCGACCTCGCCACCATCTTCTTCATGACCCTGACGCCCCGCAGCGATCTTCGCTGCGGGGCGCGACCTGGCTTGCGCATTATCTTAAGTTATGACAAGTTACCTTTCTGTCAGTTCTTTGGCTTTAAACACGAAAACTTTGGTTTTCTCGGCAGCGATACATCGGCACCAACTCGACCGCGAGCATCGCCGCAAAGATCAGCGCGCAGCCGAGAAGGCCGAGCGCGGCGATGCGTTCGCCCAAAAGGATCACGCCGAACAGCGCTGCGAACAGCGCCTCGGAGGAGAGGAAGATCGCCGCCTGCGGCGCCGTCGTATAACGCTGACCGATGATCTGCAGCGTGAAGGCGAGGCCCGAGGCGAATACGCCGCCATAGACGATTTCGGGCCAAGCGGCCCAGAGCGAGGCAAGCGACTGCCCTTCGAGAACCAGCGCGCCAAGACTGGCCAGCGCCGTCGTCATAGCGAACTGTACCGCGGCCAGCGTCAAGGGCCGGCCACCGGAACCTGCGAAGACGCCGACAAGCAGGATCTGCAGCGACCAGAACACGGCGCTGAGGACGACCCAAAGGTCGCCCGAGCTCAGCGCCGAGATGCTGCCGCCGCCGAGTAGGACGATGCCGGCGAAGGCCGCCAGCGCCGACGGCCAGACCACCCAATGGGCGCGGTTGCGTAAAAGCACCAGCGCCAGGAGCGGTGTGATCACCACGTAGAGGCCAGTGAGAAAGCCGGCATTGGTGACCGAAGTGGTGACGATGCCGATCTGCTGGAAGATTGAGCCGAGAAACAGCATGATGCCGATGGCGGCGAAGCCGGCCGAGGCTCCCTTGGGAAGGGGTGAGCAGGCGCGTTTCGTTTCGCGCACGGCGAATGGCAGGACCGATAAGGTCGCCAGGGCGAATTTCGCCGCCGTGAACGTCCACGGGCCCAGATCGTCCATCGCCGTCGACTGGGCGACGAAGCCCATGCCCCAGACGGCGCCGGCGAGCAGCAGGAGGAGGTTGGCGTTGAGGCGGGACATGGGCGATATGGGTGTAGTTGCGTTGCGGTCGGGCTAGCGGCTGGCTGTCGGGAAAGCAAGGATGGCGCCGCTCAGTTTGCGCGCAGTTGGGCAGTCCAATTTTCGAGCCGTGCGCCATTGGCATCAAAGTCGCTCGCGCCGAGGAGCGAGCGTGAATAGAGTCGCAGCCGTGTGCCGTCGCTGCCAGGAAGAGCCTCGGCATCGATCGTATCGGGAAAGCGCAGCAGGGGTGTGCGTGCGACATAGCGGCGATAGTCCTGCCGACCGCCGTCATCGACCCGCGCGACGTCCGAATCGACAAGAACGATGGCGTCGAGGCGGTCGAGCAGTGCCGCCGGCGGATCTCGGTAAAGCGGCAGTTCGACGTCGGTAACGCCATCGCAGGCGTCGGGGGAACAGGCGAGGGCGTCATTTGGCGTCGAGCGACGGGCGAGGGTGGAAAAGTCGACGGCGCCCTGGTCGGCCGGGCCACCAAACAGTTCCCAGACCCGCTCGGGGCCGGCCAGGAAGACGCCGCCGAAGACGAGAAGGGGCAGGGCAACGGCGACGAGGACGAACCAGCGCAGAGATTTCATGGCCGGGCTCTCAAAACGGTGGCAAGCGCCGAATGCAGGGAAGACGACGAATTTGTCGCGGGAACGAGTGAGGCGGACGACCGTTGCGGAACGTATCGTTTCAGCACTGTCGACCACGGACGAGCGTCGCTGGCCTCTTATACCCGATGCTCAGGAAAGACGAGACAGCTGATGTTTGAAGCCTTCGCACAGGAATCCGGAACCGCCAATCCGGCTTCGTTGGCGGTCGCGACGACGCCCGAAACGGTTGAGCAAGCGGTCGAAATCGACCCGGCCTTCGCCCTCGGCAAGATCGAGGCCTGGGTCGTCGGCTTTCAGAAGCTGCTGCCGAACATCGTCGTTGCGCTCGTCTTGCTGGCATTGTTCTGGGGAATCGGCTGGCTGGTCGGCCGCGGCTTCAGCGCGTGGGCAAAGCGCCGCGGCCGCGACAATCTCGGCGAGGTGCTCGGCTCGTTTCTGAAATGGGTCGTTATCCTGCTCGGCATATTGCTGGCGCTTACCATCGTGATCCCGTCGCTGAAGCCGGGCGATCTGGTCGCCGGGCTCGGCATCGGCTCGGTGGCGATCGGCTTTGCCTTCAAGGACATCCTGCAGAACTGGCTGGCCGGGCTGCTGCTGTTGATCCGCCAGCCGTTCGAGGTCGGCGACCAAATCATCGTCAACGGCTATGAGGGCACAGTCGAGTGGATCGAGACGCGGGCGACGATCATCACCACCTATGACCGCCGCCGGGTGATCATTCCCAATGCCGACGTCTATTCCAACGCGGTGACGGTCAATACGGCGCACAAATTGCGACGTTCGCAATATGATGTCGGCATCGGCTATGGCGACGACGTCGAAACGGCGCGAGAGGCGATCCTCGCCGCGCTCGCCGAAACACCGGGCGTCGAAGCCGATCCGAAATCCGAAGTGCTGGTCTGGGATCTGGCCGCCTCAACGGTCAATCTGCGGGCGCGGTGGTGGACCAATTCCAAACGCACCGATGTTGTCCACACCCAGGCGGCGGCATTGGAGGCGATCAAGGCGTCGCTCGACAAGGCCGGGATCGACATGCCCTTCGACACGCAGGTGCTGTTGTTCCACGACCAGACCGAAGAGCTCGACGGCGTGCGCGGCCGCCAGCGCGAGGGCTGGCCGAAGCCCGCGAAGGGCACGCTGCCCCGCCCGGCTCGGCTGGTCGACGCCGAAAGCGCGTCCGCCCGGACGT
Source organism: Aurantimonas coralicida (assembly GCA_011050685.1). Taxonomy (GTDB): domain Bacteria; phylum Pseudomonadota; class Alphaproteobacteria; order Rhizobiales; family Rhizobiaceae; genus Aurantimonas; species Aurantimonas coralicida_A. The sequence continues at coordinate 4,960 of DRFF01000028.1, forward strand.
CCGCCACGGAGACAGAGGGGGCCAGCGCCGGCGACGCGCCGGGTCAGCCCTCGGGGAGCCAGTCGAGCGGCCGGTAGCCGGGCAGCGCCTCAATCCGGGCGAGCCAAGCGCACACACGCGGATAGGCGGTAAGATCGAAGCCGCCCTGGTCGGCCACATGGGTATAGGCGTAAAGCGCGATGTCGGCGAGCGTAGGCGCATCGCCGACCAGCCAGTTGGATCGCGTCAGTGCTGTTTCCATGACGGCGAGGGCCTTGTTGCCGCCGTCGAGCGTCTCCGCCAACCGTTCGGGCGTAGCCTGAGCCTTGCGGCTGGGATAGACGAGCAGCGAGCGCCGTACGGCGACGTTGGGTTCGTGGCTGTATTGCTCGAAGAACATCCAGGACAGCATTGTTGCGCGCTCGAATGGGTCGGCGGGGAGGAATGTGCTGCCCTCGCCAAGATAGGCCAGAATCGCGTTGGATTCCGGTAAAGTCCGCCCGTCTTCCAGTTCCAACACCGGAACCTTGGCGATGGGGTTGAGGGCGAGGAACTCCGGCCGCTGCGAGAGTGGTTCTCGATCAGGAAAGGCGTGAAGAACGCCCATTCCGCATCACTCATCAGTCCCCGAATCGACGCTGCCCTCCTCAAACAGCAGCGTTGAATCACGCGTCAGGTGAAATGGGAATCCTGTTTGTCCACATGAAATAGTTGCGCCGGCCTGACAGATGACTTATGGTAAACACAAGCTGATGGGCGCGAATGATCAGATGGATAGCGTTATGGTTGCGAAAGTCAATGCTAAATATTTATTGTGCGCGGCAATCAGTTTAAAACTTCTATTAGGCACTTCGGTTAAATCGAACTCACAAGAACAATTTGATTTTTCGGGAAAAGGATTTTTTTGCGTCTTTCGACGCAAGAGATTTGCCTCCAGATTTATTGTATACGTTTTCATCAAGTGCCGAGGCCGATTCTATCGTGAGAAGCATCGCATCGACAGTGGGCCTTATCCCAAGGTTTAAAGTTTTTGCGGCGAATGTGCCTAATACGGCAGCGCTGATCGACGGCGAGCAGCGTCTAATTGTTTACAGTGAGAGCTGGATACAAAATACTTTGGAAAATGATCGATGGAAAGCGGTCACCCTAATGGCGCACGAGATCGCTCACCATTTGAATGGCCACACACTGGAAGCGAGTGGCAGTCGCCCATCTATTGAGCTCGAAGCCGACAGATTCGCAGGTTTTTCGGTAGGCCGGCTGGGTGGGACGCTTCCTCAAGCGCAATCACTTTATATGCTACTCTCCGAGAGCGGAGGTTCGACGCATCCGCCTAGAAGTGCTCGACTGGAGGCCGTCGCAGTTGGTTGGAAAGATGCATCTGCGGGTCTAGGAACATCACCAGAAAATACGACCCCGCAAAATTGCCGCTCAAGTGGCGCATGCTTCATATTTAACGGTGAATTAGAATGCGAATAGGCATCAGGGTCTCATCAATTAATGCCATTATATTCTTTTTGGCAATTAACGTTTTATATTTCATGCAATTAAATACAATAAACGCGGCGGATTTATCGGGAAAATCCATCCAAGCGAAGGTTTTATACTACAACTATTCTTGTGGTGTTCAAAGCTGCAGATGGTTTGGACCCGTGCCTATTCTGGTATTTATGTACATATCAAAATCGGGGTCAATTTTTGTATACAGAAAGGATGAGGCGGGCGTAAAGACTGAGTTTGGAAAACTCAATGATCTTGGCGTAGCTTCCGTAAAATACATGATGGCGAAAGATAGGGTCGTAATTGAGTATTTTTATAAAGAACATAATGCATACATTGAGCATAACGTTATTTTGGAAAGCGGTAAAGAATGCATCGTGCGCGTTCTGGATAAAGGTTTTAGAGACGATCTTTTTGTAAGAGAAATATACTTAACTACGCATTACTGCGCGGTAAAAGAAGAGAATGCTTTCATTGAAGGCGATTTGTTTAAGAAGGAAATGTTCACGGCGGATGAATTGGCAAGAAAGCCACCCCCATGAATTAAAGGTTGCGTCGGGCGCCAAGACCATCTGGTATTTTTTCATCCTTATAATCTACAAATCTGCTCGCGCCGAGACCGAAAAGCTGGCGTTAGCTTCTACCCAAAGCTGTCACGGAATTTTCCGCTACAGAGATGCTGCCCGGGGCAGCTCCTCATTCAAGGCTTCGGCGGCCGTCCCGACCGCCAATCGGGACAAGTTCCGCAAACATGCCGAGGACGCGGCCACCGTCTTCAAGGAGTACGGCGCGCTCAAGGTCGTGGAGTGCTGGGGCGATGACGTGCCGGAGGGAAAGGTGACGTCGTTTTCCATGGCGGTTCAGCGCAAGCCCGACGAAGCCGTGATCTTCTCCTGGATTCTGTGGCCCTCGAAGGAGGTCCGCAACGAAGCGATGCCGAAGCTGATGGAGGATCAGCGCCTGAACCCCGAGCAAAATCCCATGCCCTTCGACGGCAAGCGGCTGATCTTCGGCGGCTTCGAGATGCTCATCGAACGCTGAACGGGATCGAGGATGCCCGCGCGTGGCGTTCGACGAGCGGTGCCGTCGCGGTAGCATGCGCGCTTGCGATGCAAAAGCTCTGCGATTAGGGTCCGCGCGCTCCCGCGGGAGCCTTCCCGACGTTCTGACCGGAGTCCCGTCTCATGGCCTTCCTCGCCGCCGCCCTCGATCGCGTCAAGCCGTCCGCCACCATCGCCGTCGCGCAAAAGGCCCGTGAACTGAAAGCCGCCGGCCGCGACGTCATCGGCCTCGGCGCGGGCGAGCCGGACTTCGACACGCCCGACAACGTCAAGCAGGCGGCGATCGAGGCGATCGACCGCGGCGAGACGAAATATACGCCGGTCTCCGGCATTCCGGAACTGCGCCAGGCGATCGCCAAGAAGTTCAAGCGCGAGAACAATCTCGACTACGAGCCGGAGCAGACCATCGTCGGGACCGGCGGCAAGCAGATCCTGTTCAACGCCTTCATGGCGACCCTGAATCCCGGCGACGAGGTGGTCATCCCGGCGCCCTATTGGGTGAGCTATCCCGAGATGGTGGCGATCTGCGGCGGCACCTCGGTGTTCGTTGAGGCTGGAATCGAGACGAATTTCAAGCTGACGCCTGACGCGCTCGAAAAGGCGATCACGCCGAAGACCAAATGGTTCCTGTTCAACTCGCCCTCCAACCCGTCCGGTGCCGCCTATGCCCGTGACGAGCTGAAGGCGCTGACCGATGTGTTGATGCGCCATCCCCATGTCTGGGTGATGACCGACGACATGTATGAGCATCTCGTCTATGGCGACTTCACCTTCACGACTCCAGCCGAGGTCGAACCCGGTCTTTACGACCGTACGCTGACCATCAACGGCGTTTCCAAGGCCTATGCGATGACCGGCTGGCGCATCGGCTATGCCGGCGGACCGTTGCAACTGATCAAGGCGATGGACATGATCCAGGGCCAGCAGACTTCGGGCGCCTGCTCGATCGCCCAATGGGCGGCGGTCGAGGCGCTGAACGGTCCGCAGGATTTCATCGATACCAACCGCGCCGTCTTCGAGGGTCGGCGCGATCTCGTCGTGTCGATGCTCAACCAGGCAAACGGCATCGCCTGTCCCTCGCCGGAGGGCGCCTTCTACGTCTATCCGTCCTGCGCCGGACTGATCGGCAAGAAGACCGGGGCCGGCAAGGTGATTGCGAGCGACGAGGACTTCGTTTCCGAGCTGCTGGAAGCGGAAGGCGTCGCGGTGGTTCACGGTGCGGCTTTCGGTCTAGGGCCGAACTTCCGGATTTCCTATGCGACGTCGGAGGCGCTACTCGAAGAGGCCTGTTCGCGCATCCAGCGGTTTTGCGCCAGCCTCGACGGCTGAGGCGAGAATGGAAGCTGCCGCTGGCGCCGTGGAGGTCTTGCGGGTCCGGAGGCTACCGCATTTTCGACGATGGGCAGTGTCCCTGCACTCGTTCGAGTTGATCAGCTGAACCTTGCCCTGCAGATGGCAAGGCCGCCCGTCATCGGCAGCAACCTCCTCCAGAGCTTTCCGGTCGATCTCAAGGTAGCAAGCGAACGACATAAGAATCGCGGCGAGCGGTCACTTGATGGCCGCTCAATATTGCGATATTGGAGAAGGACGGAGACGATCTTTAAATCGTCTGGGAGCCAAAACGGCGCCTGTATGGATGCGGATTTTTGATCTGCATCTACCGATTATACTGCGGAGTGGCACATAAGTGTCGTCTCGTGCGAGGGTATTCCCTTCCGAATTAGGGGCAGCCCAAGAGTGGTTGCTGCACATCCGCTTCATTTTTAATGAAGCCACGAGATGTGTAAAATGGGAAAACCTGAAAAGCTGAAAAAAATTAGAACTGCTCTCGCCCAAGAGCAGAATTGGCTATGTCACTACTGTGACAGTCCGATGTGGGATAGTGATCCTGCCGTCTTTTTACGGCGCCATCACGTGCCAAAGGGCTTGCTCAACCGCTTCCAATGCACGGCGGAACATTTACGGCCCAAACAAGATGGTGGGAAAGACATCCCGGAGAACATCGTAGCTGCGTGTAAATTCTGCAATCAAACAAGGCATAAAAGGCGGAGCGCCCAACCGCCCGAGACCTACCGGCAGCACGTCCAAAAGCGGGTTAAGGCGGGGAAATGGCATCCGTTGAAGATCCACCGGCTGACTATCACTGTCGGATGACGAGTTCAGGCAGAGGGCGACGAGCGGCGCAAAAAAAAGCCGGGCTCGCGAGAACCCGGCTGAAAGAAGGATCTTCCATTGGAAAATCCTGGGAGGAAACAGTTAGAGCGGAACGAAGGGAGGAGGTATCGCCCGCAACTAACGTACTCTCTACATAGGGATTCTCGCATCCAAAACCAGAGAGGTTTCGGCATGTCAGCCATGCTTCCTGTGCATGGCGGATGATTCGTGAATCCAGCCATTTCAAAAGGTTCGCGCGAAAAGCGCAGCCGGCACGCCCCATTGCGCTATGACGAAGCCATGCAAATCTGGAGGATCGCGCGGGACCTGGTCGCTACTCGAATGCCTTGACCACCCGCAGCACGACGAGCGTCAGCACCACCGCGATAAAGGATAGAAGGTACTCGCCCAACCCGGCACCCAGACCGATGGCGCCTGCCAGCCAGAGCGAGGCGCCGGTGGTCAGCCCGTGCACGCGACCGCGCGCCTGGATGATCACGCCGGCGGCGAGAAATGCCACGCCGCTGGTGATTGCCCCGACGACGCGGATCGGGTCGGCGCGCACGTCGCCGCTGTCGAACCGGCCGATCAGCAGCGTCATCAGGAGGGTGAACAGGCAGGCGCCGATTCCCACCAGCATGTGCGTCCGCAATCCGGCGGGTTGATCCTTGCGTTCCCGTTCATAGCCGATCGCGCCGGTGAACAGAGCCGCGACGATCAGCCGACCGGCTTGCCGGGCGGCGGTGCCGAGTGTCTCTGGATCGAGGAATTGCTCCATGGCCAACTTACTGTCTCCGACCTTGAACGAAGCGCAAGATCTGTAGCGGGTTGCGGCGCGTCGACAGGACGCGTGGGGTCGAATAAGGCGAACGCCTCAACGCGCCGGGACGATCCGCTGGAGCCAGGCTGTGAGACTGGCGACGGCGGGCTTGCGATAGGCCGGCAATTCGTGCAGCGTCTCGTGCCGGGCGCCCTCGATGATCTCCACCGTCACGTCGCGCGACCCGGCATGGCGCAGGTGCCCGCCAAGCCACCTAATGGCTTCGCCCTTGTCGGTTACCGGATCGGCGGTGCCGCCGAGGAGGTGCATCGGCAGCGCGGGCGGCAGCATGTCGAGCCCGGCCTGCGAGCCACCCTGGAAGATTAGCGTCATCACATCCTCCATCATCGACAAGGTCGGCGAGAATCCGCAGAGCGGGTCGGCGATATAGGCATCGACCGCGGCGGCGTCATGCGACAGCCAGTCGAACATCGTGCGGCGCGGCTCGATCGCCTTGCCCCAGGCGTCGAAGGTGGCGCGCTGGAGCAGCGCGCTCGGCACGTCGGAGCCCTTCAGCGCCTTTTCGGCCTTCAGCGCCAGCCGGCCGACGCGTTCCTGCAGCCCGGTCTGGAAATTGGCGTTCCACACGGCGGCGCCGGCGAGGTCGCGGCCGTGGGTTTCCGCATAGTTCAGGGTGATCAGCCCGCCCATCGAATGGCCGAAGACCACCACCGGCAGGCCGGGATAACGGCCAAGGGCATGAGTATGGACCGCCCGGCAGTCGGTGAGCACCCTGTCGGCGCCGTGGCGGCGGGCGAATCTTCGGAAGGGCGCGTCGGACGCGTTGGTCGAGCCGTGGCCACGGTGATCATGGGCGAAGACGTGGAAGCCGAACCCGGCCAGTTCGGCGGCAAAGCGGCCGTAGCGGCCGGCATGTTCGGCAAGACCGTGGTGGATCAGAACGATGCCGCGCGCGCGACCGCTTGCCTTGCGGCTGTAGACGTGAACCGCCGCGCCGGATCGGCTGTCGATGGTTTCTCGGTGATCGAACAACGGTGCATCCTCGTCCGTGGCGGCCAACGGGATGGCCGGGCCGGGTGACGTTCTTCCACGTTCACCGAGCATCGGTATAGCGCGAAGAGGCACCGGCCCAAACCCCTTGAAATGGCCCTCTACTCAACCCGATTGCCCGGCGGTCTTTCGCCCGCTGCCGCTCTGACGTATCGAAAGCCCATGAATCGCTTTTGCCTGCTTGCCGCGCTCCTGCTCGCCGCGCCGTCCGCCTTCGCGCAGCTGCCGATGACCGGCCGCTTCGTCGCCGAGGCGCGCTGTCCGGCGCTGCAATCGATCCGCAAACAGACCAATCCGGGCGGCGTCGCGACGGAGCCGGGGACGGAATACGTGCTGATCGGCCGCAATTCGGAGGCCGCGACGCATTATTATGTCGTGATTCCGGATGCCGAGCCGCCGCGCCGCTGGGTCGCCGTCGGCTGTGGCCGCGTCGAGGCCGAGGGCGGCGTCTCGGCCGCTATACGCGAAGATCCGAGCAGCCGTAGCGCTTTAGAACGGGGCATCGACGCATTGGCGAAGGCGCTGGGGCGCGGGCGCGGGGAGGCCCCGACAGATGATCGAGGGACGCCGCCATCCGGCGACCAGCGTTCCGGCTCTCGTGCTTATGTGCTCGCGGCAAGTTGGCACGCCGCCTTCTGCGAGACCAAGCCAAGAGCGAGGGACTGCCGGGACGGCGGTGAGGACGGGGGTTTCGTGCTGCACGGACTCTGGCCACAGCCGCGCGGGAACGAGTATTGCGACGTGGCGGCAAGGATGGTGGCCGCGGACAAAGCCGGCATCTGGGCGGCGCTGCCCGAGCCTGAGCTGGGCCGAGAGACGCGGCGGGCGCTCGATGCCGTCATGCCGGGGACGAAGGCGAATCTCGACCGGCATCAATGGATCAAGCATGGCAGCTGCTACGGCACCGACGCCTCGGAATATTTCTCCGACGCGGTCGCGCTGATCGGCAAGCTCAACGCGTCGCCGGTCGGCCAGATGTTCGCGACCAACGTCGGCACACATCTCGACGCACCGGTCATCCGCGCCAGCTTCGACTCAGCTTTCGGCAAGGGTGCCGGACAGCGCGTCCTGATCGACTGCGCGCGCGACGGTGACAGGCGGATCATCATGGAGCTGCGCATCAATCTGGCGGGCACGGTCACGCCCCGAAGCGATCTCGGCGATCTCATCGGCGCGGCCGAACTGGCCCGCGGCGGCTGCCGGGGCGGCGTCGTCGACGCGGCGGGGTGGCAATAACAGAGCGTTCCGGAAATCGGGTCGTGGTTGTCGGCAAGTCTCAATAGGCTCCGGGTTCGATGCCTCGGGAGCACCTCGCCCATGCGCAGCCAGACCGACACCTCATTGCCTGCGACGACGATCAACCGCTCGATGACCCTTGGGGAGTGGGGCATGCTGCTCACCCTCTCTGTGCTGTGGGGCGGATCGTTCTTCTTCACCGAGGTCGCAGTGAAGGAGCTGCCGCCCTTCACCATCGTCGTGCTGCGGGTCGGTCTCGCCAGCGTGATCCTGTTCGCCGCGCTTCGGCTGCTCGGCGTCAGGATGCCGAGGGAGCGTCGCGTCTGGGCCGCCTTCCTTGTCATGGGCCTCATCAACAATGCCGTGCCGTTCAGCCTGTTCGTCTGGGGGCAGACCCAGATCGCGTCAGGCCTCGCAGCCATCCTGAACGCCACGACGCCGCTGTTCACGGTCCTCGTGGCGCATGTCCTGACCGATGACGAGAAACTGACCGGCAAGCGGTTTGCCGGTGTCGTCGCCGGTCTCGGTGGTGTCTTCGTAATGATCGGGCCGGCGGCTCTGGAGGGATTTGGCCTCGCCGTGCTGGCGCAGTTCGCCTGCCTTGCCGCGGCACTGTCCTACGCGTTCGCCGGAATCTTCGGCCGGCGGTTCAAACGCATGGGGGTCGCGCCGCTGGCGACGGCCACCGGACAGGTGACGGCGTCGACGCTGCTGCTGCTGCCGCTGGCGCTCGTCGTGGATCGGCCCTGGACGTTGGCGATGCCGGGCTTGCCGACCGTCGGCGCGATCCTCGGCATCGCGGCGCTGTCGACGGCGCTCGCCTATGTTCTCTACTTCCGCATTCTGGCGACGGCCGGCGCGACCAACCTCTTGCTCGTGACCTTCCTGATCCCGGTCAGCGCTATCATCCTCGGCTCCCTGGTACTGGGCGAGCGCCTCGACCCGCGGCATTTCCTCGGCATGGGGCTGATCGGCATAGGCCTCGCCGCCATCGATGGGCGGCTTCTCGGGCTTGGCCGCCGGCGATCTCTGTCGGAGCGTCGCAGCGCGCGAGAAACCCAAAGGCCGGACCCGGAGATCGACCAGGGACGCGACCTTTAGTCCGGCCACCCGCACCACCTGACCGCCGGGGTTTATGATCAGCGTTCCAGTGCAGACCGAAGCGCAGCGAGTGCATGCGCTGCGGCATCAACGTCATAAGCCTCAAGAGCCTCTGAAAGCTTGGCCGTCCAAGGCAGGCGAGAGGCCTCCGCGCGCTCATATATCTCGGCACCCTGTGGTGTCAGCGACAAGAGGGGTGCCCGACGATGTCCAGGGTTTGGGGTCATCTGAACGATACCTTCGGCAACCAGCTCGTTCGCCAGTCGCTGCACTGATTGCCGCGATTGGCCGAGCGAGCGGGCAATGTCGGAAACGGTGAGGGCGCAACCGCCGCCAACGATCGTGCCGAGCAGCTGCCACCTTGCACTGGTGAGCCCGAGCGAACTTACCAGCGTGTCGCCGGCCCCGATGAGGCGACCGTGCAATCGCAGAATTTCAAAGATCAATCGTCCGGTCGCTTCGATCTTCGCAGATGATTCAGCCATTCGTTGAAGATGGCATATTGACAGCATGTTGCCAAATCCATATTTGACAACGTGCTGTCAATGGTCGGTAGGGGGGCGGTTGTGACCGTGTCAGCGGAAGGCCGCGACAGGTACGGCTTTAAGCGGCACCGACGCAGGCCGCTCGACCCTACCATTCATTCAATCAGGAGAGTTCAATGCCTGCAGCAAACATCAGTCGCGTTCTTGGAGGCGCCGAGCGAGCGATGCGGGCGTTGCTGGAACGCAAGTTAGAAGGGGCGAAAATCTCCTTCCCGCAGTGGACCGTTCTGGTCTTCGCGCAGGGAACTGCATCGCTGACCAAGCAGCAGCTCACCCATGCCATGATCCAAGGTCATGTCGCCTCGACGGGTCTGGAAGCTGAGACAGCGATAGATGCTCTGGCTGCAAGATATTTGCTCGAAATCACGCAGGATTTTACAACCAACGAGTCCTTCTATCGGTTGAGTGCATCAGGCAGGGAATTGTTCGATCCGCTACGCGCGGATGTCGCGGCAACAGTCGCTCTGGTGACGGAGGGTCTTTCGCCTGAGGATCTCGTCGCTGCCGAGCGGGTGCTCGTTGAGATTTCGCAGCGGGCGAACGAAGCGCTGAACAGTTAGCTGCTTCTTCAGGCTGGGCGTGGCGAGAAGGATAGGTCGGCATGACGGTGGGACGAGCAAACGGTGTGTCGCTGTGGCGATGATGCCGCCCGCGCCCGTTGCCCCGGCGCGCGCGATGGCTTAGGTACGGCGCAACTTCTCTTTTCCCCTCATCATACGGAGCGGCAGCGCGCCATGGCACGCCAGTTCATCTATCACATGTCCGGACTTACCAAGGCCTACGGCAACAAGAAGGTCCTGGAGAACATTCATCTGTCCTTCTATCCCGATGCCAAGATCGGCATTCTCGGCCCGAACGGTTCGGGTAAGTCGACGCTGCTGAAGATCATGGCAGGCAACGACAAGGAATTCACCGGCGAGGCCTGGGCGGCCGAAGGCGCCACGGTCGGCTACCTGCCGCAGGAGCCGCATCTCGACGAAACCAAGACCGTCTTCGAGAACGTCATGCTGGGCGTTTCCGACAAACAGGCGATCCTGGATCGCTACAACGAACTGATGATGAACTACTCCGAGGAGACGGCGGAGGAGGGCGCGAAGTTTCAGGATCTGATCGACGCCCAGAATTTGTGGGATCTCGAATCCCAGGTCGAGATGGCGATGGACGCGCTGCGCTGTCCGCCGGCCGACGCGCTGATCGCGCCGCTCTCCGGCGGCGAGAAGCGCCGGGTGGCGCTCTGCCAGCTGCTCCTGTCGAAGCCGGACATCCTCCTGCTCGACGAACCGACCAACCATCTCGACGCCGAGACCATCCTGTGGCTCGAAAAGCACCTCAGGGAGTACGAGGGCTCGGTGCTGATGGTCACCCATGATCGCTACTTCCTCGACAACGTCACCGGCTGGATTCTCGAGCTCGATCGCGGCCGTGGCATGCCTTACGAGGGCAACTACTCCAGCTATCTGGAGAAGAAGGCCAAGCGGATGAAGCAGGAGGGCCGCGAGGACGACGCCCGGATGCGGGCGCTCACCCGCGAGCGCGAATGGATCCAGCAGGGTGCCAAGGCGCGGCAGACCAAGTCGAAGGCGCGCATCAAGGCCTATAACGAGCTGGTCGAGATCGCCGAGAACCGCAAGCCGGCCGACGGCAGAATCGTCATCCCGACCGGGGAGCGGCTCGGCAACCGGGTGATCGAGGTCGAGAACCTGACCAAGAGCTATGGCGACCGGGTGCTGATCGAGGATTTGTCGTTCAAGCTGCCGGCCGGCGGCATCGTCGGCATCATCGGGCCGAACGGCGCCGGCAAGTCGACCCTGTTCAAGATGATCACCGGCCAGGAACAGCCCGACAGCGGCAAGGTCGATGTCGGCGAGACGGTGGACCTCGGTTATGTCGACCAGAGCCGTGACGATCTGGCTCCCAACAAGACGGTCTGGGAAGAGGTGTCGGGCGGCGTCGACATCATGAAGCTCGGCAAATACGAGATGAACTCGCGGGCCTATGTCGGCAACTTCAACTTCAAGGGCAGCGACCAGCAGCAGAAGGTCGGCACCCTGTCGGGCGGCCAGCGCAACCGCGTGCATCTCGCCAAGATGCTCAAATCCGGCGCCAACGTCATCCTGCTCGATGAGCCGACCAACGATCTCGACACCGAGACGCTGACCGCGCTCGAGGACGCGCTGGAGGAATATGCCGGCTGCGCCGTGGTGATCAGCCATGACCGCATGTTCCTCGACCGGCTGGCGACGCACATCCTCGCCTTCGAGGGCGACAGCCACGTCGAATGGTTCGAGGGCAATTTCGAGGATTACGAGCAGGACAAGATTCGCCGCCTCGGTCCGGAATCGGTCAACCCGAAGCGACCGACCTACAAGCGCCTGACGCGCTAGATCGCAAGGGAACGGCGGCCTGTTTCGGCCGTCGCGAGCGGCGCGCATTTGCTTGCGAGCCTCTCCCTGCGGCACGCGCGCCGTGCTAATCTCGCGCGATACGGCCACATGACGTGGCCGTATCGCTGGGAGGCGGTCATGGTGTCGAATAAGGTATTGAAAAGGGCGGGCGGCCTTGCGGCGCTGGCCCTCGTCGTTTTCGCTGCGGGTGCCGAGGCCAAGCCGGCGAAGTGCTTTGCCAGCGACGACGGCTATTTCGACTGCGATTTCGAGATGACGGATTCGGCCGGAAGCTTCACCATCGAGGGACCTGGGGTCACCTATATCCTGCTCGTCGACAGCCCCGGCTACGCCTCCGGCTTCGTCAATCTCGGCAATCGCAACATTTCGCTTGCCGGAACCTATGTGCGCGAGCGGGACGATCCCGCCTGCTGGGCGAATGCCGAGACGGAGACGAAAATCTGTGCCTGGTAGAACCGCGCGGCCATCGCCTCAAACCGACCTTAGCTCATCCAGATAGGGGTTTTGCTCTTTGCTGGCGCTGAAGGCGCCGGGATCGATGTCGCCGACGAGCATCGCCGGATCGCTCTCGTTCGCCTCGGCGAGGCGGCTGCCGTCCGGCGCCGCGATCGAGGACAGGCCCTGATAGGCGAAGCGCGCGTCCGTACCGCACCAATCGGCATAGACGACGAAGACCTGGTTCTCGAAGGCGCGCACCGGGATCACGTTCCGCGCGATGAAATGCGCCGCCGGGCTCCGCGGCAGCGCCGTCGGCACCAGTACGATGTTGGCGCCGCGCCTGGCGAGATCGCGGACATGCTCGGGAAACTCGACGTCGAAACAGACCAGCAGGCCGGCCTTCAGCCCGCCGAGTTCGACGACGGGGGGAGGGATGTCGCCAGCGCGAAACAGCGCCTTTTCATAAGTGCCATAGAGTTGGCGCTTGGCGTAGACGACGGGTTCCTCACCGGGTCTGAGCAGTGCGGCGGCGTTGATGATCGAACCTTGGCGTTCCAGCGCGATGCCGGCAACGATGGCGATGCTGCTTCGGTCGGCAAGTCGGGCGAGGGCCGTCAGCAGTTCGTCGCCGCGCTCTCTGGCCGCGTCCTTGATCACCTCGCCGGCGCCGTAGCCGGGCAGGGCGAGTTCGGGAAACACCGCGAGCGTCGCGTCCGCCCGTTTCGCTTGCGTGACCGCGTCCGCGATCGCCGCGAGCCGGGCCGAGGCTGTCTCGCCGCCGGCCGCGATCTGGAACGCCGCGACCCTCATGTCTCGTTGCCCTCGCTCCAGGCGCCGAGCAGCCGCGGCAGGTCGCCGAAGCGCGCGACGAGGCCGAAGACCGCCACCGCGACCCCGACGAACAGGATCGAGACGCTGGCCATGGTCGGCGTGTAACCGTAGCGCAGCGCGTTGAAGATCTTGATCGGCACGGTTTCCATCGTGAAGCCGACGGTCATGTAGGCGACGATATATTCGTTCAGCGACAGGACGAAGGCGAAGGCAAAACCGGAGACGATGTAGGGCACGATCATCGGCAGCACGATCGTCGTCAGGATGATGCGCTCGTCGGCGCCCATGGTGCGCGCCGCCTCGGTCACCTCCCGGTCGATGGTCGAAAACCCAAGCGACAGCGTCACCAGCGGCAGGCTGGTGAAGAAGATCGCGTGCGAAATGACGACGCTGTACCACGCGCCGTAGGAGCCGACGGTCGCCCAGAAGCTCAGCGCACCCAGCGCGGTGATCACCGGCGGCAGCACGAAGGGCGAGATGCCGAGGGTCTGGATCAGCCGGCCGACGAGGCTGACGCGCTTCCACAGAACATAGGCGATCGGCAGGGCGATGAGCACGGCGAGCGTCGCTGCGCCGAGCGCGATCAGGACCGAGGTCGTCAGCGCCCCGCGCCAGCCGTCGTCGGTGAAGATCTGGGCGTACCAGTGAAACGAGAACCCTTCGGGCGGAAAGGTCAGGCTGCGCTTTTCGTTGACCGACACGCCGGCGATGACGACCAGCGGACCGGCGAGGAACAGCGCGACGAGGAAGAGAAACAGCCGGGTTGCAATGCGCTCGCTCATGCCGGTTTCCCCTTGTGGCCGAGCACGGTGGTCAACAGCACGAGCAACAGGCTGGCGATGACCAGAAACACCGCCATCGCCGCCGCGAAGGGCATGTTCGACTGGTAGATCGCCTGATCGGTGATCAGTACGGACAGCGTCCAGTGCTGCGGCCGGCCGAGGAGCTGCGGCAACAGATAGGCGCCGAGGGCGAAGACGAAGACGATGATGAAGGTGGCGATCAGCGTCGTGCGCATCGCCGGCAGGACGACGGTCAGGAACGAACGGATCGGCGAGGCGCCGAGGGTGCGCGCGGCTTCGGCGAGCGAGGGATCGAGCCGAGAAAAGGACGGGTAAAGCACGAGGACAGCATAGGGCAGGGCCTGATAGACCATGCCGACAAGGACCGCGCACAAGCTCGGGCTCCAGGCGTCCGGTCCATCCATCAGCCCGATCGCCGCCAGAAGATTGGAAACGCCGGCCGTGCGGCTGAGCAGCGTCGACCAGGCAAAGCCGATGATCACCTCCGACAGCGACAGGACGGCGAGCATCGCCACCAGCCAGGGCATCTGACGGCGGCGGGACAGTCTGGTCAGAAGATAGGTGAACGGGGCGCCGACGGTCAGGCAGATCGCCGAGACCATCGCCGACAACCCGAGCGAGAACAAGAGGATTTCACCGAAGAACAGGCTGAGGAAACGCGCGTAGTTCGCGGTGGTGAAGACGGGCACGTAGAAGCCGCCCTGCACCCGCTCGAAGAACGACACCGCGATCATCAGCCCGAAGGGGACGACGAAGAAGGCGAACAGCATCAGTGCCGGAAAGACCAGCGGCAGTTGGTCGCCGTGGCGCTTGCCCGCGATCGCCGCCGCGCTCACGGGCGCCCGCCTTCGGGAAAGATGACGATGGATTCTGGATCGAGGCCGAGCGAAACGCTGTCGCCGACGGCGAGCCCACCGCTGCCGGCGGGTCTTTGGGCGATGATGCGGCCGGCGGCGGTGTCGAGATAAACCTCGACCGCCGAGCCCATGTCGCGGATGAACTCGACCGTCGCCGCGATCGGCGCTTCGCCCTCGGACAGCACTGTGACGTCTTCGGGCCGCACGGAGATTTCCGCCGTGCGCCGGCCGGCCGGCAGCGCGAGTCCAGGGATCGGTGCGCCGGCGACATGCACCGTCCCGGCCTCGGCCGAGGCGGTCAAAAGGTTGGTCTGGCCGAGGAAATCGGCGACGAATGGATCGACCGGCCGGCGGTAGATGTCGATCGGCCGGTCCATCTGCAGGATGCGTCCGCCCTTCATGACGACGATCTTGTCGGCCATGGTCATCGCCTCGCGCTGGTCGTGGGTGACGACGATGGTGGTGACGCCGAGCCGTTGCTGCAACTGGCGCAGCTCGACCTGCATCGCCTCGCGCAGCTTGGCGTCGAGCGCCGACAAGGGCTCGTCGAGCAGGAACAGTTTTGGCGAAACGGCGAGCGCGCGGGCGATCGCCACGCGCTGGCGCTGGCCGCCGGAGAGCTGCGACACTGCCCGATCGCCGACGCCGGGAAGCCGCACCATGTCGAGCAGTTCGGCGACCCGCGCCTCGCGCTCCGCCTTGCCCCGGCGGCGGATCTTTAGTGGGTAGGCGATGTTCTCGCCGACGGTCAGATGCGGAAACAGTGCCAGCGACTGGAACACCATGCCGAAGTCGCGCTTGTGCACCGGGCGGTCGCCGATCGCTTCGCCGTCGAAGCGCACGTCGCCGGCGCTCGGCGTTTCCAGTCCGGCGACGATCCGCATCAGCGTGGTCTTGCCGCAGCCGGACGGGCCGAGCAGGCAGACGAAGCTGCCCGCCGGCACGCTCAGCACGGCGTCGTCGACCGCGAGAACCGAGCCGTAGCGCTTGGTGACATTGACGAGTTCGAGGCCGCTCATCGCTTGTGTCCGGTGATTAAGGCCGGTCGCCGCCAAGACGACCGGCCGGTTTCGCGAGGGCGGGGCTCAGCCGACGATCAACTCGGTCCATTTCTGGTTCAGCCAGTCGGCCTTGTCGACATAGAGATCGTAGCGCGGCACGATCGGGTCGATCTCGGAGGAGACCGCCGAAAACTCCTCGTCGGTGAGGTCGAGCAGTTCCCGCTTGATCACCGGGGCGGTGCCGACCTTGCGGGCGAGCAGCGCCTGGATGTCCGGCTGCGTCATGTAGTCGATGAACTCATGGGCGAGATCGAGCTTCTCGGACGCCTTGGTCACCGCCCAGCAGCCGGAATCGGAGATGCCGCCCTCTTTCGGAAAGGTGGAGCGCACCGGGAAGCCGTCGGCGGCGGCAAGGCCGGTGACGTCGTGATAATACTGGCCCATCGGGATTTCGCCCGACTTCAGCGCCTGCTCGAACTGCGCCTCGTCGCGATACCAGAGCTGGACGTTCGGCTTCAGCTCGGCCAGCTTGTCCATGACCTTCAGGATGCCCTCCTCGGTGTCGAGAATGTCGGTGCCGCCGAAGAAGGTCTTCGCCGTCACTTCCAGCAGGAATGAGTTGGAGACCAGCGCAAGGAGCCCGAGCTTCTCCTTGTTGGCGGGGTCCCACAACGCTTGCCAGCTCTCGGGCGCGTCCGGATATGATTCGGTGTTGGTGACGAGGGTGATGTACCAGGCCACCGCGCCGATGCCGGCGACTTGGCCGTCCGGATATTCGACGATGAAAGGCGGCAGAACGTCGCCGGCGTTGGTGATCTTGGCGGTGTCGAGGGGCGCCCACAGCTCGGTCGACAGTCCCTTGCGCATCGACACCTGGGACATCATCGAGACGTCGGCGGGGGCTGCGCCGGCGCGCGCCGCCTGTTCGAGCTGGACGAGCCAGGCTTCGCCGGTCGGCTCGGCGA
>DRFF01000029.1 GCA_011050685.1 Aurantimonas coralicida
ATTTCATGTCGGCGGGTCCGTCTACAAGGCTGTCGGCGGCATCGATCTGGTCCTGATGAAGGGCGAATGTCTCGGCCTTGTCGGCGAATCCGGCTCGGGCAAATCCGTCACCGCCATGTCGATCATGGGGCTGGTGCCGACGCCGCCGGGCCGTATCGTCGGCGGGGCGGCCTTTCTCGGCGAGGAAGATCTGTTCGCCGTTTCCAATGAGCGGATACGCCAGCTGCGCGGCGCCGCCGTCGCCTATGTCTTCCAGGATCCGCTGTCGACGCTGCATCCGCTGTTCACCGTCGGCGATCAGCTGACCGAGGCGATCCGCGCGCATCAGAGGATGACCGGTTCGCAAGCGAAAAAGCGGGCCATCGACCTCCTCGATCTGGTGCGGATTCCGAACCCGGCCGAGCGGCTGAACGTGTTCCCGCATGAACTGTCCGGCGGCATGCGCCAGCGTGTCTGCATCGCCATGGCGCTCGCCAACGACGCCAGGGTGCTGATCGCCGACGAGCCGACCACAGCGCTCGACGTGACCGTGCAGTCGCAGATCCTGGCACTGATGAACCGGCTGCGCCGGGAGCGCGACACGGCGATTCTGTTCATCACCCATGATTTCGGCGTCGTCTCGGCGATCTGCGACCGGGTCGCAGTGATGTATGCCGGCCGGATCGTGGAAACCGGCCCGACAGAGGCCATCCTGTCGGCCCCGGCCCATCCCTATACGGCGAAGCTGATCCAGTGCGTGCCGGTGCTCGGCGAACCGGAGCGCCGTCTCGACGCCATCGCGGGCCGCCCGCCGCTGGTCGACAATCTGCCGAACAGCTGTGCCTTCGCGCCGCGCTGCCCACGGGCGCGGGCGGACTGCCGAAGCGGCGACATTGCGATGAGCGACGCAGGCGAGGGGCGGGCGGTGCGCTGCCTGCATCCTTTGGCCGCGGGGGAAGCCGATGTCTGACCGGACACTTCTTGCGATCGAGGGCGTCGCCAAGATCTTCGGCGGCGGGCACACCCTGTTTGGCACCCAAAAGCCGGCGGTGCATGCGGTTCAGAGGCTGTCGCTGGACGTGAAGAAAGGCGAGACCCTCGGGATCGTCGGGGAATCGGGCTGCGGCAAGTCGACCCTGGCGCGGCTGATGGTCGGGCTGGATCTGCCGACCGCCGGGCGGATCACGCTGGACGGACGCGACCTCGTCGCTGAGGCCAAACGCGACCGCCGGGCGCTGGCGCGCAAGGTCCAGTATGTGTTCCAGGACCCGGTCGCCTCGCTCAACCCCCGCAAGACCATCCGGACGATTCTCGAGGCGCCGCTGAAGCATCTTGCCGGGCTGAAGGGCGACGCCCGCGCGGCCCGGCTGGAAGAGCTGATGGACGCGGTCAATCTCGCGCCGGAATTCCTCGAGCGCTATCCGCACGAGTTTTCCGGCGGCCAGGCCCAGCGCATCGGTATCGCCCGGGCGCTCGCCGCCGGGCCGGAATTGATCGTTCTCGATGAGCCGGTCTCCGCGCTCGACGTCTCGATCCAGGCGCAGGTGCTCAATCTCCTGGACGATCTGAAGGACCGCTTTAGCCTCACCTATGTGTTCATCAGCCATGATCTGTCGGTGGTCGAGAGCGTCAGCGACCGTGTCGCGGTGATGTATTTCGGCCGGGTCGCCGAGCTCGGCCCGGCGGGCAGCGTCTTCGCGGCGCCGCGTCATCCCTATACCGATCTGTTGATGCGCTCCGCCCCGGCGCCCGGCCGCCATGACCTGATTCCGGAAGACGCCAACACCGAACTGCCCGATCCTTACAATCCACCATCGGGCTGCGCCTTTTACGCGCGCTGTCCGAACGCGGCGGATGTGTGCCGATCCCGGCATCCGCCTCTCGATCCGGTTTCCGGGGGCGCCGCGGACCACCTTGTGGCCTGTTACCATCCCAATGGTCCGGGCTGATCCCATGCCCGAAAAGTCTCCCATCGGCCCGGCTCCGCGCGTCTCGGACAAGGGTCCCAGGCGCCGCAAACGGCCGGATATCATCGCCGACCAGCTTCGCGAGCTGATCGTCGCGCATGGCCTGCGGCCGGGCGATCCGATCGCGCCGGAGTGGTTCCAACCTCAAAATCTGAAAGCCTCGCGCGGCACCTTGCGGGAAGCGTTGCAAATCCTCGAGTTTCAGGGGCTGATCACCAGCAAGACCGGGCCGGGCGGCGGCATATTCGTATCGGCTGTCAGTCCCGATCAGGCGATCCGCTTGCTGGACAATCTGTTCCTGTTCGAGCAGCCCTCGATCGCGAATATCTATGCGCTGCGCAAATGGGTCGAGCCGGAACTCGCCGCGAGCGTCGCCGGAAAATTGTCGCCGGAAGGCTTCGAAGCCCTGCAATCCACCATTCGGCTCTATGAGGACGAACCGACGACCGCGGAGGAGGAATACGCCCAGCGTCTCGCCGAGCTCGATTTCCACGAAGAGCTGACGCGCCATTCCGACAACCCGTTGCTGGCCTTCATCGGCAGATTCTTGTTGAGCCTGTTGCGGGAGATGACGGTCTGCCGGGCGATCTACAAGGAGCCCAATCCCGGCCTGCGCGAGACCGGCCTGCATTACCAGGTGCGCCTTTTGCGGGCACTCAAGGCGGGCGATCCGGAACTGTGCCGCATGATCATGCGCGGCCATATGATCGAAGCGGAAACATACATGCTGGAACGCGCCGCGGTGCGGGTGCGTGCGCGCCGGCAAGCGGAGTGATGCGCGCTTCCTTCGGAGCATACGGGCAAGGCAGCGTTAACGATTCTGCGCTAAAAATTGCGCCTTCGGTCTGGGGGTAAAGCTTAGTGAGTATCAAGAAAATTTTGCTCGACGAGCTTCCCGGTGTCGTCGACGCGATCGCTGCCAGCGTCGCGGTGATCGATCTCGATGGGGGAAAACCGGATCGGGTCCTCGCCTGCAACTGCCATTTTCGCCGCATGCTGGGAATCGCCGCGACTGACGGGGTCGGGGCACGGCTCAGGAATCTCTTGCCGGGCTATGCACGGCAGGACATCCATGCGCAAATCGAGAAATGCGTTCGGACCGTCACCCCGGTCGAGATCGTGCAGGCCCTCGATCTGGAAGGCCGGACGTTCTGGTGGCGCATTGCGGCGCAACCGATCCTGAATGGTGCCCGCGAGCCAGGCGGGGTC
>DRFF01000030.1 GCA_011050685.1 Aurantimonas coralicida
GCCGGTGATGTGCAGAGGCGATCGCGATGATCCGTCCGCTCGAAGACCGCGCCGCAATCTGAAATCGTTTGTCGAAATGGTCCATGAATGCCGCGACGCGCGACGATGAAGGAGGTAGGTGGCGCCCGACCGCAACTTCCCGATCGTCGTTCTGGCGCATGCGTCCCGGAACGATGGGCTCTTGTGTGCCGTCGGAATGTTCGATGGCCCGAAACTCATCAGGCATCTCATCGTAGAAGCTCTTATGGACCCAAGTCAGGAATTCGACTGATGTGGGGCGGGGCAGGGTGCCTATGCGATGCATCTCATCGATGGCCCGTTGAACGATGACGTGCGCCCGGGCCTCAAGGGCGAGAGGGCGGGTTTCTTCCTCAAGCTCGGCGCCAGCCAGCGCCCTTTCGATGTCGCGTGGGCGCGTGTTGTGTCCCTCGATCAGGTTGGAGTAATAGCAGTTCATCACGCGGACGAGATCGGCAAGCTCGGCTGCGCTGTCAGGATGCAGCCCTTGTCCCAGCCCGGTAGCTTCCCTCTGGATGTCGACCGAAAGGTCTGCCAGTTCTGTAGGAATATGCTCCTCGAAGAAGCAGGGTTCGATTCTGGCGGGTGTTTCCAGCATTTTTGCCGATCTTCTATGTTTGCAAAGCAATTGAAAAATATACACATTTCGGGTTTAGAGGCAAGGTTTTGCCGATATGCGTTGCCGATCTTGCCTGCCGATCTGAATTTGCTGTTCCAAATCAATGGCTTCTGGAGACGGCCCGGTATTGAGCCGTTTGTTGAGGACCCGTTGGTTCTTGAGAAGGACAGGGTCCGTACCCGGGAAAAGTGAAAGTGTCCTTCGGGTTTTGTGACTGACGGATGAGGGGCTTTGGGGTTCCTCGGACGGGTCCGGGCCGGGTTCCGGTCTGTCTTTCCTGATGAAGGGCATTCCCATGCAAACAGGTGTCTTGCGCGTATTGCGCGCGACCGCTGCCTCGTGGTGGCGACACAAGGAACTACGCCGAACCGGCCGGACGGAGCAGGTACAGCGGCTCGAGCGAGAGACGGTCCTGCGTGATCTCGGGTATCTGAAGCAGGCGGCGTTATTGCCGAACGCGCATGTGATTTGCGGAGAGGGCGGCACGTTCCTCCATCTCGGTTGCACCACCGTTTCGACTCTCGCGCCGATCGAGCGCTTTCCCTTGGCCACTCTTGCGGTCGCACGAGGGACGCCGTTTATCGATATCCGACCCGTCACCGATGTCATCGCCTTCGCGAACTTGCCGCGGGTGACGCGGGACGGATCGGACGACCCTGAACCCTGGGGGCTTGGCAGTTCCGTCCTGCTGACCACCTACATCGACATGGTCGAAGGACTCGGCGCGAGGATCGTCAACGATCCGCGGCCCCGTCAGTCAATCTGATCACCATTTCCTCTCACCAAAACTCGAAAGGAGGCCAGCCATGGCCCGATCCCGCACGCCCAAATTCGATGCCTCCGAGGTCATCACAAACGAAATCATCCGCATCATCGAGCGCGGTGTCCTGCCATGGCGCAAGCCCTGGACGGCAGGCGGCAGCACGCGCCCCCTGCGCGTAGGCGGTGAACCCTACCAGGGAGTGAACAACTTCCTGCTGACCATGCGGACCGTGATGGCGGGCTACACTTCTCCCTTCTGGATGACGTTGCCGCAGGCCAATGCATTGGATGCAAAGGTGCGCAAGGGCGAGAAGTCTTCTGTCGTTGTTTATTACGGTCAAGGCCGGAAAGACGCCGGCGGCGAGGACGACTGCAGCGACGGCGAGCATCGCTCCGAGGAAGCCCGTATCTTCCGCTTCCAGAAATCCTACCGCGTGTTCAATGCCTGCCAGATCGAGGGCCTGCCCGACAGTTTCTACCCCGACCCGAAGCCCGCGCCCGAGCATCCGCCGTCCGAGCCCATCCCGCACATGCAGGCGTTTTTCGATGCCATCGACATCACGACCGTCTTCACAGGAACGGAAGCGTACTATTTGCCGCCCGTGGACAAGGTCTACATGCCGTCCATCACGCGGTTCCAGGACCCGCGCAATTTTTACGGGGTCTGGGCCCATGAGCTGGCCCATGCCACGAAGGCCCCCCATCGACTGAACCGTGATTTCGGGTTCTCGAAGTTTGGCAACACGTCCTATGCGCGCGAGGAGATCGTCGCGGAATTGGCCTCGGTGTTCCTGGGTCAGTCGCTCGGCTTCACGGCGCATACGCTCGAGATGAATGCCGCCTACCTCCACAACTGGTTGCGGGTCCTTCGGTCGGACAAGGCCGCGATCTTCCGGCAAGCCGCGGACGCGCAGCGCGCCTGTGACTATCTGATCGCCAGATCGGAGACGGGCAGGGCAGGGCGCAGTGCCGAGGCGGCCTGACCACACGGAGAACGGAGACTCCCATGTCACGTAAGGAACCCAAAACGCTGCGGGTGGCCTGCTTCAACGACGGCCGCCGCAAGATCATTACCTTCAAACGCGGAGCTTATTGGTGGAGCCCGTCCGAGGGCGCTTATCCACTCTCGGCAGCGCTCGAGACCATCAAGGAACAGGGTGGCTGGGTCGAGACCATCCCCAACCCGAATTACAGACCCAAGGGGCTGTTCGGGTAGGGCACCTTCTCCTTCGGTCCTGCCGCCAGGCGGAAAAGAAAAAGCGGGCTTTGGGAAGGGTGTTTCAAACCTCTCAAAGGAGATCCCCATGTCCATGACCGTTCAACCCCAGCCAGACCGTCCGGATCCGAGTGTGATAGCCGCGCAGAACGACGCCTTTCGCAAGTTCGCGTGCCTCGGAGTGCCGCCCGCGCAGGCCATCCAGGGCCGCATGCATGTGACTCGCTCGCTCATGGAGGCCGGTGAAGGCTTTATGGCCGAGGCGGTGAAGGCAACCGGTGAGTTTGCCACATTCGAGCCCGAGAATGATCCCGAAGGATGGCACGATTTCGGGGCGGTCACGGTCCGCGGCGAGACCGTGTTCTGGAAGATCGATCTCTATGAGGCAGATTCGGATTTCCGCTACGGGGCCGAGACCCCGGACAACCCCGCCACGACCATGCGCGTGCTGACCATCATGCTGGCGCGCGACTGGTAGGCGAGGGGACACCCCCCAAACCTTACACGTCAAGCAATGAAGGCCCACTGACCCCTCAAAGGGAGAGTGGGCCTTTTGTTGTTTGATCCCTGAAGACGGGGATTGGCCGCGCATCTGAATGCGCGGGCCGCTCCAAACCCACCGAAAAGGAAACCCCATGACCACAAGCTTCAAACCCGTCTCCGTCGCCATCGGCGATCTGGCCCCGCATCCCGCCAATGTGCGCAGCAACGCGCCGGAAACTTATGACCCCGAGAACATCGCGCATCTGAAAGCCAGTATCGCTGTTCTGGGCCTGCTCCAGCCGCTCCTGGTCCAGAAGCTTGACGGCAAATACGCTGTCCTCGCCGGCGGCCGGCGCCATGCAGCCCTGAAGGAGCTGGTCGCGGAGAAGGCAGCGAAGGGCTTCACCGCGAAAACCAAGGTGGACTGCCGCCTTGTGCCGGAGGACTGCGACGTCACCACGGCGCTGTCGCTCGCCGAGAACATCACCCAGGCGCCGATGAATGCCATCGACGAGTTCGAGGCTTTCGCGCGGATGATGGAGGTCGACGGCCAGACGCCCGAGACCATCGCAAAGACCTTCGGCACCACGGTGGCCGTCGTCAAAGGCCGATTGCGCTACGGCCTGATCCACCCCGATATCCGCGCCGCGGCCCGGGGCAAGGTGATCACGCTCGACACGATGAAGGCCTTCGCCGAACATCCGAGCCAGGAGGCGCAGCGCGAGGTCTTCGAGGCGCTCACGAAAGACGGCGGCTATCTGCAGGCCTACACGGTCCGTCAGGCCCTCAAATCCCGCGGTGTGCAGGTCAGTGACGATATCGGAGCTTTCGTGCGCGCGGACTACGAGGCCCGCGGCGGCGCAGTCGCGGCTGACCTTCTGGAAGAGCATTCCGTGCTTGAGGATGCGGCGCTGGTCGAAACCATCCTGCTCGAGAAGCTCGGTGCCGCTGCCGAAGAGGCCCGCATAAAGCTGGGCTTTGCCTGGGCCGATGCGATGGTGCGCTATGATTACGCAACCATGGCCAACTACGGCCGCGTTTATCCCGGCCCGATCGAGCCGGATGAGGCTGCCCAGAAGCGCATCGATGAGATCACCGCCGAGCTCGAGAAATTGCAGCTCGAGATGGAGGATGAGGGGCTCGAGGACGGTGCCCACAATGCCCTTTACGAGCGCGTGGACGCCTTGGAAGAGGAAGCGCGCGATCTGCAGGAGGCCTACAGCGCCGAGGACCTCGCGCGGTCTGGGGTAATCGCGTCGTGGCAGGGTGGGCAGATCACGCTCCATGTTGGCCTCATCCGCCCGGAGGACACCGTGAAAGAGGAGGGCGCGCGCGGCTCCTCGGCTAGCCCAACCGGGGAGGAGGCCCCGGACTCCGGTGAAATCACCTACCCAGCCTCACTGGCTGAGGACCTCAAGACCGAGCGAGCCATGGCCCTTGGGGCCGCGATGGCGCTGTATCCGGAGGCCACGCTCGATCTGACGCTCTTCAAGCTGGTCAGTGACGTTCTGGCCAGCGGCATGAGTGTCACGCAGGCGATCAAGATCGATGCCCGCAAGGAATACCGCAGCCACGCCAAGATGGACGAGATCGATGGCGCCTCGCTCGAGCAGGTGGCGGCGGCGCATGATGCGCTTGACCTCTACTGGCTCGATGACACCCGCGCGCCCGCCGATCAGTTCGCGGCGTTTCGCGCGCTCGATGCAGCGGAGAAGGCCAAGCTCGTCGCCTATGCCACCGCCAGCACCACGCAGTCCTGCTTTGCCCGGGACCGCCAGCGCGACAGCCTGATGCATGCGTTCGAGATCGAGATCATGCCTGACATCCGCGCCCACTGGACGCCGAATGCGGCGCTCTTTAACCGCTTCAAAAAGGCCTGGCTCCTGAAGATCCTCGGCGAGGATCTGGGTCTGACCCAGGAGGCGGTGACGCTGGCCTCGTCGAGCAAGAAAGAGATCGTCGCCTTCTGCGACAAGCTCTTCGCCGAGCCCTTCGCCACACTCTCGGACGCGCAGCGCGCTGCCGTGGCCGCCTGGTGCCCGCCGATGATGCAGACCGCCGGTCTCGCCTTTGATGAGGCTGAGCCCACTGCGGAAATCCCCGAGCCTGACAGCGAGGTCGCGCAAGCGGCCTGAGCCATCACGCGACCCGCGCGTGGATCATGCCACCCGCGCGGGTCGACCCTCCCACACCCAACGGAAAGACATCCCCATGGCTATTCTCAAGTTCTCTGCCTCCGCAGTTGCGGCGCAGATCGCCCATGCGCGCGCCTGCAAAACCTTCCTGCCCAACTGGAACGGGCCCGTGGACAGGCCCGCCCTGATCCTGATCGTCGGCAATGGTGTGCATCTGCGCTCAAACGGCATCGATGGCACGACCACCCGAATCGTCACCACCGAACAGGCCGATCCCTCTTTCGCCTTCGCCGACGGCATGAACCCGTTTCGGGACACCGACTGGATGGCGCAGCGCCGCATGGCGTTTCGCGATCTGACCGGCCAGTTCTACACCGACATCCTGGATGACGTGCAGGTGCTCATCGACCGGGGGCGGGGTGCGATCCGGCTCGCCACCGATGGCCACAGCATCCGCGTCTTCGTGCGCCGGGCCTCGGACTATCTCATCGGCGGAACCTACGAGGTGCCCTCGGGCCTCGGCGGCACCTTCCGGGTCATCCTCAAGGATGCCTGCGACACCTTCGCGATCGTGCAGAACTGCGGCAATTGCGAGGATTTCGACGCCATGCAGCCCTACCGCGTGCCGCTCGATGCGCTGATCGAAATCGATGACCGGAGGGTGGCATAATGGGATGGCTTTTCTACACCGACGGCCGCGTTAAAACCTACGTGGATGAGAGAGAGGAGATCACCCGGCTCTGCACTTTTGAGGGCGAAACGCGCAAAACCGAACTGGTCAAGGCATGCAAGGTCGGCTCCACCTGGTATGCGGCGGCAAGGGTCACCAATCTCGACGGCACCCACGTCGAGGACACGACCTATGTGACCGATGCGGATGGCTCCATCACTTTCGGGGCTGTCTTCCTCACCCGATACGATGACGGCTGTTGGGGCTACAAGGACATGGAGGAAAGCGCTGGCCCGAACGAGTCTCGTGCTCCCCTTGGGCTGATCGAACTCCTCTCCGACCTGAAAGACCCGGACAGCTACGCCCAGGACTGGCGTCAGCGCTGCCGGGATTGGGCTGCGATCCCAGACTACCAGGAAGGCGACAAGATCAGGCTCGCCACCCCTGTGACGCTCACCGATGGCAGCACCTGCCAGATCGTCACTGCGACGCACTACAGGCGGGGGCGGCAAAAACGCCGCTGCTACCGCATCGAGGAAACCGGTGTGCTCGTGCGCCTTTCGAAAGCTTCGCTTGCGGGCTCGGAGCTGCTCAGCTCCGCGAAAGTCGCGGCCAGTCCTGTGCTGGCGGAGTTCCTGGCGGGGCAGGGTGGCTGAGTTTCCCGCTGAGACAACACCACAGGCACGCGCGCGCATACTGCCGACTTGAATTCGTATCTCAAATGAGATACATCACTCCCATCAACTGGAGGACCATCCATGCCTGCCCAAACATCCATGCTTCATGTCCGTGTTGACGATCAGCTGAAAGCACAGGCTTCGGACGCACTTGCGGGCGTCGGTCTGACGCTCTCCGACGCGGTGCGTATTCTTCTGACCCGCGTGGCCGCAGAAGGCGGCTTGCCTGCCGGATTGACTGCTGATCCGGATGCCTATGACGCCTGGTTCAGGGCGAAGGTACAGGAAGCGCTGGACGATCCAAGGCCCACGACGCGCCATGCCAAGGCGATGCAAGACGCCCAGGCATTGATTGACGGGAAGCGCTTTGCCAAATCTTGATGGGCCCGATCTTGAATGGAAAGCCACGGCCATAGCCGACTTGCTGGCAATCATTGACTACATCTCTGACGACAACCCGGATGCCGCCCAAGTTCTCAAAGACGAGATTGAACACAAGACGTCCCTCCTTCCAGAACGCCCTCAGATGTACCGCGCGGGCCGTGTGGACGGGACTAGGGAGATGGTTGTTCGGCCGAACTACATCGTGGTTTATGCTGAAAGCCCTGAGATGGTGACCATTTTGCGCGTTCTTCATGCTGCGCAGCAGTGGCCATGATCGGCGTGCAGGCCCTCCGCTAAGAAATTGCCCGCTCTACGCCTTCAAAGTGTAGAGCGGGCTTTTTGTCCTTTGGAACTCAGACCCTGATCCAAAGGAAACCCCCATGTCCAAGCACCGCTCAACGCTCCCCAATCCTGTTGAATCCGACGCTAACCTCGTCTCTGCCCTCGAGCAGATCGGCACGGAGGTCGACTACCAGCCCCTGCGTAGCTCAGCGCTCGCGCGCATCATGCGCGAGACGTTTCATGGCAGTGATGCCGGGGGCGCCTGGGACTGGCGGATGGCCTACGACCTGATGCAGGCCGCGGCCGTCCAGATGCTGCTGCGTGGGGACGGCGCGGCAGGTGACATCGCCGCTGCAAAGCTCCTTGCCTCACGGCTCCTCACGGAAACCCGTCGGTCGGAACAGCAGATCCGGCTGCAGCAGTTTTCCACGCCGCTGCCATTTGCGGCGCTGGTCTTGCGGGCCACGGCGATCCGCAAGGGCGAAACCGTTCTGGAGCCTTCGGCTGGCACCGGTGCCCTGGCCGCTTTCGCCGCCCGGGCCGGTGCCACGCTTGTGCTCAATGAAATCGACCCCTTTCGCCAGCGCCTCCTGCGCGCGGTTTTCGGCGGCGAGGTGACGGGCCATGACGGCGAGCATATCGACGATCTGCTACAAACGCCGGTTCTACCCGACGTCGTGGTGATGAACCCGCCCTTCGCCTCCTCGGTCGATCGCTCCCGGGACAAACACATCGCCGCCAAACATCTTATCGCGGCTGCAAAGCGCCTGGCGCCCGGTGGGCGGCTGGTGGCGATCATGCCGCCGGGATTCACGCCCGAACGCGATGCCGCGCATTGGTCCCGCGCCTGCGGTTTGCTCACGCCGCGCTTGGCGTTGCCTATGCCAGGGCAGGTCTACCGCAAGCTCGGCACCTCTGTCGAAACCCAGCTCATGATCTTCGACAAGGTGCAGGAGGGCGGCGAGATGATCCGCGCCAATGTCCGGGATCTGGATGAAGCCTTGGCATATGTCGACGCCGTGGCCTCAACCCGGACCGAGATGCGCCCCGTACAACAGGCAGCGGCGATCCCTAACGGGCGGCCGACCGTTCCATCCTCTGCTCCGCGCAAGACCGCCGCTGCGCCTATCGCCTCCTCCAAACCCCGGGCCAATGTCGTTGTCCCGCTAGCTTTCACGAGCCTTGATATCCCGCGCGACAACACGCCCATCTCGGACATCTACGCGCGCTACCGTCCGCAGCGGATCGAGATCGCGGGTGCGCAGGGACATCCCACCCCGCTCGTCGAGAGCATCGCCATGGCCTCTGTGGCCCCGCCCATGCCCTCAAACACGGCAAATGCGGAATTGCGCCTGCCCGCCAGGCTGATCGAGGAGGGACATCTCTCCGAGGCGCAGCTGGAAACCATCATCATGGCGCATGATGCCCATGGGCGCGACCTGCCCGGTCGGTTTACCATCGATGACGACCAGACCAAGCTCTCCCGCGCCGATGATGATCCAGACGCACGTGCCTATCGCCTTGGCTATTTCCTCGGCGACGGCACCGGTTGCGGCAAGGGCCGCGAATGCGCGGGGCTCATCCTTGTCAACTGGCTTGCAGGGCGCAGGAAGGCGATCTGGGTCTCCAAATCCGCCACGCTTATCGAGGACGCCATCCGCGACTGGACCGATCTCGGCGGCTCGCCCGCCGACATCCAGCCGCTCTCCAAATGGAAACCGGACCAGCCCATCCCGATGGGCGACGGTATCTTGTTTGTGACCTACGCCACGCTGCGGTCCGCAGGCAAATGCGGCACCACGCGACTGAGCCAAATCCTCGACTGGATGGGCGAAGACTTTGATGGCGTACTGGCTTTCGACGAGGCCCATGCGATGCAGAACGCGGCCGGGTCCGAGCAGGGCAGGGGGGTCAAACCCTCCCAGCAGGGCCTTGCGGGCCTGCGGCTGCAACTGGCAGCACCCTGCGCTCGCGTCTTCTACATCTCGGCCACGGGTGCCACGAGCGTGCACAACCTGGCCTATGCCGCGCGCCTCGGTCTCTGGGGACAAGGCCCCGAATACCCCTTCCCGAGCCGCGAGAGTTTCGTTTCAGCGATGGAAGCCGGCGGTGTCGCCGCCATGGAGGTGGTCGCGCGTGATCTCAAGACGCTCGGCCTCTACACGGCCCGTGCCCTCAGCTTTGATGGCGTGGAATATGACGTGCTGGAACACGCGCTGACCCCGGCTCAGATCGAGATCTACGACGCCTATGCGGGCGCGTTTCGGACGATTCACCACAATCTCGAGGCTGCGCTGACGGCGACCGGCGTCAACGACGCCTCTGGCGAGACCAATGCGTCGGCCGCACGCGCCTCGGCCAAGTCCCGCTTCGAGAGCACGAAGCAGCGCTTCTTCAACCATCTCCTGATGGGCATGAAGGCTCCAAGCATCATCCACGCCATCAAGGACGATCTGGCGGCGGGCAAGGCTTGCGTCATCCAGGTTGTCTCTACAGGCGAGAGCCTGCTCAAACGCCGACTTGAGACAATGGACCCGGAGGATGAACTCGTTGAGGGGGCCTTGACGCCGCGTGACTACGTGCTGGGCTACCTCGAACAGGCCTTCCCGATCTATGCGCAAAAGCTGGTCGAGATCGACGGCAATATGGTGGCCGAGCCGCTCCGCGATGAAACTGGCGCGCTCGTCGTCTCGCGCGAGGCGCTCGCTCTGCGTGACGCGGCCATGATGGAGTTGATGACGCTCGCCCCGATACCCTCGGCGCTCGACCAGATCCTCTGGGCCTTTGGCGACGAGGCCGTGGCAGAAGTCACGGGGCGGTCCATCCGGCCCCTCAAGGCCGAGGATGGCCATCTCTTCATCGAGAAGCGCTTCGCCAGCAATAATTCGTCGGAGACCCAAGCCTTCATGGACGGCGAGAAGGATATCCTGATCTTTTCTGACGCGGGCGGCACGGGCCGGTCCTATCACGCGGCGCAAACGGCGAAGAACCAGAAACGGCGGCGGCACTACCTGCTGGAGCCCGGCTGGCGCGCGGATGCCGCTATCCAGGGGCTCGGCCGCACGCATCGCTCAGCCCAGGTCAGCGCGCCCTTCTTTCGGGTCTGCACCTCCGATGTGCATGGCGAAAAGCGTTTCACCTCGACGATCGCCAAGCGCCTCGACCAGCTGGGGGCCTTGACCAAGGGCCAGCGCGAGACCGGCTCGCAAGGCATGTTCCGCGAGGAGGACAATCTCGAAAGCCCGATCGCACGGGCGGCGCTGCGTGGGTATTTCGCCGATCTTGCCGCCGGGCGCGCTGAGGCGATGAGCTACGAGAACTTCACCGACTGGACCGCCCTGCGGCTGATCGACAAGGACGGTGTGCTTCTCGAGGAGCTTCCCCCGATCCAGCGGTTTCTGAACCGGGTGCTTGCCCTTCCCATCCACATGCAGAACGCACTCTTTGCCGAGTTCATGCGCCGGATCGCTGATCAGACCGAACGGGCGCGCGCGGCGGGCACGCTCGATCTCGGCGTCGAAACCCTGCGCGGCGAAAAGATCGAACAGGTCTCCACCGAGGATCTCTGGACCTGCCCGAAATCCGGTGCTGTCACGCGGATCATCGGGCTCAAGGTAACCGACCCGGTCCACGTCCTTGGGGCCGAAGAGGCCATATCGCGCAATCCGGACAAGCTGCCGATGGTCAATCGCGCATCCGGTCGCGCGGCGCTCATCTCGGCGCGGCCCATGCAGATGTATGACGAGGACATTGTCACTCTGATGCGCAAGGCGGTGCGGCCAAACGGGTCGAGCTATCTAGAGGAGACGCGGCTCGAGTCCTCGGCCTGGGAAGAGATCGGCAAGCCTGAGTTCTCACGGCTTTGGGATGCCGAGGCTGCGTCCCTGCCGAAAACCACCACGACCAAGCTCTACCTGCTGACCGGACTGCTGCTGCCGATCTGGAAGGATATTCCGACCACGAATGAACGCATCTACAGGGTCACGCCGGACGGGGCGACCGCCATGATCGGGCGCACGCTGAGCGAAGAAGGGGCGGCCGCGCTGCGCGCCCGCTTCCTCGTCTCCAATCCACAAACGCCGCAGGAGATGTTGACCGCCGCCCTCGGCACCACCGCACCTGTCAATCTGGGCCGGGGTCTGACCCTGACCCGTCGCCGGGTCGCAGGCGAGATGCGTCTCGAGCTGGGCGGCGTGGACCGGGGCATGATTGATGGCCTCAAGGCCCTCGGCTGCTTCACCGAGATCATCGCCTTCCAGTTGCGGGTGTTCCTGCCACATGGGGACAGGGTCGACACGGTGGATATTCTGGCCCGGATTGTGGGGCTGGAAACCGCCATGACGTCAGAACAAGCCGCCTGAAAAGTCAAAGCGGGCTTTCGGTCGGGCGTCGCGGATCGGGGTTTGCCCGGTCTGCGCTTTCCGGGCGCGCGCTGACCAATGCCAAGCCCGGCCCCCCAAATTCAGACAAGAGGACGGACCCATGACCAATCCCCAGATCGACTATGCCGCACTGGCGGCTCAGTGGCGTGCAGAGCGCGAAACCACCTTGAAGGCATCCCGAACGGAGCTGCTCGCGCAACTACGTGCGCTTGGCATCAGCGAGGTCACTGCCGAATACGAAGGCTATGGCGACTCCGGCAATGTCGAGGATGTGACGGTGCAGCCTGCAGAGGTCCAACTGCCGGAGGCGCTTGCCACAGAGGTTGGCGACTTCGCCTGGTCGCTCGCCTATCACCATCACCCGGGGTTCGAAAACAACGAGGGTGGCTACGGCACGCTGACCTGGGACTTGCGCAACGACAGCATCATCCTCGATCACGCGGACCGCTATGTCGAATGCTCGCACAGCTATGTCGAGGGTCTTTGAGATGGCCCATCCGCTTCATCATGCCGAAAGCTCCGCCCGGAAATTCGGCGGGGTGCCGTCTGACTATCAGTCTGTGCACGATTGGTTTGACGCCTCGAAAGAGCACCTCGCGCTCTTCACGCACCGCGCCATGCGCCATCATGCCCAAGGCCTGTTTGAAGCCGAACGTGTCTTCGGCCTGACCCTGACCAATAGGGCAGGTCGGGACATTCCCGTGCGCTGGATCGGCGAGCAGCACATCCGTGAAGACTGCCAGGGCCGCATCCCGAGCATGGCGGACTGGCTGCGACGGATACAGCCTGAGCCATGGATGGCCAATGGCCACATCGACCGGCATTCCGGCGATGAGCCCTGCGGCGACCCAAGGGTTGCCTGGGCCTCCGAGGTCGCCGCCGGAAGAACGGTTCTTGGCCTGAAGGATTGGATGGCGGCGCGCGCGACGCAAGCCACGCAAAGCGCCTGACAGCTCTCGGCCGTTTGCCAAACAAATGCTGCATGGAAGCCCGGTTGGACGACCGGGCTTCTTGCGTCGTTTCCCCACCATTCTTCTTGAGGAGGTTCGCATGACACTCGAAGACATCAAGGCCGCCGTTGATGCCGGCCAGACCGTGCATTGGGCCAATACCGGCTACGTTGTGCACAAGGACAGGTTCGGTCAGTACCTCATCACCTATTTGCCGAACGGCAGCTGCATCGGCCTGACCGACCGGAGCGGGCACCGGTTGAACGGAAAAGAAACGGAGTTCTTCATCGCGCGATCGGAGGACGGCGCGGAAAATCCGGGCAGCCAATCAAGACCAGACGGGCAGGGGAGGGGCGTAGCACCCGGAGGCGCGGGGGCCTTCCCACTCGGACGGCAGATCTGACCCGTGGGCGGGGCTGAAAGGAAAGCAGGCTTTCTGATTTGTGATCCCTCAAGGGGTCGAGAAAGCAATCCCGGATGCGTTGGCAAGAACGTCAGGCACCGGCCAATCCAAAAGGAACCATCCCATGTTCGCAGGAACCCTCACCCGCAATGTCGAGACCGCAGCCGCTCAGTACACCGGCATGATCCACGGGGCACGCTTTGACATCGCCATCCAGTTGGAGGCGCGGGCCAAGATGTCCGAACGCAGCCCGGATTTTGACGTGACGGCAGTCAACAAATCAGGCCGCAAGGTGCGCATCGGCACGGCCTGGAACGAGACCGGCAATACCAGCGGCAACCCCTACATCTCGATGCAGATCGATGTCGGCTTGGGCCCGTTCCGGGTCAACGCGGTGCAGACGAAAGAGGCGCGCGCGGCCCAAAGCGGCGCGTTCGAGATCATCCCGCTGGTCTCGAACGGCCTGATGAAATCCGGCTCGATCTCGGGCGAGCTCACCGCCATGGACGCTGACAACGCCTTCACGGGCTACATCGCCAACATGATGTTCGATCTGGAGTTCATGCTGATCGAGAACAGCTACAAATCCGAGGAGACCCACCCCGATTACCGGATCGAGGTCAGCTCGCCCCGGGGCACACCGATCCGCGTCGGCTCGGCCTGGATGGCGAAAAGCAGCCGCACGGGCAATGACTACCTGTCGCTGCTGATCAACACGCCCGATGGCGACCTGCGCGTCAACGCCGTGCAGAACGAAGAACAGCGCGGCGGGCAGACCTTCTCGATCATCCCGTTCATCGACAGCGGTGAGCAGCCGCAGGACGCGGGCGCGGGGCTCTCCTTGGTCGCCTAATCGGCGCGCGAGGGGGAGACGATCTGAACCGAAAGGGGAGCCGTGGGATCACGGTTCCCCTTTTTCTGTACTGGTGTGGTTGAATGAACCCGGCGTACATTGCAGCCGTTCGTGTCGCCCGCAGCTAATGCAACCGAAGAGCCCAAAGCAACAGATGCTGCATCGAGTTCGAAAGTCCGCTAACACGACGGGGGCAAAAACCTTCAACAACTTATAGGGTTTGAACAGGTTTTGTGGCAATTTGAAACGAGGGCTTTTGCCAGCGCTCCAAAAAGTGGCCGTTTTTGGTAATAGCTCCATTCTTGCTTGGGGAAATATTCTACGAAAAACACCGCAGTGCTAGAACAGTTTCTGACATGTTAAATTTCAGATACTCCTGCTTTATGGATATAGTTCTGATCACGGCGGTTATCGCATCGCTTTTTCTTGTCATCGGTGCGGCGGAGCCGCTTGCGGCCCGTCTGAGGCTTCCCTACAGCGCCATTCTGGCAGGCCTAGGAATCATTATCGCGTAAGGCGCGATCTTCTTTTTGCGCACGGATTTGACCGATGCGCTCAATCCTGTGGCCGAGGCCATCCTTGGCCTGCCGATCAGATCCAACGTCTTTCTTTATGTCTTTCTACCGACGCTTCTATTTCAGGCGACATTGGGCATGAACTTGCGCCGGATGCTTGATGACTGGGTTCCAATCATGGTGTTGGCGGTTGTCGCAGTGGTCGTTGCCACACTCAGCGTCGGTTATGCGTTGTCGTGGGCCACTACCCTACCTTTGGCCGCATGCCTTTTGATAGGTGCCATTGTATCAACGACCGACCCGTCTGCTGTTGTCTCGATCTTCCGCTCAATTTCGGCACCCCGCAGGCTTGCGCGGATCATTGAAGGCGAAAGCCTTTTGAACGATGCTGCCGCTATCGCACTTTTTGGGCTGTTCATGGGGTTTGTTATGCTGGGTGTACCCAACCCGGAATTGAGCGATGCTCTGGCCCGCTTTCCGGTTTTGATCGCCGGAGGCGCACTCACTGGCTGGCTGGCCGCGCGCGTTGCGATCTGGATAATGGCGTCTTTTCACGCGCATGAACTTGCACTTATTTCGGTATCGGTCGCTCTCCCGTATCTCGCCTATATTGGCGCGGAACAAAGTATCGGCGCGTCTGGCGTGATTGCTGTTGTCGCTGCAGGGTTGACCTTGAACTTGAGTGGTCCCGGACGTCTTCCACCCCAAGCCTGGGCCAACCTGCGCGAAGTCTGGGATCTGCTGGCCCACTGGGCTGGTGCATTGATCTTCATTCTTGCCGCGCTCCTTATTCCGCGACTACTGGAAGATGTCAGAGTAAGCGATTTCATTCTAATCGGTGTGGTTATTGTTGCCGCGATTGCGGCACGGGCCGTAATTTTGTTCGGACTTCTGCCGTTACTGGCGATCTTGCGACTCTCACCGCCAGTTGAACGTCCCTACCGTGTGGCAATTCTTTGGGGCGGGCTGCGTGGCGCGGTCACACTTGCGCTTGCGCTGGCCGTCACGGAAAGTTTCCGTGTTCCTGTCGAGGTCAAACGCCTCGTCGGTATCCTTGCAACTGGTTTTACGCTTTTCACGCTGATCGTGCAGGGCACCACGCTGCGGTCCGTTATTGGCTGGATGGGTCTGGACCGCCTGTCACCTATCGACGAGGCGATGTCGCGGCAGGTGGTTGCGGTAGCCCTCCAAACCGTGCGCGAAGATATTGCACGCACCACCGAGGATTACGCACTCACGCATGATATCGTGCGCGCCGAAGCAAAGGTTTTCGGCGAAAGACTGGAAGCGGCGGTCAGAACAGCCGAAGACAGCGATGAAATCCTTGATCGCGACCGGATCACTTTGGGGCTTATCGCCCTTGCAGGGTTCGAGCGTGACACAATCCTCGCGCGGGTCAGGGAACGGACAATTTCGGCGCGAATGGCTGAACAGATCCTGTCCGACGCTGATCGGCTTATCGAGGCTGCACGGGCAGGCGGGCGCAGCGGATATCAGC
>DRFF01000031.1 GCA_011050685.1 Aurantimonas coralicida
AGATGTGTATAAGAGACAGGGTTCATCGTCTGCGCGCCGCTGGCGATCACGGCTTGGATCACATGGTCGTTCATGGGCTGGGTCGACGGGTGGGTGAAGCCCTATATCCCGGTCCAGTATCTTCCCGATTCCTATCTGCCCTTCGCCGTCCCGGGTTTCGGCCTGATCGTGGCGCTGGTGCTGATAACCCTCGTCGGCTTCCTGACAGCCAATTTCATCGGCCGGACCGTGGTCAGGTGGAGCGAGCATCTGCTTAGCCGGACGCCGCTGGTCCGGTCCGTCTATACGGCGCTCAAGCAGATTTTCGAGACGGTCCTCGCCGACCGGTCGTCGTCGTTCAAGACCGCGGCGCTGATGGAATATCCGCGCAAGGGCGTCTGGTGTCTCGTCTTCGTCGCGACGACCGCCCGCGGCGAGATCGCGACGGTGCTTTCCGACCAGGGCGAGGAAATGCTCGCCGTCTTCTTGCCACCGACACCCAACCCCACGTCGGGCTTCCTGCTCTTCGTGCCACGGGAGGACGTGCGGGTGCTCGATATGAGCATAGAGGCGGCGTTGCGGCTGGTCATTTCAGCAGGGCTGGTTTCGCCTGATGAGGTGGTGCGCCAGCACAAGCCGGTCAGCATGGCGAAAGCCTCGCGCGTGGTCGCCGCGCGCGAGAAGCGGACCGAGCGGCCGATCGAGCCGGCCGAGTAGCCACAAGAGTGCTGGCGTCAGCCGGAGCGCAGCAGCCGCACCGCCTCGTCCTTGCCGAACAGATAGAGCAGCGTGCGGAGCGCTTCGCCGCGCTCGGATTTCAGATCGCCGTCGGTCGCGAGGATCAACCGCGCATCGTCGCGGGCGATCTCCATCAGATGGGCGTGATGTTCCATCGAGGCGATTCGGAAGAACGGCATGCCCGACTGCTGGGTGCCGAGGAGATCGCCTTCGCCGCGCAGCTTCAGATCCTCCTCGGCGATGCGGAAGCCATCCTCCGTTTTGCGCATCACCGCGATGCGGGCCGCCGCCGTCTCGCCGAGCGGCGCCCGGTATAAAAGCACGCAGGACGAAGCCTTCTCGCCGCGCCCGACCCGGCCGCGCAGCTGGTGCAGTTGCGACAGGCCGAAGCGCTCGGCGTGCTCGATGACGATGATCGAGGCGTCGGGCACGTCGACGCCGACTTCGATGACCGTCGTCGCGACGACGAGTTTGGTGCGTCCGGCCTTGAAGGCAGCCATGGCGGCGTCCTTCTCCTCGCCGCTCATGCGGCCATGGACGAGCCCGACCACGTCCCCGAACCGACTCTTGAGCTGGCGGAACCGCTCCTCGGCCGCCATCAGGTCGCTCTTTTCCGACTCCTCGACCAAGGGGCAGACCCAATAGAGCCGGTCGCCCGCCGCCATCGCCCGGCCGGCGCGATCGACGATCTCGTCGAGCCGTTCCATCGGCACGGCGACCGTGGTGATCGGCTTGCGCCCGGCGGGTTTGCCTTCGAGCCGCGAGACGTCCATGTCGCCGAAGGCGGCCAGGACGAGGGTGCGCGGGATCGGCGTCGCGGTCATCACCAGAAGATCGGCCGCGCGTCCCTTGCCGGTCAGGCTCAGCCGTTGGTGAACGCCGAAGCGATGCTGCTCGTCGACGACGACGAGGCCGAGGTCGCGGTACTCGACCCCCTCCTGAAACAGCGCGTGGGTCCCGACGACGATCTGCGCCTCGCCCGAGGCGATGGCCGCGAGTTTGGCGGCGCGCGCCTTGCCGGTATCGCGGCCGGTGAGCAGGGTGATGTTCAGCCCGGCCGCCTCGCAGAGCTTCGAGAGGCCATCGAAATGCTGGCGCGCCAGAATTTCGGTCGGGGCAAGCAGCGCCGATTGCGCTCCGGCCTCGGCCGCCGTCGCCATCGCCATCAGCGCAACCACCGTCTTGCCGGCGCCGACATCGCCCTGCAGCAGGCGCAGCATCCGGTCCGCGTCCGCCATGTCGGCGAGGATCTCGGCGATAACACCTTGCTGGGCCTCGGTAAGAACGAAGGGAAGCGCCGCCCGAAGCCGCGCCGCAAGCTCCCCGGAGCCGGTGAGCGGGCGACCGCGCGCCTTCTTTATGCGTTGCCGCGACAGCGCGAGAGCCAATTGGCTGGCCAGGAACTCGTCATAGGCGAGCCGGCTGAAGACGGCGCCCTCGGGCGCGAGATCACGTTCGTCGGACGGATCGTGCAGGCGCTTCAGCGCGGCTCCGAAGTCCGGGAAGCCGTGCTTGGCGACGATCGACGGATCGATCCACTCCCGGATCGTCGGCAGGCGCTCCACTGCCTGGCCTATCGCCTTGCGCAGGATCTTGGGCGAGAGCCCGGCGGTCATCGGATAGACCGGCTCGACCAGGGATAGCGATTCGGCTTCGTCGACCGACGCCACGAAGTCGGGATGCACCATCGACGGGCGGCCGTTGAACCACTCCACCCGGCCGGACACGATCATCGTCTCGCCGATCGGCAGCAGCTTTTCCAGCCAGCCGGACTGACCGCGGAAATAGGTGAGGGCGATCTCGCCCGTTTCGTCCTGGGCAAACACCTTGTAGGGCGCCGATTTCGCCGCTCGCCCGGGCGCCTGGTGGCGATCGATGCGAACCGTCAGCGTCACGATCCCGCCCTCCGGTGCGGTCGCGATTTCGGCGCGCTTGCGCCGGTCGATCAGGCCGGTCGGAAGGTGGAACAGGAGGTCGCGGACGCGCACGGTCTCGCCGGCTCCGACCAGCAGCGTCTGGAACTGGGCTGCGACCTTCGGTCCCACGCCTTCCAGCGTCGTCACGGGGGCAAACAGCGGGTCGAGGATCGAAGGGCGCATCGCGAGCGAGGTTTAGTCGGATATGGGCCGATGGCAAGGCTGACAGGGCCGGTCCAGCCCTATATAGAAGCCTCACTCACACGACAGGTTCGATATGACTGGTATGCAGCGCTCCTCGAGCGATCTCGACGTCCGCCGCCGCAAGGCGTTGTTCCGGTCCTGGCATCGGGGCATCCGCGAAATGGATCTGGTGCTCGGCCGTTTCGCCGACGCCGAGATCGACCGGCTGACCGACGCCGAGCTCCACGACTACGAGCAATTGATGGAAGCGCCCGACCGCGATCTCTTTCAGTGGCTGACCGGGGAAACGGCAACGCCGGCGAATTTCGACACCAGCGTGTTCCGGCGGATTCGGGACTTTCACGTCGTGGAGGAGGAGCCTCGGCCATGAGTCTGCCTGAGCCGTTGAAAAGAGCGCTGACGAAAGGCGCGGGCCTTGAGATCGGCAACGTCCTCGACGGCTACGAGGCGTTCCTGCTCGCCGACATCGCACGCCTTCGCGGCGCGAAGAAGCCGGTGGTCTACGTCATGCGCGACGGCAACCGGATTGGCGAACTCGAGGACGCGCTCAAATTCGTGGCGCCCGAGCTTCCGGTGCTGACGCTGCCGGGCTGGGATTGCCTGCCCTACGACCGGGTCGGGCCGTCGGGCGAGGTCGCGGCACGCCGCCTGTCGGCGATGGCGGCGCTCGGGGCGCTTCGCCGCGACCCGCACCGCGCGCTGATACTGACGACGGCCAACGCGCTGCTCCAGAAGATGCCGCCGGCCGCAGTTCTCGGCGAAGAGACGATCGCGGCCAAGGCTGGCAACCGCATCGCGATGGAAGACATCGTGCGCGCCCTCCAGCGCGGCGGCTTCGAGCGGGTCGCGACCGTGCGCGAGCGCGGCGAATTCGCGGTGCGCGGCGGCATTCTCGATCTCTTCGCGCCGGGCGAAGAGGAGCCGGTGCGCCTCGACTTCTTCGGCGATACGCTGGAGACGATCCGCGGCTTCGATCCCGCGACCCAGCGCACGACCCGGCAATTGCAGAGCTTCGAACTCACGCCGGTCTCCGAGATCACCTTGCGCGAGGAGACGGTCAGCCGCTTCCGTACCAATTACGTCAAGCGCTTCGGCGCCGCACAGCGCAACGACGCGCTCTACAGCTCGATCAGCGAGGGTAAGCGTTTCTCCGGGATGGAGCACTGGTTACCGCTGTTCTACGAAAAGCTCGACACGCTGTTCGACTATTGCCACGGCTTTCCGATGGTTCTCGACCACCTGGCGCTCGAAGCGGTCGGCGAGCGACGCGAGACGATCGGCGATCACTACGAGTCACGCAAACGCAATGCCGGCGAGGCCAGCGGGGAGTCCATTCCCTACCATCCGGTCGATCCGGACGATCTTTATCTGTCGGAGGACGAACTGGCCGGCGGTCTGGCCATCGCCGACCCGATCCGCCTGTCGGCCTATGGCGCGAGCGACGCCGCCAATCATGTCGTCTTCAATCTCGAGATCAGCCGAGGCCGCAATTTCGCTGCGGAGCGCGCAAGCGGCGACGTCAACGTCTTTCAGGCGGCGGTCGATCATATCGGCCGGCTGCGCGCCGACGGCAAACGCGTGCTGCTGGCGGCCTGGAGCGAGGGCTCGCGAGAGCGCCTCAGCCAAGTCGTCGAGGAACACGGGCTCGAAGGCCTGAAGCCGGTCGACAGCCTCAAGCAGATGAACGAGGCGCCCAAGAACCTCGTCGCGACGGCCGTCCTCGGCATCGAGGCGGGCTTCGAGACCCCCCATCTCGCCGTCGTCGGCGAACAGGATATTCTCGGCGACCGGCTGGTGCGGCGGGGCCGCAAAAAGCGCGCCAAGAATTTCATCGCCGAGGTCTCCGGCCTCGACGAGGGCGATATCGTCGTTCATGTCGATCACGGCATCGGCCGCTTCGTCGGCCTGAAGACCATCGAGGCGGCGGGCGCGCCGCACGATTGTCTGGAACTGCGCTATGCCGGTGAGGACCGGCTGTTCCTCCCGGTAGAGAATATCGAGCTTTTGTCGCGCTATGGCGGCGAGGGCTCCGAGGCAATGCTCGACAAGCTTGGCGGCGGCGCTTGGCAGGCGCGCAAGGCCAAGCTGAAGAAGCGTTTACTCGACATGGCGGACGGGCTGATCCGCATCGCCGCCGCGCGGCAGATGCGCGGCGCGCCGAAGCTGCTGCCGCCGGAAGGTCTCACTGACGAATTCGCCGCACGTTTCCCCTATGAGGAAACCGAGGACCAAATGAACGCCATCGACGCGGTGGCCGACGATCTGGCACTCGGGCGGCCGATGGACCGGCTGATCTGCGGCGACGTTGGCTTCGGCAAGACCGAAGTGGCGATGCGCTCGGCGTTCATCGCGGCGATGAACGGCCTGCAGGTCGCCGTCGTCGTGCCGACGACGCTGCTGGCCCGCCAGCACTTCAAGACCTTCGCGGAACGCTTCCGCGGCCTGCCGCTGAACGTCGCGCAGGCCTCGCGGCTGGTGACGTCGAAGGAGCTCGCGGCGACCAAGAAGGGCGTCACCGAAGGCACCGTCGATATCGTCGTCGGCACGCACGCGCTACTCGGCAAGGCGATCAGCTTCAAGAATTTGGGGCTGCTGATCATCGACGAGGAGCAGCATTTCGGCGTCAAGCACAAGGAGCGGCTGAAAGAGCTGAAATCCGACGTTCATGTGCTGACGCTGTCGGCGACGCCGATCCCGCGCACCTTGCAGCTGGCACTGACCGGCGTTCGCGAACTGTCGCTGATCACCACGGCGCCGGTCGACCGCATGGCGGTGCGTACCTTCGTGTCGCCCTTCGATCCGCTGGTCGTGCGCGAGACCTTGCTGCGCGAGCGCTATCGCGGTGGGCAGAGCTTTTATGTGTGTCCGCGCGTCTCCGATCTGGCCGACGTGAAGGCGTTTCTCGATTCGGAAGTGCCGGAGCTGAAGGTGGCCGTCGCCCACGGCCAGATGGCGGCGGGCGAACTCGACGATATCATGAACGCCTTCTACGAGGGGCAGTACGACGTACTGCTGTCGACAACGATCGTCGAATCCGGTCTCGATATCCCATCGGCCAATACGATGATCATCCACCGGGCCGACATGTTCGGCCTGTCGCAGCTTTACCAGCTTCGTGGCCGCGTCGGCCGCTCCAAGGTGCGCGCCTACGCGTTGCTTACCATTCCGGCGAACAAGACCCCGACCAAGGGCGCCGATCGCCGGCTCAAGGTCCTGCAATCGCTCGATACGCTCGGTGCCGGATTCCAGCTGGCCTCCCACGACCTCGACCAGCGCGGCGCTGGCAATCTACTCGGCGACGAGCAGTCCGGCCACGTCAAGGAGGTGGGCTTCGAACTCTACCAGCAGATGCTGGAAGAGGCGGTCGCGGAGATGAAGGGGGAAGAGCTGGAGAGCGACGGCCAATGGTCGCCGCAGATCGCGCTTGGCACTGCGGTGATGATCCCGGAAGGCTACGTGCCCGATCTTCAGCTTCGCATGACACTCTACCGGCGGCTGGCGGACCTCTCCGACGCGCGTGAGATCGACGCCTTCGGTGCCGAACTGATCGACCGCTTCGGGCCTCTGCCGGCCGAAGTCGAACATCTCCTCAAGGTGGTGTTCATCAAGTCGCTGTGTCGCAAGGCCAATATCGAGAAGCTCGACGCCGGGCCGAAGGGCATCGTCATCACCTTCCGGGACAAGACCTTTCCCAACCCCGGCGCGCTCGTCCGCTATATCGCCGAGCAGGGCGCGTCGGCGAAGATCCGCGCTGATCAGTCGGTCGTCCTCATCCGCGACTGGCCGACGCCGGACAAGCGGCTCAACGGCGCGGCGACGGTGGCGACCCAGCTGGCGCGATTCGCGGACGAGGTGCAGAAAAAAGCGGCGTGACGGAGAGCGCCGGATTCCCGCAACCTCTTCCACAATTTGGCCGTCTGGGCGGGCGAAGGCGCAAGGATGATCAAAAATCTCCTCTCGCTCTCTCGGCCGGCCGTCAGGCCGCGTCTTTTCGTCGCGATCGCTGTTTCCCTCACGGTGGCGTCCTCCGCGCACGCCCAGGAGGTCGGAGCTGACGGCCTCGTCGATGCCGATCTCGCAACGCTGGTCGTGATCGAGGACCGTTTGAACGCCGCTGACATTTGCCAGCCGCTCCAGTTCGATCTGCGCACGGTTTCATCGCTCGTCGGCTTGCCGATTCCCGCCTTCATTCCGATCGACACGAACCTACGATGGGACCAGAGTCGCCACCGGATGACGCGTTTCGCATCGACGCCAACCGATGTCGTCCTGGATTTCCGGATGGGGTGCCAACCGAGCACCAATGGCGCGGTTCTCGACTATCTGGGCCTGTCGCCCGACAAGGTTCGGCTCGACGACGCGGTGTCCTGCAAGGGCAGGCGGATAGCAGACGGAGACCTCGATACGCTGGTCTGCACGGTAGAGGGCAAGGTCGGCAAGCTTCTCGCCAAGACTATCATCGGCCTGTCCGACAAGATCGGACGGCTCTTGCCGATGCAGTTGGCCGTTGCGGTCCCCGCCACTCCAACGCAGACGACTGTGCCGGATACCCGGACCGACGCGCCACTCGGTGCCAGCGATCCGGTCGACACCGCCGTGTCGCCGACCGCCGATACCGCGAAGAAGACGCCGACGGCGCCTCGGCCGTCAGACGAAGAGCGATAGCGACCGCCCCAGGGCGCGCTACTTTGCGTCCGGCGCCTTCCAGAAGGTCGGCAGCTGATAGCCGTAGAGCGGTG
Organism: Aurantimonas coralicida; assembly: GCA_011050685.1. Taxonomy (GTDB): domain Bacteria; phylum Pseudomonadota; class Alphaproteobacteria; order Rhizobiales; family Rhizobiaceae; genus Aurantimonas; species Aurantimonas coralicida_A. Next base: position 7,577 of record DRFF01000031.1, read on the forward strand.
TCGTGTCGGGGTGCTGGATAAACTTCCAGCGCGCGAGCCACTGCTCCGGCAGGTGGAACAGCGGCACGACGTAGTGTCCCGAAATCAGCACCCGGTCATAGGCGCGCACCGCATCCACAAACGCCTCGCGGCTGCGCGCCGAGACGATCTCGTTGATCAGCTTGTCGAGGGCCGGGTCGGCGACGCCGGCGAAGTTGAACGTGCCGTTGGCATCCTTCGAGATCGATCCCCAGCGATAGACCTGCTCGGCGCCCGGCGACAGCGAGGCGCTGTAGGTCGCGATGATCATGTCGAAGTCGTAAGCTGATTTACGCGCCTGATACTGGGCGTCGTCGACTTGCCGAACCGTCGTCTGGACGCCGATGCGGTCGAGGGTCCGCTTGTAGGCGAGCGCGATCCGCTCCTGTTCCGGCGATTGCACCAGAACCTCGAACGACAACGGCTTGCCGTCGGGACCGACGAGCGAGCGCCCCTCGAAGCGGTAGCCCGCTTCCTGGAAAGCCTTGGCCGCAGACTGGAGTACCTTGCGGTCGCTGCCGCTGCCATCGGTCACCGGGGGCGCATAGGTTCCGTCCATGACGTCCGGATCGATCTGATTGGCATAGTCCGCAAGCAGCGCCTTTTCGGCATCGGATGCCGGATTGCCGGCGCTGGACAGCTCGGAATTCTGGAAGAAGCTCCCCGTCCGTTTGTAGGCGTCGTAATAGAGATTGCGGTTGGCCCATTCGAAGTCGAACAGCATCGACAGCGCCTTCCGGACCGCGCGATGCTCGAAAACCGGCCGGCGGGTGTTGAATACGAAGGCCAGCATGTTCGACGGTGCGCCGGAGGTGAAGGTCTCCATCACCACGTCGCCGTTCGTCACCGCGGGAAAATCATAGGCGGTGCGCCAATGGTTCGGGTCGCCCTCGATATAGACGTAGGATAGACCCTTCTTGAACGCCTCGAACTGGGCGTTGGAGTCGCGAAAATACTCGATGACGATCGTGTCGTAATTGTCGATGCCCTGCTTGATGGGTAGGTCGCGGCCCCAATAATCAGGGTTCTTCCTGTAGGTGATGCGCTGGCCGGGCTCGACCTTTTCGATCAGATATGGCCCCGAGCCGGTCACCGGCTCCAATGTCGTCTGCTCGAACGTGCTGCGATCGAAGGCATGCTCGGGCAGTACCGGCAGCCCCGATATGAGAAGCGGCGTTTCGCGGTCAGCGGTCTCGTCGAAAGTGAAGCGGACGCCGTTTGCGCCGACCTTCTCGATCTTGACGGCTGGCCGCAGCCAGTTGGCGTACATCGGCCGGCCGTGTTCGCGCAGCATCTCAACGGTGAACAGCACGTCCTCCGGCCGGACCGGCTCGCCATCGGAAAATTTCGCCGCCGGATTGAGCTGGAATTCCACGAAGCTGCGCTCGGCGTCGGTCTCGACGGTTTCGGCAAGCAGTCCGTACATGGTGAAGGGTTCGTCGGCCGAGCGCTGCATCAGAGGCTCGAAGACCAGATTGCCGAACTCCTTGTCGAACCAGATGCCCCGCGCGGTGGTCAGCGCGCCGCGCACGATCACCGGGTTGAGATTGTCGAAGGTCCCGAAAACGCCGTAGCGCATCGTGCCGCCCTGCGGCGCGTCCGGGTTCACAAAGGGCAGGCGCTCGAAATCCGCGGGCAGGGCCGGCTCACCCTGCATGGCGATGGCATGCTGCGGTTCGGCCGAACCGGGCACGGTGAACGCCGCGAGAAGAGCCCCGACGGCCAGCGTCAGGAAGCTCGCGCGGCACTTGGCTGAAAAAAGGATCTGCATGCGGATGGACGAGCTCCCGATGGTTGTCTGCGTCTCGCGATTCTAACGGCAAACCCCTGTCTTGCCTACCGCGACAACGGCGGGTGCAGCGCAATCGAGGCCTTCAAACGGCCGCATTTGCGAAACAGGGCGTTGGCCGCTAAGGAACATTGTTTCCCGATTTTGTTTATGCCGAGAGGATTTGAGGCCTGTGACGCACCGTTTGTCGAACGCTTCCACCACGCTGCTCGCCGCCGGGCTGGTCGGACTTGCGACGCTTGCCGTCGGCGTTTCAGGGGCGAACGCCCAGGACGCCAAGCCCGCCACCGGCCAGGCGCCGGCTGCCAACCCCGCACAAGCCCAGGCGATTCCCGCCGAATGGTTCAAGGTCTGCTCGACCCAGGGTGAAAACGAAATCTGCAACACCCAGTACACGATGATCGCCGATACGCGGCAGTTGATCACCGCGGTCAACCTGATCAACGTCAAGGGCAAGGTGAACCAGAAGGTCATCCAGGCCGTGGTCCCGACCGGACGGGTCATTCCCGCTGGCGTTCAGATGAAGGTCGACGACGAAAAGCCGCAGACCCTGAACTACTCGGTCTGCTTCGCCGACCGCTGCATCGCCGAGGCTGAACTGACAGATGCCCTGGTTGCTTCGATGAAGCGCGGCAAGCAGATGACGGTGACATCGATCAACTTCCAGCGCCAGGCCAATCCGATCCCGATCAGCCTGTCCGGATTCACCCAGGCCTTTGACGGGGCTCCCAAGGCTGAGCCGGAGCTGGCCCAGCGCCAGAAGGAACTGAACGAGGCTCTGAAAAAGCAGGCCGACGAGCGGCGCAAGAAGTTCGAGGATGCCCAGAAGGCGGCCAAGGACAACACCGGCGAGGCCAAGCCCGCCGCGCAATAGGCAAGGCCTACCTCGCGGGGCCATTTCCGAAAGATCAAACGGCGGCGTCAGCCGCCGTTTGCTTGTCCGCGCGCGACACGCCGTCTTGCGACCGCGGCAGGTTCAATTGCGGTGGGCACCTTTCAGTTGGTACGAACCATCGATGGGGCCATCGAAGATCTCGCCGATCTGAGGATGGCGAACCGGGACCCCGGTCTCATCGGGCAGGAGGTTCTGCTCCGAGACATAGGCGATATATTCGCTCTCCGCGTTCTCGGCGAAGAGATGATAGAATGGCTGGTCCTTGCGCGGACGCACGTCCTCTGGGATCGAGTTATACCATTCTTCGGTATTGTCGAACTCTGGATCCACGTCGAAAATGACACCGCGGAACGGATACATGCGATGGCATACGACTTGTCCAATGAAGAAGCGGGCAGTTTGCATCAAATTCACGACTCCCTTAAGGGACCGGCAATAGCCAATCTGGAAGCGACAACGCAAGCGCGTCCGTCTCTGCCGCCGACGAACCGCCCACCGATGACGCTTTCTCTCACACCCCGGACTGCCCGTTGATCGCGATCGTCGGCCTGATCTCGCCGTTCTTCGGCCTGATCGCGCTCGGCTTCGCCACCGGTCGGATCGTCCGTCATCCGGTCGACGGGCTCGCCTGGCTCAACGTCTTCATCATCTATATCGCGCTCCCGGCGCTGTTCTTCCAGCTTTTGTCGAAAACGCCGGTCGAAAAGCTCGCTAGCGGGGGATTTATCGTCGCGACGACGCTGGCGACGTTCGTCATCTTCGCCTTGGGCTTCGCGCTGGCGTTGGCGAGAACGCGGGGCGACATTCCCGTCGCGACGATTCAGGGGCTCGCTGGGGCCTATGGCAATATCGGTTATATGGGGCCGGGACTGGCCCTTGTCGCCATCGGCCCGGAAGCCGCGGTTCCGGTGGCACTCATCTTTTGTTTCGATAATACCCTGCATTTCACCATGGCGCCGCTGATGATGGCGCTGGGCGGCGATCGCAAGGGATCATCGGCGAAGATCGCGCTCGGCGTAGTGGTCAAGATCGTCACACATCCGTTCATCATCGCGACCGCCCTCGGGGTCGCCGCCGCCATCGTCGGGGCCACGCCGCCGGAGCCTGTGGACCGCTTCCTCCAGCTTCTCGCCAACGCGGCGGCGCCCTGCGCGCTATTCGCGATGGGGGTGACGCTGGCGCTGCGGCCATTGAAACGGGTGCCGGTGGAACTTGGCTATATCGTGCCGATCAAGCTCGTGCTGCATCCGCTTGCCGTGTGGCTGCTGCTGGGATTGTTCGGCAACTTCGACCCGGTCTGGGTGAAGAGCGCGATCCTCCTCGCCAGCCTGCCGACGGCGACCAACGTTTTCGTCATCGCGCAGCAATACGGCGTATGGGTCGAGCGCGCCTCGGCCTCGGTCCTGGTGACCACGGTGTTCTCCGTCGCCTCGGTCACGCTGTTGCTCTTCCTGATTTCCTCAGGGATCGTTCCGGCCGATCCCTTCGCGTAGTGATCGGGAAACCCCGGCGAGGCCTGCGCCGGGCGACAAACCCTCCCGCATGGCGAACTGGCGCAGAAGCGGAACGCTCCGCATAGCGGCCAGTCCCACGGTCCGCGCGAGCTGCGTGGGCAGGAAGTCGGCGAGAAGCGAGCGGTTGAGAAGATCGACCCCGACGGTGCGCGAGCGGACGTCGGCCCGGCGGGCCGCTTCGTAACGCGACAGCGCCCCTCGCTGACCGGGATCATCGCGGCTTTCGGTGGCGAAACGGACGATCGCCTCGCAATCCCGCAAGCCGAGATTGAGTCCCTGCGCCCCGATCGGCGGAAAGGCATGGCCCGCTTCTCCGACGAGAGCGAGGCGTTCGCCGGTCATCCGGTCGACCGACGCACCGGATAGCGGAAAGCGCTGGATGGGCTCCTCGATTTCGACCGAACCGAGGATCGAATGCATCTTGTCCTCGACCATGCGCGCGAGACGATCCGGCTTCAGGTCGACATAGAGTTCGGCGAGTTCGGGCTCCTCGACCCACACGAGGGAAGAACGCCGGCCGGGCAGCGGCACCTGCGTGAACGGGCCGGCCCGCGTGTGGAATTCCGTCGAGACGGAATGATGATCGAGGCGATGGCGAAAGTTGAAGACGAGGGCGCTCTGCGGATATGTCCATTGCCGGACGCCGATTCCGGCTGCCTCGCGCATTGGCGAGCGTCGTCCGTCCGCCGCAACGACCAGATCGACGCAATAGGACCTGCCATCTTCGAGCGTCACCACGGCCCGGTCGCCTTCGATCGTGTAGCCCCGTGCGGCCGTCTCCCGAACCTCCAGCTTCGGCGCCCCCGCAACGCCCTCGCTGAGCGCCGCCTGGAGATCGGCGTTGAGAACATTGTAGCCGAATGAGGTCAGGCCGATTTCGCTGGCGCGGAACTCTACGACCGGCGCGCGAAACAGGCGTTTGGTGTCGTCGATGAGCCGCATCACCGCCAAGGGCGCCGCTTTCGGGCCGAGCCGATCCATTACGCCCAGACTGGACAAAAAGGCGACAGAATCGCCCAAAAGCGCGGTGCTGCGCCCATCCGGCGCCGACTTCGGCGCGATCATCACGGTGTCGAAGCCGGCGGCGGCAAAAGCCAGCGCGGTGGCGGTTCCCGCCAATCCGCCTCCGACGACGGCGATCTCTCTACGCTCTGTGGCCACTGGCACAATCTCCCGCCGTTTATCCGGTGAAATGGTCGGAAACCGCGAGCGGTGTCGCTCGTTTCGCTTGGATTCCCGACATACGCCGGTTACAGCGGATGGCAATGGTCGTTGGCCGAGGGGCGGCGAAAAGCGACAGCGCAGCGTGGGGATTTATGGCAGACGAAGTCACCGCCTTCGATAAATGGCGCGCCTTCGGCGTGCATCTTTTGACCGCCAGCGGTGCCTTCCTCGCGTTCATGTCGGTCATTGCGGCGGCGGAGCAGCGCTGGGTAGCGATGTTCGGTTGGTTGGGCTTCGCGCTGTTCGTCGACGGGATCGATGGACCGCTGGCCCGGCGGATCGAGATCAAGCGGGTGCTACCCAATTGGTCGGGGGATCTCCTCGATTCGATCATCGACTATGCGACCTTCGTGATGATTCCGGCCGTCGCGCTCTATCTATCGGGCATGATCGGCCGGCCATGGTCGTTCGTCGCCGCGGCGCTGATCGTCATCTCCAGCGCGATCTATTATGCGGACCTCCGCATGAAGACGAAGGACAATTTCTTTCGCGGATTTCCGGTCGCCTGGAACATGGTCGTCTTCACGTTTTTCGCCATCCAGCCGAACGAGTGGACCGCCTTCGCCTTCGTGGTCTTCTGCTCCACGGCGACGTTCCTGCCGATCAAGTTCCTGCATCCGGTTCGCGTCGAACGGTTGCGTGGCGTCAATCTCGGCGTCTTCGCCGTGTGGTCGGTGCTCGGGCTTGCCGCGCTATTTTCCGACTTCGCGCCGCTGTGGTGGATCAAATGGGGACTTGTCGCCTCCGGGCTCTATCTGTTCGCCATCGGCGGCGTTCTCCAGATCATCGACCGGCTGCGGGGCGTTTCGCACGATTAAGAGTTAGGGGAGTGAAGCATGAGTAAGGCAATCGTCGTTCACGAAGTAGGTGGCCCGGAAGTCCTGAAGTGGGAGGATCACGATCCGGGTCGGCCGGGTCCCGGCCAGATCCTGGTCAATCAGAAGGCGGCCGGCCTCAACTTCATCGACGTCTATTTCCGCACCGGCGTCTACAAGTCGCCGACCATGCCCTTCGTTCTCGGCAAGGAGGGCGCGGGCGTCGTCGCCGAAGTCGGGGAGGGGGTCGACCGCTTCCAGGTGGGTGACCGCGTCGCCTATAACGGCGTCACCGGCAGCTATGCCGAACGGCTCGTGACCGAGGCGGACAAGGCCGTGAAGCTGCCCGACTCGATCGACTTCAAGACCGCCGCGGCGACCATGCTGAAGGGCATGACGGCGGAATATCTTCTGCGGCGGACCTTCAAGGTAGGGCCGGACACGGTCCTTCTGTTCCACGCCGCAGCCGGCGGTGTCGGCCTGATCGCCGGACAATGGGCCAAGCATCTCGGCGCGACCGTGATCGGAACAGCCGGCACGCCGGAAAAATGCAAACTGGCCCGCGAGAACGGCTGCGACCATGTGATCAACTACCGCGAGGAGGATTTCGTCGAACGAGTGAGGGAGATCACCGACGGACGCAAATGCGACGTCGTCTACGATTCGGTCGGCAAGGACACCTTTCCGGGAAGCCTCGATTGCCTGAAGAATCGCGGCCTGTGGGTCGCCTTCGGCCAGTCCTCCGGCAAACTGCCCGATATCGACCTCGGCATTCTCAACCAGAAGGGATCGCTCTACGCGACCCGGCCGAGCCTGTTCGGCTACAACACCAATCGCGAGGAACTCGACGCCTCGGCCAAGGCGCTGTTCCACGTCATCGAGTCGGGCGTGGTCAAGATCACCATCGGCCAGACCTATCCGGTGTCCGAGGCGGCCCAGGCGCACCGCGATCTCGAGGCGCGGAAAACCACCGGCGCGACCGTCTTGACGATCTAGCTGTTTGCTTCCGGATCAAGGGCGCCGTCGCGAAAGATTTGCGGCGGTGCCACTTCGGTCCGGACGCCTTGCATACGACGCAACGGGGGTCGCCAAAACTGAATCCCCGCGCGCTGGAGCGATCCGATGTTCGACCTCATCGTCACCAACGCCAATCTGCCCGATGGCCGCACCGGAATCGACATCGCGGTTCGCGACGGCCGGATCGCCGCCGTCGAACGCGGCATCGGTGCCGAAGCCGCCGAGACGATCGACGCCTCCAATCGCCTGGTCTCGCCGCCCTTCGTCGATCCGCATTTCCACATGGATGCGACTTTGTCCTTGGGTCTGCCCCGGATGAACCGATCCGGAACGCTGCTGGAGGGCATCGCGCTGTGGGGCGAGTTGAAGCCGCTCCTGACCCGCGGGGCTCTGGTCGAGCGGGCGCTGCGCTACTGCGATCTCGCCGTTGCGCAAGGCCTGCTCGCCATCCGCAGCCATGTCGACGTCAGCGACCCGCGTCTCGTCACTGTCGAAGCGCTGCTTGAGGTCAGGGACCGGGTCAAACCCTATCTCGACCTACAACTCGTGGCTTTTCCGCAGGATGGCTATCTGCGCGCGCCCGGCGCCGCCGACGCGCTCGCCCGCGCTCTGGACATGGGCATTGATATCGTCGGCGGCATCCCGCATTTCGAGCGAACGATGGCGGAGGGGGCGGCCTCGGTCGCGGCGCTCTGCCGGATCGCCGCAGAGCGGGGCCTTTCCGTCGACATGCATTGCGACGAATCCGACGACCCGCTGTCCCGCCATGTCGAGACCCTGGCGGCCGAAACGATCCGGCACGGGCTTCAGGGCCGGGTCGCCGGCTCACATCTCACCTCCATGCATTCGATGGACAATTATTACGTCTCGAGGCTGATCCCCTTGATCTACGAAGCCGGAATGCACGTCATTCCCAACCCGCTGATCAATATCACGCTGCAGGGCCGGCATGACAGCTATCCCAAGCGCCGCGGGATGACCCGCGTGCCGGAACTGATGGCCGCCGGGATCAACGTCGCCTTCGGCCACGACTGCGTGATGGACCCCTGGTATTCCCTCGGCTCCGGCGACATGCTCGAGGTCGCGCACATGGCCATCCATGTCGGCCAGATGACCTCGCGCGATGCTATGCGCGCCTGCTTCGACGCGGTCACCGTCAATTCCGCGCGGGTCATGGAACTCGACGGCTATGGCCTCGCTGTCGGCAACCATGCCGATTTTGTCGTCTTGCAAGCGGCGAACCCGATCGAGGCCATCCGCCTCAAGGCGCATCGGCTGGCGGTCGTGCGTCGCGGCAGGATCATCGCCCGATCGGAGCCACGGGTGAGCCAATTGTTCCTCGACGGCCGCGAAGCAATTGTCGATGCCGCCACCTACGCACCGCAGGCGCTGATGCAACCCTACCGGCGCGGTGAGCGCTGACCGAAGCCCGGCTGACGGGTGTCGCTGGCCCACAGTTCAGCTTCGATGGGTCTCGGCCGAGGGGAGATCGCGCGCCGAAGTCCGGACTTGCAATGAGATAGTTTAACTATAAAATATCTTGTGCGACGGCCCGTTCGACCCGACAGGAGAGAGCCCATGCGTATCACCGTGATCGGTGGCGGTCCTGGTGGCCTCTATTTCGCGCTGCTGACCAAGAAGCGGCGACCGGACTGGTCGGTCGAAATCTACGAGCAGAACCGTGCCGACGACACGTTTGGCTTCGGCGTCGTATTCTCCGACGAAACGCTGCACGAGTTCCTGTCGCGCGATCGCGAATCCTTCAATCGCATCCGCACCGAATTCGCCTATTGGGACGACGTGGCAATCCACAAGCAGGGCACCGAGATGCGCTGCGCCGGCAACGGCTTTGCCGGCATCTCGCGGATGAAGCTTCTCGCCATCCTGCAGCAGCGCTGCCGGGAGGAGGGGGTGGGCCTGCACTTTTCCGAGGCAGTTCCGCCGGAAGAGATCGCGACGCGCTTCGCCGATTCCGATGTCGTCGTCGCCGCGGATGGCGTGAACTCGCGCATTCGCGAGCACTTTCGTGAGGCCTTCCAGCCCGAGTTGACGATCAAGTCGAACCGCTTCTGCTGGATGGGCTCCACCCGGCCGATGGACGAGTTCAACTATTTCTTCCGCGAGACCGAGCACGGCATCGTCTGCGCCCACTGCTACCAGTACGAACCGGGTCGCTCGACCTGGGTGTTCGAGATGGATGAGGCCTGCTTTCAGGGCCTCGGCTTCTCGGAGACCGACGAGGAGGATTCCCGCGCCAAGCTCGAAGCGCTCTACGAGGAAGAGCTGGAGGGGCACGGTCTGTTGCTCAACCGTTCGCAATGGCGCCGGTTTCCCCGCATTTTTTGCCATCGCTGGTCGCACGAGAACATCGTGCTGCTCGGCGATGCCAAGGCCTCGGCGCATTTTTCGATTGGCTCGGGCACCAAGCTCGCCATGGAATGCGCGATCTCCCTGTCCGATGCGGTCGTCGACCACGGCGAAACGAGCGTCGAGGCGGCGTTCGCGACCTATGACGCGGAGCGGCGCACGCCCTGCCAGATCATCCAGCACAATGCCGACGTGTCGCTCGCCTGGTTCGAGCATATGAACCGCTCCTGGGACATGAGCCCGGAGCAGTTCTCGATGGTCGTCATGTGCCGGGCGAAGTCGATCACCTACGACAATCTGATCGTCCGCGATCCTCGCTTCGTCGAGCAGGTCGACACCGCCTATTACGAACAACTTTATCGCGAGACCGGCGACGATTACCGCGACACCCGACCGACGCCGATGTTCACGAAATTCCGCCTCCGCGACATGGAGATTCAGAACCGCGTGGTGATGTCGCCGATGGCGCAATATTCGGCCGACGCCAATGGCAATCCAACCGACTGGCACTTCGTCCACTACACGTCACATGCCCTCGGCGGTCCTGGCCTCGTCTTCACGGAGATGACCTGTCCGTCGGCCGACGCGCGGATCACGCCGGGCTGCACCGGACTGTGGACCGACCACCACGAGGCCGAGTGGAAGCGGATCGCCGACTTTGTCCATACTCACACGACAACGAAGATGGTGATGCAGCTCGGCCATGCCGGTCGCAAGGGCTCGACCCAGCTCGGCTGGGAGAAGATGGACCGGCCGCTCGCGGACGCGGCGAAGAACTGGCCGATCTATTCGGCCTCGCCGATCCCTTATTTCGAGGGTGTCAGCCAGGTTCCGGCGGAACTCGACCGCGAAACGATGGACCGCATCCGGGACGATTTCGTCCAGGCGACGAAGCGGGCCGAGCGGGCCGGCTTCGACATGGTCGAGCTCCATTGCGCCCATGGCTATCTGCTCGCCTCGTTCCTCTCACCGCTGACCAACACGCGCCAGGACGCCTATGGCGGGGCGATCGAGAACCGGCTGCGCTATCCGCTGGAGGTGTTCGAGGCGATGCGCGCAGTCTGGCCGGCGGAAAAGCCGATGTCGGTGCGCATTTCCGCGACCGACTGGCAGGAAGGGGGTATCGACGAAGCCGACAGCGTCGCGATCTCCAAAGCCTTCGCCGAGGTCGGCTGCGACCTCATCGACGTTTCAGCCGGGCAGACGGTCGCCGACCAGACTCCGATCTATGGCCGGATGTTCCAGGTGCAGTTCGCCGAGGCGATCCGCAACGTGCCGAAGCTGGCCGTGATGGCCGTCGGCGCGATCACCGAGCCCGCGCAGGTCAACACGATCCTGCACACGCGCCGCGCCGATCTCGTCGCGCTCGGCCGGCCGCATCTATGGAACCCGTATTTCACCCGCGAGGCCGCCGCCTGGTACGACGCGCGCAACCAGCACTGGCCGAAGCAGTATCTTGCCGGACGTGACCAGGCGCATCGCGAACTGGCGAAAAAGCGCGAGCAGGACATTGAAACCCGGCGCAAGGCGCGCCCACGGCCGCACGACGCCGAGGCTCCGGCGGGCACCCTCCGGCGCGAGGCGGCGGAGTAGGGGGCACGGCCCGTCCTTTTCTGCTCACATCGTGCCGTTAGGTCGAACACGGTCGCCATCCCCAAACGCGCGTCATCCTCGGGCTTGACCCGAGGACCCATTCCAGACCGTCGCCACCGCCAAACCGTTGCAATTCAACGCCTTTAGCGCTCTCCGCGCAAAAAGTCTCTCCCCGTCTTCCACGCCCCGCTTATCCTTTGCCCATCGCCCTCGCGGGAACACGGGTCATGAACCGGATGCGCGTGGAGGGGGACGGTGCCGGATGGGTTGCGCTGCGGTGGCGCGGCTGGGTGATGAACCCCCACATCCGGGCCCTTTGCAGACCGGCCTCGCACACAGCGGGGCGTCGGGTCCGGGGCAAGCAGCCGGCGGGCGCATGGCAAGCGTCACCCACTCATCAGCATAGCGACGTTCGCCATGCGTCCGCTTCCCGATCCTTCGCCCCGACAACCGGGCGCGAAGACGAAGGCGCCGAAGACGCAGGCGCTTGGCCATTTTTTCAAGGAGCCCTGACCATGACCAAATCCGCTCCGGCTGGCGCCTCAGCCGAACGCCTTGAAGGCGACCAGCGTGAATGTGTCGGCGACCCCCTCGGTCACTTGCAGCCGCTCGGTGACGAAATGGCCGATGTCCTGGTCGTCGCTGAGATAGAATTTGGCGATCAGGTCGTAATGGCCGGAGGTGGAGAACACCTCCGAAATTTCCTCGATGTCCTGGATGAGGCTGTCTGCGACTTTGTAGGCCATGCCGGGCTGGCATTTGAACTGGACGAAGATCGGTTTCATGAAGGCTCCTGCCGGGGCGGGCGGCGGTGGTTCGTTTGTCTGGACGTGACGGTTTCAGGAGTTCGGGGCACCCGTCAAGATCGCGACGAGTTCGCTCGCCGGATCGCCGAGTTCGTCGATGACATCGAAATGATGCTGTCCCGGCCGTTCGACTGCTCGCGTCCGCACGCCGAAACCATGCCAGACATTGGCGAGCAGCGCGTTCTGACGGCGAAATTCGTCAAGCTCGGCGCGACCGACGAGACAGGTGATATCGATATTCGCGCGCGGCTCCAAAAGCGCAGGGCTCTCGGCACGTGCCTCGGCAAGATCGAGCTGGAGGATGTCGTTCATGCCGGCCGCGAGCAGCGGGCGAAGGTCGTGAACGCCGCTGATCGAAACGGTGCGGTCGATGCGGTCTGCTGTGGCACGCGCGATCGGCGCGTCGATGCAGAGCATGCGCGAGACGAGATGGCCGCCCGCCGAATGACCGCAGAGGCGGATCGGCCCGGGAATCTCGCCGGCAACGTGGTCGAGGAACGCGCCGATTTCGCGTGTGATCGCGCCGATCGTCGCGTCGGGGCAGAGCGTATAGCTCGGCATAGCGACCGCATGGCCGCGCTGCAGCGCCCCTTCGGCCAGATGCGACCAGACCGATTTGTCGAAGGCTTTCCAGTAGCCACCATGGACGAAGACGATGAGACCGATCGGAGCCGTGTCCGGGAGAAACAGATCGTACAGGTTGCGCGGCGCTTGGCCATAGACGCGATCGAGCCGGGCGCGTCCGGCCGAAGCGAGATGTTCCCGGAAGGCCGCGGCCGCGGCTGCCCACCGTGGCGGATAGGACTGCGATCCGACGATCGCCGCACTGTTGGCATAGGCCGCGTCGAAGTCGGTCAACGGCTCGGCGCCGGGCTGCCAGAAACTCTGCGTCATGTGGCGTCGTGATCCTTGGTCAGTCCGGCACAATGGCGGTGGCTTCGATCTCGACCAGCGCCTTCGGCTCGACCAGATCGGAGACCTCGACCAGTGCCATCGCCGGGAAGTGGCGCCCCATGACCCGGCGATAGACGGGTCCGAGTTCGGCCAACGAAGCGCGGTAGGTGGGAATGCTCCTGACATACCATGTCAGCCGCGCGATGTGCTCGGCTCCGCCCCCGGCTTCGGATACGACGGCGAGCACATTCTTCAGGGTCTGTTCGACCTGGGCGACGAAATCATCGGGGAATTCCTCATTCTCGTCCCAGCCAATCAGCCCGCCGGTCAGGACCATGTTGCCCCGTCCCATCACGCCGTTGGCGTAGCCTTTTGGCGTCGGCCAACCCGCTGGTTGCAAAGCTGTCAGGCCGCCTTTGGCGGTCGGGCGATTGGATGTCGCGGCTTCGCCGACGATCGGACGGGTCAGGTTCACGCCATTTCTCCCTGGCTGGCTTCCCGTTCCGCCTGCTGGCGCAGTGCGAAGCGTTGCAGTTTGCCCGATTCGGTCTTCGGCAGCGCCTCGACGAAGACTATCGACCGGGGGTACTTATAGGGCGCCAGGTCCTGTTTCACATGGTCCTGCAGCGCCTTGACCAAGGCCGCATCCCCGGCTTGGCCGTCCGCCAGCAGCACATAGGCTTTGACGATACAGCCGCGGTCCGCGTCCGGGGCACCGACGACTCCGGCTTCCGCGACGGCCGGATGCGCGAGGAGCGAGGCTTCGACCTCCGGCCCGGCGATGTTGTAGCCCGAGGACACGATCATGTCGTCGTTGCGCGCCTTGAACCAGAAATAGCCGTCCGCGTCCTCGACATAGGTGTCGCCGGTGATGTTCCAGCCGCTTTGGACATACGCAGCCTGCCGGTCGTCGGCGAGGTAGCGGCAGCCGACCGGACCGCGCACGGCGAGGTGTCCGGGCGTACCGGTCGGGCAGCGCTTGCCGTCGGCGTCGATCACCCGCGCTTCGTAGCCCGGCACCGGTCTGCCGGTGGCGCCCCGCCGGATATCGTCTTCGCGCGCGGCAATGAAGATATGCAGCATTTCCGTCGCGCCGATCCCGTCCATCAGCTTGAGTCCGGTCGCCTTCAACCAAGCCTCATAAGTTGGAGGCGGCAATGTCTCCCCAGCCGAGACGCATTTGCGTAAGGAAGAGAGATCGAACTCCTCGCTCTTGGCCGCGATGGCGCGATAGGCTGTGGGCGCGGTGAAGCAGACGGTCGCGCGATAATCGCCGATCGCCTTGGCGAGATCCAGCGGTGCGGCCTTTTCGATCAGCACGGCCGTCGCGCCAATCCGAAACGGGAACAGGACAACGCCGCCGAGGCCAAACGTAAAGGCGAGGGGAGGAGAGCCGATGAAAACGTCGTCCGCATTCGCCCGTAGCACGTCTTTCGCGTAGCAGTCGCAGATGATGAGAAGGTCCCGGTGATAGTGGATCGTCGCCTTGGGAAGGCCGGTGGTTCCCGATGTGAAGCCGAGAAGGCAGGAGTCGTCCGCCCGTGTCGCCGCCGCGTCGAACCGGTCGGAGACGTTTTCGAGCAGTTCACCCAGCTCTCCGCCCGCTGTTCCGGACCACGTCACGACGCGGGCGAGCACAGGCGACGCGGAGGCGGCGTTATCCATTTCGTCGCTCAGCGATGCATCGCAGAATGCGAGGTCGATCCGCGCCTTGTCGATGATCTTGACGAGTTCCTTGGCCCGTAAGAGCGGCATCGTCGCCACGACGATCCCACCCGCCTTGATCACCGCCATATACAGCGCCACCAGCGTCGGGTTGTTGGCCGAGCGCAGCAGCACTCGGTTGCCGGGGACGAGGCCAAGCTTGCCGACCAGCACATTGGCCATCCGATCGATCAACCGGGCAAGTTCGGCATAGGTCCAGGACACGTCCGGGCCAATCACCGCGACGCGTTCGCCGCGACCCTCGGCAACGTGGCGGTCGACGAGTTCGACCGTGGCGTTTAGTTGCGCCGGGTAGCCGAGTCGGTCGAGATTGATGAAGTCCGGCATCTGGTCAGCCGACGGCAAATTGTCGAGGACGAAGGTGTCGACGTGACACGTGTCGGTCATGGCGTTCTCCTCAAGCAGCTTGCGACAGGAGTTGGCGGGCGATGACGAGTTTCTGGACCTCCGTGGCGCCTTCGTAAATTCGCAGCGCCCGGATCTCGCGATAGAGTGTCTCGGGAACCGAACCGGAACGCACCCCTTCGGCGCCGTGGATCTGTACGGCGCGGTCGATGACCTCTTGTGCGCTTTCGGTCGCCACCATCTTGGCCATCGCGGCTTCGCGCGTGATCCGCGGCGCGCCGGCATCGCGGGTCCAGGCGGCGCGGTAGACGAGGAGAGCGGAGGTATCGATGGCCGTCGCCATCTCCGCCAATGCGGTCTGGGTGAGCGGCAAATCGGCAAGCGGCCCGCCGAAAAGCTGACGGGTACGCGCCCGATCCAGCGTGACGTCGAGGGCGCGGCGAGAAAAGCCGAGCGCGGCGGCCCCAACGGTGGAGCGGAACACGTCGAGCGTCGCCATGGCGATCTTGAAGCCGTCCCCGCCATTGCCGATGCGGTTCGTCACCGGGATGCGGCAGTCGTCGAATGTCAGGCGTGCCAGCGGATGCGGCGCAATCGTCTCCAACCGCTCGGCGATCACCAGGCCGGGCGTGTCGGCCGGCACCGAAAACGCCGAGAGCCCCTTCGCGCCCGGCGCCTCGCCGGTCCGCGCGAAGACCACGTAATGATCGGCGATGCCGCCATTGGAAATCCAGATCTTCTCGCCATCGAGCCGGACCATGTCGTTGCCGGCGGGCGTGGCCTTCAGCGCAATCTGGGCGACGTCCGACCCCGCCTCGGGCTCGGTCAGGGCGAAGGCGGCAATGGTCTCGCCGGCGCGCACGCCCGGAAGAATCCGCCGCTTCAGCTCGTCGGACCCGGAGAGGGTCAGGGCCCCGGTGCCGAGCCCCTGCATGGCAAAGGCGAAATCGGCCAAGCCGTCGTGACGCGCGAAAGTCTCGCGCAGGATGCACAGGCTGCGGACGTCGAACCGCCCGTCCTCCGGCGCGGCATAAGCGAGGAAACCAACCGCGCCCATTGCCTCGACCAGCCGCCGGCAGCTGCCATCGATGTCGTGATGATCGGCGAGAGCGGGCACGTTATCGGCGGCCCAGCGCTCGGCCTCGTCCGCCAGTCGGCGGTGGCGCTCCTCAAAGAACGGCCAGGCGAGGAAGCTCTTGTCCGCCATCGTCTCAGTTTCCCTCGAAGACCGGCTGACGCTTTTCGGCGAAGGCCTCGAAGGCCCGGCGGAAGTCGCCAGTCTTCATGCACAGCGCCTGGGCGATCGCCTCCGCGTCGATGGCCTCGTCGACACCCATCGCCCATTCCATCTGCAGCATCCGCTTGGTCACGGAATTGGCGTAGGTGGGCCCTTCGGTCAGCGCCTTCGCCATCTCCATGGCGGCATCGAGCGCGCCCCCCTTGTCGGCGAGGCGGTTGAAGAACCCCCAGCGCTCGCCCTCTTCGGCACTCATGAAGCGGCCGGTGTAGAGCAATTCCGAGGCGCGGCCCTGGCCGACGATGCGTGGCAGGATCGCACAGGCGCCCATGTCGCACCCGGCAAGTCCGACGCGGTTGAACAGGAACGCGACTTTCGCACCTGCCGCTCCGACCCGCATATCCGACGCCATTGCCATGATCGCGCCGGCGCCAGCGCACACGCCCTCGATCGCGCTGATCACCGGCTGCGGACAGGCCCGCATCTCCTTGACCAGATCGCCGGTCATCGTCGTGAAGGCATGAAGCTGAGAGGCGCTCATTTTGGTCAGCGACTCGATGATCTCGAAAACGTCGCCGCCGCTGGAGAAATTGCCGCCGGCGCCGGTGAGCACGACGGCCGTCACCGTGTCGTCGAAGCGCAGCGCGTGGAAGGTGTCGCGCAGTTCGGCATAGCTCTCGAAGGTCAGCGGATTTTTCCGCTCCGGCCGGTTCAGTGTCACGGTCGCGATCCCGCCCGCGATCGACAGGCGAAAATGCTCCGGCGCGAAGTCGGCGAGTGGCGCGGCGACGGCGTTCTGGCGTTTCATGATGTCTCCCCGCGGACGATCGGCGTCCGTACGCTGTTGCTGACCTTGCGGACTGAGACCTTGAGATCGCCCAGCTGATTCCAGAGTGCCTCCTGCTCGGCCGGAGCAAGTTCCCCGAGCATCTCGGCGATCCAGTTGCCGTGCGCTTCCGCCATTGTCGCGAAAACCGATCGCCCCTTGGCTGTCAGGCGGACACGGACCGCGCGGCGATCGGTCTCGGAGACCTGACGTTCGATGAGGTCTTCCTGGACGAGACGATCGACCAACCCCGTCACATTGCCGTTGGAAACCATCATCCGGCGGGACAGCTCGCCCAAGAGAATGCCGTCCGGCGAACGCTCGAGCTGCGCCATCAAATCGAAGCGCGGAAGGGTGGTGTCGAACTCTTCGCGCAGCCGTTTGCGGATCCTGGCCTCGACCAAATTGGCGCAGGTCAGCAAGCGCAACCAGAGGCGCAATTCGGCGCGGTGGTGTTGCGGACTTTCGCGCACCTTGGATTCGGCATCGATAGGATCGACCGTCTCGCGTCGGGCGTTGCTCACAGCTCACCTCCCGCGACCGCGATCGCCTGTCCGGTGATGGCCGAGGCGCCGGCGCCAGCCAGCCAATGCACACAATCCGCCACCTCGTCGGGACGGATCAGTCGACCGAGAGGATTGGCGCCGGTGAATTCGGCGAGAAGGTCGGCGCGGGCGCGCCCGGTCTTCTCCTCCAGCTGGTCGAGCGACCCCGAAACGAGGTCGGTGTCCGTGTAACCCGGACAGACGGCGTTGACGGTGACGCCGGTCGGCGCGAGTTCCAGCGCCAGCGCCCGGGTAAGCCCAACAACGGCGTGTTTGGCGGCGCAATAGGCCCCAACATAAGGATAGCCCTTGAGCCCGGCGGTCGAGGCAATCGTGACGATCCGGCCGAAACCGCGCTCCTTCATGGCTGGCAGTACCGAGCGTATGGCGGTCAGCACCGGCTCGACATTCAGCGCCATCATCCGGCGTAGCTGATCGACATCGAGCCGGGAGATCGGCGCGGTCTCGGCTCCACCGGCGTTGTTGACCAGGATGTGGATGGGGCCAGAGCGTGTGGTGGCGGTGTCGAGCGCCTGTTCCAAGGCGGCGGCATTGGTGACATCCGCCGCGACCGCGGCGGCGGCGCCAAGTTCGGCGCGGACCTGCTCGGCGCCATCTTGAGAGCGTGCCAGCACTGTCACCGTATCGCCCGAAGCGACAAAGCGCTCGGCAATCGCCCTTCCGATGCCGCGGGAGGCGCCGGTGACGAGGATATGTCGGGGCCGTCGTTCGATGGTCACGGGGATCATCCTGCATCCGGAAACTATTTTAACATTAAACTAATAAATCGGACTTGCAATCGGCATCCTGCATGGCCCGCCCTGTCACGGGACAACACGTCTCAGGCGTTGGCGGCTCTGCGCTCCGTCTGACCGCCGGATTGGGCGGCGAAGCCGGCTTTTCCCGCATAGCCGCTGACGATTGCCTGGCGTTCGGCGCGGCTCAGCACGGAATCAACCTGATCGAAGCCACCGGGCGCCAGCTTCTCGACTTCGTCGATGACCCGCTCGGGGCCGCCCTTGCGGTTGAGTCGCACCACCTCGGCGGTCGTCGGCAGCCGGTCCCGTTCGTATTCCCACAGCGCCTGGCAGGGGTGCTCGGCGCGATGCAAGGCGTCGGCGAGGGAGCGGGCGTCTAGGATCGCCTGCGAGGCGCCGTTGGAGCCGACCGGGTACATCGGATGGGCCGCGTCACCGAGCAACGTGACCCGGCCAAAGGTCCAGCGGGGCAGGGGGTCGCGGTCGCACATCGGATATTCGAAAGCCTGCGGCGTCGCCTCGACGAGCGCGGCGACACCGAAATCGGGAATGGTGAAGCGCTTGGCGTAGGGCAGCACCAGCGAGCGCAACGCCGGTCGCGACCAGCTTTCCTTGGGCGGCGGCGAGGTCTTGCCGTCGGCCATCTTGACGTTGACCACCCAATTCATCAACTGCTTGCCGTTGTCGAGTTCGGCGATGGGATAGAGTACGAATTTGGCACCCATGCCGCCGCCGATCGCCATCGTCCGGCCGTCGTCCCATGAGGTCCATTCGGTCGCGCCGCGCCACATCAGAACGCCGTTCCAGCATGGCGCTCCCTCGTCAGGGTAGAAGTGACGCCGGCCGGCCGAGTGGATGCCATCGGCGCAAACGAGGATGTCGCCCCGCACCGTCGTTCCGGCGTCGCCCTTCACCGCGTCGGTGAAATGCGCAGTCACGCCGCCTTCGTCCTGCATGAACCCGGAAAGGCTCAGCCCAGTCTTTACCGCGTCCGGTCCGAGCCGCTCGATCACAGCGTCGTGGATGACCTTCTGCAGCTTTCCGCGATGGATCGAGAATTGCGGCACCGGATGGCCGGCGTCAATGCCGCGCGGCTCGCGCCAGACCTCCTGGCCAAGGCGATTGTAGTAGACCAGCTCGCGGGTGCGGATGCCGACCTTGTCGAGCGCCGGCAGCAGTCCGACCTCGGCGAGTTCCCGGATCGCATGGGGGAGGGTGTTGATTCCGACCCCTACTTCGCGAACCTCGGAAGAGTGCTCGTAGACCTCGGCCCGGATGCCGCGCTTGTGCAGCATCAACGCGGCGGTCAGCCCGCCGATGCCGGCCCCGACGATGATCACTTTCATGGTCTGTCCTCCAGTCCCGGGGCCGTGTGGATTACTCGGCATCCGGCGGCGGCAGGAAATCCACCTCGTGCTTGGCGGAGATGGCGACGACTTCGGCCGGATCGGCCGCCGGCCCGAGATTGTGTAACGCCCAGAAGAGATCGTAGAGCCGACGCGCCGGCGAAACCCAGAAGAGGCACTTCACGTCGGCATCGCTGCGATTAAAGATACCGTGCGGTATGCCGCGTGGCAGGCGGATCGTGTCACCCGGCTGGGCGAAGGTCTCCTGGCCGTCGAGGACCAGATCCAACCGGCCCTGAAACATGTAGATGAACTCGTCCTGGGTCGGATGGATATGCGGCGGCACGAAGGTGCCGACGGGAAACGTCGCGTGCCAGGACAGCGAACTCTCGCAGTGGTGTTTCGGGATGTAGGTCTGGCCAAGGATGTTCCAGCGGATGCCGTCGATGCCTTCGTCGGCCTTGGTCACCCCGGCGGTCATGATCGTCATCGAATATCTCCCTTCGACGTTGCGAGTTGGTCAGTGTCAAACATGCAGAAACCGGTCCTTGATCTCCGGCGTCGACCTGAGTTCATCCGTCGTTCCGGTCCAGGCGACGCGGCCCTTCTCGATGACGACGTGTCGGTCGGCAAAACGGGCGAGCGCGTCGACGTTCTTGTCGATGACGAGGATCGCCGCCCCGGCATCCTTGATGGCGGCGAGGCAGGTCCAGATCTCCTCGCGAATGAGCGGAGCGAGCCCTTCGGTCGCTTCGTCAAGGACGACGAGCCGGGGATTGGTCATCAGCGCGCGGCCGATCGCCAGCATCTGCTGTTCGCCGCCGGACAGTTGATTGCCCATATTGCGCCGACGCTCCTGAAGGCGTGGGAACAGCCGGTAAATTTTGGTCAGCGTCCATTCGGCGGGCCCCGTACCGGCGCGGTGGGTAGCCACGAGGTTCTCTTCGACCGAGAGCGTCGGAAATATCTGCCGACCTTCCGGCACCAGGCCAAGGCCGTGCTTGGCAATGACGTGGGGCGGGCGCCCGGTGACGTCGCCGCCGTCGATGAGAATTCGGCCGCCGCGCGGCTTCAACAGCCCGAACAGGGATTTGACGGTCGTGGTCTTGCCCATGCCGTTGCGGCCGAGCAGCGTAACGACCTCGCCCGCCGCGACGGTGAGATCGATCCCGAACAGGATGCGGGAGTCGCCATAGCCGCTTTCCAGACCTTCGATCGCCAACATCAGGCGGCCTCCTCTTCGCCGAGGTAGGCACTGCGCACTTCGGGGTCCAGGCGCACCTCCTCCGGGGTGCCGGTGGCGATCAGCCGCCCATAGACGAGAACGCTCACCCGGTCGGCGAGAGCGAACACCGCCTCCATGTCGTGTTCGACGAGAACGACGGTGTGCGTGGACTTCAGCTCCCGCATCAGCGCGACGAGCACAGCGGATTCTTCGTGGCCCGTTCCCGCGAGCGGTTCGTCCAGCAGGAGCAATCGCGCCCCGGTGGCCAAGGCGATCGCGATCTCGAGTTGACGCTTTTCGCCGTGCGACAGGCTGCCGGCGCGGCGGTCCGCCCGGTCGTCCAGACGGACGCGTGCCAGCGCCGCCATCGCCTCGTCGTTGAGCCGGGTTTCGCGCGCCGCCGGCGTGAAGAAGCGGAAGCTCGAGCCCGACCGCGCCTGGACGGCCATTGCGGCGTTTTCCAGGACGGTGAAGCCGTCGAGGATCGAGGTAATCTGGAATGACCGCGCAAGACCACGGTGCACCCGCCCGGCCATGCCGAGCCGGGTGATGTCCTCGCCGGCGAAGTGGACGGTGCCGGAATTACCGCGGAGGTTTCCCGAGAGCTGATGGATCAGCGTCGTCTTGCCTGCCCCGTTCGGTCCGATGATTGCATGGAGTTCGCCGGGTGCGACATCGAGGCTGACATCATCGGTAACAGCGAGCGCACCATAGGATTTTCTGAGATTGCGGACCTCGAGCAACGGTGTCGTCATGACCTCGCCCCCCCGGATAGACGGGAGGCGAAACCGGCGATGCCGCCGCGGGTGAAGAGGACGAGGAGCACGAGGAGAATGCCGAGCCAGAGCTTCCAGTGTTCGGAAAACTGCGCCAGCCAATCCTCCAGCAGCAGAAACGTGATCGCCCCGGCGATCGCGCCGACGAGGGTTCCCATGCCGCCGAAGACGACCATGACGATCAGCTCGCCCGAGCGTTGCCACGTCATGTAGGCAGGCGAGACGAACTCCGCCTGATTGGCGAGGAAGACGCCAGCGACGCCGGCAATCGCGCCCGCGATGACATAGGCGGTCAGTTGGTACGGGAAGGGGGCAAAGCCGATGGCCTGCATGCGGAGCCGATTGTCGCGGGTTCCCCGCAGCACCCGGCCGAAGCGTGAGGCGACCAGCGCTCTCAGGCCGACAAAGGCGGCGACGAGGAAACCGAGGGCGCCGTAGAATAGGACGAGATCGCTCTCCAACACATCTGTGCCGAACAGCGTCGAGCGGTTGGTGAGGGTGATGCCGTCATCGCCGCCATAGGCCGACAGCGAGACCATGAAAAAATACGCCATTTGGCCGAAGGCGAGGGTGATCATGATGAAATAGACGCCCTTGGTCCGCAACGAGATCGCCCCGGTGATCAGGGCGAAGAGCGCCGAAACCAGGCTGGCGACAAGCGTCTGAAGCAAAATGTCCTCGATACCGTTCGCCGCCAGGATCGCGACGGCATAAGCCCCAAGCCCGATGAAGGCGGCGTGGCCGAAGGACACCATGGCGCCGTAGCCGAGCACGAGGTCGAGCGAAAGCGCCGCGATCGCGAAGATCGTCAGGCGGGTCGCGGTAACGAGCAGAAACGGATCGCCGAGCGCCCATGCCAGCAATGGCAGGAGCCCGAGACCGGCGAAGATGACAGCGGCCGCGACACTGGCGCCATGGCGCCCGAGAACCGGGCGACGAACGGGTCCGACGTCGATCTGCGAATTGGAGACAGCAGCGTCCGACAGGCCCGAGGTCATTGGACGGTCCCTTTGGTCGGAAACAGCCCGGAGGGCCTGAAGAACAAGACCGCCGCCATCAGGATGTAGATCAGCATCGGCGCCAGGGTTCGGCCGGTCTGCGAAGCGGCCGACGGGTCCATCAGGCTGCGCAACAGGATCGGCCCGAAGGTGCGGCCGAGCGTGTCGACCAGACCCACGAGGATTGCCGCGACGAAAGCGCCACGGACCGACCCGACGCCGCCGATGACGATGACGACGAAGGTCAGGATCAGGACGCTATCGCCCATGCCGGGCTCGACGGAAAGGATCGGCGCGACCATGGCGCCGGCAAAGCCCGCCAGCATTGCCCCGAGGCCGAAGACGATCATGAACAGCCGGCCGATATCGACCCCGAGCGCCGAGACCATCGGTCCGTTGGTGGCGCCGGCCCGGAGCAGCATGCCGATCCGCGTGTGATTGACCATCAGATAGAGGCCAAGGGCAGTGACGAGACCGGAGGCGATGATGGCAACCCGGAAGAACGGATAGCGCATGTTGCCGATGAGCGGCATCGAGCCAGAAAGGATATCGGGGATCGGCACGCTCATCGGTGCCGCGCCCCAAATCATCTTCACCCCCTCATTGAGGATCAGGATGAGCCCGAAAGTAGCGAGCACCTGATCGAGATGATCGCGGTCGTAGAGTCGCCGAAAGATCAGGAATTCCAGAACGATGCCGAAGGCGAGCGTCGCCGGAAGAGCGAGGGCCAGCCCGAGGAAGAAGTCACCGGTGAAGGCGGTGAAGGTCGCAGCCAGATAGGCGCCGACCATGTATAGAACGCCGTGCGCCAGGTTGATCAGGTCCATGACTCCGAAGATCAGAGTCAGCCCGGCGGCGACGAGGAACAAGAGGATGCCGAGTTGGATCCCGTTCAGCGCCTGGAGAAGAAAGAGGTTGAACATCCGTGCCCTTCGGCGGCTCGTTCATCGCGGCAAGCGGCCATGATGCCATCCCGGCACCGCCAGTCCAGAACGGCGGCGCTCGACGTCGAGGTCGAACACCCGCTCGGCGCCGGCCGGGGCTTTTCGCCCGCCCGGCTTCAGGAGCGGGCCGCTACTGCATCTTGCATTCGGCGGCGTAGTTGTCCTGGTAGTCGTCGAAAATCTTCTCGGCGATCTCAGTCTGGTATTTGCCGTCGTCGCGCTTGGCCACCTTGACCAGATAGAAGTCCTGGATCGGATAGTGGTTGTTACCGAGCTTGAAATCGCCACGCAGCGACTGGAAGTCGGCTGCCTCAAGCGCTGAACGCAAAGCATCCTTGTCGTCGAGCTTGCCGGCGGCCTTGACCGCGCTGTCAATCAGCTGCGCAGCGTCGTAGGCCTGCATGGCGTAGGTGCCTGGAACGCTGCCGTATTTTTCCTCGTAGGCGGCGACGAAGGCCTTGGACTGCTCGTTGTCCATGTCCGGCGCCCAGTTGGCGCCGCCGTAGAAGCCGACGGCCGCATCCTGCTGGGCGGGCAGGGTCGTCTCATCGACGGTGAAGGCGGACAGAAACGGAATGTTATCGAGCCCCGCCTGCCGATACTGCTTGACGAGGTTCACGCCCATGCCGCCCGGCATGAAGGTGAAGACGGCGTCCGGCTGCTCTGCGGCGATCTGCGCGAGCTCGGCCGAGAAATCGAGCTGGCCGAGCGGCGTGTAGATCTCGTTGACCACCTCACCCTTGTAGGAATGCTTGAAGCCGGCCAGCGAATCTTTGCCCGCCTGATAGTTCGGGGCCAGCAGAAACAGGCGCTTGTAGCCGGTATCCTCGGCGTATTTGCCGAGAACCTCGTGAACCTGATCGTTCTGGTAGGAGGTAACGAAGAAATTCTCGTTGCACTCGGCCCCGGCGAAATTCGAGGTGCCCGCATTTGGGCTGATCAGGAAGGCGCCGCCATCGGTGACGGGCTTGGCGATCGCCATCAGGATGTTGGAAAAGATCGGGCCGACGACAAAGTCGACATCGTCGCGCTCAACCAGTTCGCGTGCCTTGTTGGCGGCGATATCGGGCTTCAGCTCGTCGTCGACGGTGGTGATCTCGGTCTCCAGGCCGCCGAGCTTGCCGCCCATCTTCTCGACCGCCAGCAGGAAGCCGTCGCGGCCCTGCTCGCCGAGCACCGCGGCGGGCCCGCTCAAAGTGAACATCAGGCCGATCTTCAGTTTTCCGTCGTCGGCTGTCTGCGCCATCGCCGCGCCGGACAAGGCCGTCGCGGTCAAAAGGGCGATGGTGGCGGTCCGGATCGCACTCATCTCTTGATCTCCATTCAAAAAGGTCGCTAACAATGGTCCGTCCCCAGCCGGAGATCGGGCCGGCGCAAGCGTCGAAGATCCGCGCCGGAAATCAGTGGACATCGGAATTTCCGCCCCACACCAAAATTAGTTTACGCATAAAATATTGGCTGGCAACAGACGCTGGTCATATTTTTTGCCCGATGATTTTTTGTGCACTGCGAAGCGTATTCCGCCGGAACGGCGCTCCCACGGGCGTCCAACGGAAGCTCGCGAAACTTCCGAAGGGGAAACCGAGTCAACTTGACGATTATTATCGTGGCTCTGGAAATTCCTCCCGGAATCACGCTATCATGCAGTCGTCATCTCGCTGGACCTCTCAGGCCAGTGCGAGATGGGGAGGGGTACCATGGCCATTGCGCTCGTGCTCGTTCTCGTCGCTGTCGGCTCGGTGCTGTTTCACCTTCTGAGCCCATGGTGGTGGACACCTATTGCCTCAAATTGGGGCTATATCGACACAACCATTATCGTCACCTTCTGGATCACCGGCTTCGTTTTCGTCGCCGTCGTCCTGTTCATGGCCTATTGCGTCTTTCGCTTCCGCCACAAGGAGGGAGCCCGCGCCGCCTATGAGCCGGAAAACAAGAAGCTCGAGACCTGGCTCACGGCCGCGACCGCGCTGGGCGTTGCGGCGATGCTGGCGCCGGGGCTGGTTGTGTGGGGGCAATTCGTCACCGTTCCCGATGACGCGACCGAAGTCGAGGTCGTCGGACAGCAGTGGCAATGGAGCTTCCGCCTGCCCGGCGAGGACGGTCGGTTGGGCACGTCCGATAGCCGTAAGATCGGGCCGGACAACCCCTTGGGGATCGATCCCGACGATCCGGCCGGCCAGGACGACGTCGTGATTGAGGCAACCGATTTGCATCTACCGATCGGCAAGCCGGTCAAGATGCTGCTGCGCTCCATCGACGTGCTGCATGATTTCTACGTCCCGGAATTCCGGGCCAAGATGGATATGGTCCCAGGCAGCGTCACCTATTTCTGGTTCACCCCGACGCGGACCGGCAGCTTCGATATCCTTTGCGCCGAACTCTGCGGCATCGGGCACGGCTTCATGCGCGGCATCACCGTGGTCGACACGCAAGAGGACTACGTTGCTTGGCTGCAGGAGCAATCGACCTTCGCGCAATTGTCGACGCCCGAGCAGGTCAGCTCGGTGGGCGAGGTCAAACGGTGAGCAGGGCGGCGGCAGCGCCGAGATAAACGCCCAGCAATCCGAACGAGAACGGCAGGGTGCGCCGGACGAAACAGGGAGGCAGAACGATGGTCGATGTCACGTCAGGCGGCGGCGAAGCCATCCCGCCCGCCGAAGTCGCGGATGTCGAGCTGTACCACCCAAAAAGCTGGCTGACGAAATACGTCTTTTCGCAGGACGCCAAGATCATCGCCATCCAGTATTCGTCCACGGCTCTCGCCATCGGGCTTGTCGCTCTGGTGCTGTCTTGGCTGATGCGGCTGCAACTCGGCTTTCCCGGCACCTTCGACTTCATCACGCCGGAAGCTTACTACCAGTTCGTCACCATGCACGGCATGATCATGGTGGTGTATCTGTTGACCGCGTTGTTCCTCGGTGGCTTTGGCAACTACCTGATTCCGTTGATGGTCGGCGCGCGGGATATGGTCTTTCCCTACGCCAATATGCTGAGCTACTGGATCTATCTCCTCGCCGTGCTCGTGCTGGTCGTCAGCTTCTTCGCGCCCGGCGGTCCGACCGGCGCCGGCTGGACGCTCTATCCGCCGCAGGCCATCCTCGGCGGCACGCCGGGCGGTCAGGGCGCCGGCATCATTCTGATGCTGGTCTCGCTGATCCTGTTCATCATCGGCTTCACTATGGGTGGCCTGAACTATGTCGTGACCGTCCTCCAGGGCCGCGCCAGAGGCATGACCTTGATGCGGATGCCGTTGACGGTGTGGGGCATCTTCACGGCCACGGTAATGGCTTTGTTCGCCTTTCCGGCGCTCTTCGTCGCCTCGGTGATGATGCTGTTCGACCGGGTGCTCGGCACCAGCTTCTTCATGCCGGCGCTGGTCGAGATGGGCGAGCAACTCAGCTATGGCGGCGGTAGTCCGATCCTGTTCCAGCACCTGTTCTGGTTCTTCGGTCATCCCGAGGTCTACATCGTCGCGCTGCCGGCCTTCGGCATTGTCTCCGACCTGATCTCGACACACGCGCGCAAGAACATCTTCGGCTATCGCATGATGGTCTGGGCGATCGTCATCATCGGCGCGCTCAGCTTCGTCGTCTGGGCCCATCATATGTATGTCAGCGGCATGAACCCGTATTTCGGTTTCTTCTTCGCCACCACGACGCTGATCATCGCCGTTCCGACCGCCCTCAAAGTGTATAATTGGGTGCTGACCCTGTGGCGGGGCGACATTCATCTGACCTTGCCGATGCTGTTCGCCCTGGCCTTCATCGTCACCTTCCTGAACGGTGGCCTGACGGGACTGTTCCTGGGCAATGTGGTCGTTGACGTGCCGCTGTCCGACACGATGTTCGTGGTGGCCCATTTCCACATGGTCATGGGGGTTGCGCCGATCCTGGTGATCTTTGGGGCGATCTACCACTGGTATCCGAAGATCACCGGGCGAATGCTGAACGAGGTGCTCGGCCAGTTCCACTTCTGGGTCACCTTCCTCGGTGCCTATCTGATCTTCTTTCCGATGCATTACGTGGGGTTGGTGGGCGTCCCGCGGCGTTATCCCGAATTGGGGGAAACAGCCTTCATTCCCGACTCGGTCCAAACCTTGAACGCCTTCATCAGCGTCATGGCCTTCATCGTCGGCTTCGCCCAGATCGTCTTCCTCTTCAACCTGATCTGGAGCATTCGCAACGGCCGGGACGCTGGCGGCAACCCTTGGCGGGCCACCACTTTGGAGTGGCAGACGCCCGAGACGCCGCCACCGCACGGCAACTGGGGCAAACACGTGCCGGTGGTCTATCGCTGGGCCTACGATTACAGCGTTCCGAACGCCGAGCAGGATTTTCTGGCACAGAACGATCCCGGAGCCCTGGGTCTCGTCGAGGCGCCGCGATGAGCGTCATTCTGGTCTTTCTCTTGGTCATGGCCGGATTCGCCGCTTGGTGGCTGTCTCACCAACGAATGACGGCTAAACCCTGGCTCGAGCAAGGTCCGCTTGGCGGATTTGAGGGTTCCGACCGATCCACCCTTCCGACAGCCAAGATCGGATTGGGCGTTTTCCTCGCCGTCATCGGTGCTTTGTTTGCGCTGTTCGCCAGCGCCTATTTCATGCGCATGGAGCTGTCGGATTGGCGTTCATTGCCGATGCCCGGCCTATTGTGGCTCAACACCGGTGTACTGGTCCTCAGCAGCGTCGCGCTGCAATTTTCGCTGATCGCCGCTCGCAGTGACCAACGCGATCTCATGCGCCTTGGATTGATGGTCGGCGGTCTCGCCGCCGTTATTTTCCTGATCGGGCAACTCATCGCGTGGCGGCAGTTGGTTGCCGACGGATATGTTCTGGCGGGCAATCCCGCCAACAGCTTCTTCTACCTGATCACCGGATTGCATGGGCTCCACATCATTGGCGGCTTGGTCGCTCTCGGCCGGACGGCCGCGGGAGCATGGGGCAGGGATCGACCGGAGCGGCTTCGCCTCAACATCGAACTCTGCGCCATGTACTGGCACTTCCTGCTTGTCATCTGGCTGGCCGTATTCGTTCTCCTGGCAGGCTGGGCGGCTGATTTCATTGCCGTTTGCCGCCAGTTGTTGATTTAGGAGGGCCGGGCGGATGACCGAGACCATTCTGACGAACGCGAGCCGGGCACAGCACCGGCCTATAGGATGGCGGGGCGTTTTGGCGGACTGGGCCTCCGATCAACGCTCCTTCAAGGGCGTCTCTTGGGGGAAGGCCATGATGTGGATCTTCCTCGTCAGCGACACCTTTATTTTCGGAACGTTCCTCTTGTCCTACATGACCGCCCGTATGTCGACGCGAGTGCCATGGCCCAATGCGAGCGAAGTGTTCGCTCTCGAGATTGGGGGGGCGCATCTGCCGCTGATCCTGATCGCCATCATGACCTTCGTGCTGATCTCATCGAGCGGCACCATGGCGATGGCGGTCAATTGCGGCTACCAGCGCCAGCGAAAGAAGACCGCCGCCCTGTTGCTTCTTACTGCTGCGCTCGGCGCGACCTTCGTCGGTATGCAGGTCTTCGAGTGGACGAAGCTGATTTCGGAGGGCGTCCGTCCGTGGGGCAACCCCTGGGGCGCCGAGCAGTTCGGCGCGAGCTTCTTCATGATCACCGGTTTCCACGGCACCCACGTCACTTTTGGCGTGATCTTTCTGCTGATCGTCGCGCGCAAGGTCTGGCGCGGCGATTACGATACCGGGCGGCGCGGCTTTTTCACCAGCCGGAAAGGCCAGTACGAGAGCGTCGAGATCATGGGGCTCTATTGGCACTTCGTCGATCTGGTGTGGGTGTTCATCTTTGCATTTTTCTATCTCTGGTGAGGAGCGGACATGACCGACATCACAGTGGACAACCGGGGCCATCCTGAAGTGGCGGGCGATGCCCACGACCCCATTCCGGCGGAAGCGCCTGCCGCCGAAGGACATCAGCAGCATCCCATCAGACTCTATCTGGTGGTGTGGGGTAGCCTATTCGTGCTCAGCGCGTTTTCGTATCTCGTCGATTACGCCGGCCTTCAGGGCTATCTCAGATGGTCGCTGATCCTGCTGTTCATGATGCTCAAGGCGGGGCTGATCGTAGCCGTCTTCATGCACATCGCTTGGGAGCGGTTGGCATTGACCTATGCGATCCTGCTGCCGCCGCTGGCGGTGCTCGTGTTTACCGCGATGATGGTTTTTGAATCCGAGTACACGCTGCTGACGCGCATAACATTTTTCGGCGTTGGCCCCTAAGGCTCTTATCCCATTGCCGAAGACCGGCGCCTGGCGCGCCGGTCTTCTCCAGAGCACAGCTCAGCGAGGTGCGACCCGCTTCTCGGCATCGGCAACTGGCGGCACAACAGCCTTGCGGTAAAGGTGCCATGTCGCATGCCCGAGAACCGGGATGACGATCGCCAGGCCGACGAGAAGCGGTAGCGAACCGATGAGCAGGCCGGCCGCCACGATCAATCCCCACAGCATGGTTGGGACCGGGTTAGCGAGCATGACTTCCGCCGATGTCTGAATGGCCGCATAGGCCCCCACGTCCCGATCGAGAAGCAGCGGAAATGCGACGACGGTGGTGCTGAGGACGACCAGGGCGAACAGCAGACCGAGGAAGTTGCCGAGGATGATCAGAGCCCACCCGCGGCCAGTCGTCAGGACATCATAGATGAAAGCGGTGATGGAGGCTGGTTCCGCCGAACCGTAGAGCCACTGATAGAGCGCCTGCGCCGTGAAAATCCAGGCGATGAACAGACCGAGGAGCAACAGACCGACGGCAATGATCGCCGGAATGGCGGGGGAGTTGCGCACCTCGAGCGCATGCAGCCAGGACGTATCGAGACCGAGTTCCCGCCGCCGACTGATTTCGTAAAGGCCAATCGCCGCCAAGGGACCGAGGAGGGCAAAACCGGACATCAGCGGATAGATGAGCTGCAGTGCATTGCCGCCCGAGGACCAAGTGATCAGGATCAAACCCATCACCGGGTAGATCAGGCACAAAAACACGTAATGCGAGGGTTTTTCCCAGAAATCGTCGAATCCGCGACGCAGAGCATCGAAGACGTCCGCGATCTCAATCTGACGCACGACGGGACGAGCGACGGTTTTCTCGCCGCCTTCGAGAACATGAAAATTGGCCATGACCATTCCTCCTGAATCAGGTCTGGTATGGCCGCGGTTCATGGTGCTGCCGTTTTGCGTACGCAACTGGGGTCACGCGAAACCGCGACCTGCACCGTTGATCAGCATACGCCGCAGCGGCGGACTTGTCGCCCCCCGCGCCATTCGAGTGGAATGTTCGGCTATCGGGGCCGTTTCAAGTGATAATCGTCAGTCCGAGCAACGGGAGCGTTGCTGGGGCAGTCCGCCAGGGATAAGACATGCCGATGCCAGTCACGCGGTTTTGATGCGGGAGAATGACACCAAATGCTTCGACAACATCGGTCCTTATCGTCGCGCATCGTCAGAGTAGTCGGCATCGCAATGGTTTTGCTTGTCGTGCTGGCGGGCGTGCGGCTATTCGGCTCTGGCCCTTTGACCGATCGCGGCGCTTGGCCGTCCGAATTTCGAAGCAATGGCGAGCGAATTTATTTCACCGCGACCAGTGCTTCGGGCCAGCCGATCGCGCCTCAGGGCGGAAGCATGCATATGATGATGTCCGGCGGCGGATGCGTCGCCTGCCATGGCGCGGATCGGGGTGGCGGGCGGCTGATGCCACGTTTTTGGCAGTCGGCGCCACCGCTGACAGCCGCCGCTTTATTCGGTGAGCACGATGAGGCTGCCGGGACGGAAGGCGCGACCGAGAGTCATGGCGATCATGACGACTATACCGACGACACGCTGCGACGGGCCATCACCGACGGCATCGATCCCGGCGGCGAGCGCCTCGATCCAGTGATGCCGCGGTGGTCGATGACGGACGCGGATATGACGGATCTGATCGCCTATCTGAAGACCCCAGTCGACAGCGCGAAGTGAGGCGCGGCGCGGCGGCGCGCTTCGTTTGCCGCCGCTTAACGCCAATATCGGTACGCGCCGAGATTTGACCGCTCGTTCAAAAATTACCAGACATGTCTGCGGCGCTACAGCGTGACGTCAGGTCGCAAATCTTGGCTTTTTGGCTCTCAGCCGCAATGAGATCCATAAGCCGGCCAGCATTCCGGTCAGCATCGCCGGCAGGAAAGCGAGCGTGCCCGGCGCAGCCAGCGGCAAGGCTGTCCAGGCGGGGCCGGGGCAGAAACCGCCGATTCCCCAGCCGATGCCGAATATCGCCGCGCCTGTCAAAAGCGGCGCATCGATATCCGCACGCGTCGGGATTTCGAAGCGCGGCATCATCAAGGGCCGCTCACGCCGCCAGATCAGCCGGTAGCCGACGAAGGTGGTCAGGGATGCGCCGCCCATGACGAAGGCAAGGCTCGGGTCCCACGAGCCGAATACATCCAGGAAGTTGAGAACCTTCGCGGGGTTCGACATGCCGGAGATCACCAGACCCAGACCGAAGACGAGGCCCGACACAAGTCCCACTACAAATCGCATGTTCGTCACCCGAGTATGTGCCGGAGGAAAAGGACCGTGAGGAACGCGGTCGTCATGAAGGTCGCGACCGCAACAAGCGATCGCGTCGACAGCCGCGCCAGACCGCAGACACCATGGCCGCTGGTGCAACCGGAGCCCCAGATCGTCCCGAAACCGACCAGCAGCCCGGCCAGGATCATCACGCCCAGATTGTCGGAAACGGTCTGTACGACCGGCTCACCCGTGGCAAGAACGAGCAGGAGCGGCGCGGCCACCAGGCCGATCAAGAACGCCAAGCGCCAGCTCCAATCGGAGCGGATGGATGGCAAGGCGCCGACAGTTATCCCGGAAATGCCTGCGACGCGGCCGAAGAATGCCATGACCATCACCGCTGACAAGCCGATCAGCCCGCCTCCGAATAAGGAGGCCCAGGGGGTGAACTCGGTCATGGTGGACGGTGGCATCGCGCGGTTCCCTTTGACAATCGGCTCCTTACCGGTGGCTGTGGGAAGCCCATATATGAATCATGTCTAAAGTAGTCAAATCTAATATGTTAGAGTTGGATGCGCGTGCCGCCGGCGTGGCGGCGATTCTCGCACTCATGGGCAACGCCCATCGGCTGCGCATTCTTTGCAAGCTGGCCGAGGACGAAGCATCGGTCGGAGTCCTCGTATCGGAAGTCGGCCTCAGCCAATCCGCTTTGTCGCAGCATCTGGCAAAGCTTCGGGCTGGTGGATTGGTCACCACCCGACGTGACGCCCAGACGATCTTCTACTCTCTCGCAAGCGACGACGTTCGCGCGATCATAGCGAGCCTGTATGATGTATTCTGTGCGCACAGGAAGCGGCACGCCGCACCGTGACGCCAGCATTTCCTCGAATTCGGTTCTCGCAAAGGCTCGCTGCGCGGCGGCAGTTCCTTCAGATGCGATGCCGATCCTGCAAATCAGCGGACGGTCCCGCCCTGAGAAAGATTTGATATGAACCGACGCGAACTTTTGATGAGCGGCTCGTCGCTTCTCGCTTGGCTGGCAACTTCGGGCCTGGTCTCGGCTGCGAATGCCCAGACGGCCGCGGGACAGATGGACGGGGAGGAACTTAGCCTTCCGCCACTACTGGACGCGCGGTCCGGCCCGATCCGTCTCGAGGCCACAGCCGGGACGACGGTTTTCGCCGGCGGCGCTCCGTCATCGACCATGGGGTTCAATCAGACCTATCTCGGGCCGACGGTTCTGCTGCGGCGCGGAACGAACATCCCGGTTCGAATCGAGAACGGCGTCAATGGACCGATCACCCTCCATTGGCATGGCCTGACAGTCCCCAGCTCGGCTGATGGCGGCCCGGGAACCGAAATCGCGCCGGGCGCCGGCCGTGACGTCGAGCTGCCGGTCAGCCAACCGGCGGCAACGCACTGGTATCATACCCATGTTCACGGCCGCACAGCGCCCGATGTCTATGCCGGGTTGGCCGGTGCCGTGATCATCCAGGACGACGACGAGGCCGGCATCGAACTTCCCAGGACCTACGGCGTCGACGATTTCGTGTTGATCCTGCAGGACAAGCGTTTCGATAGTTCGGGCAGGGCGGTCTACGAACCAGGCATGATGGACGTCATGCACGGCTTTCGCGGCGACGCGATCCTCGTCAACGGTCAGCTTCGGCCGATTGCCAAGGCGCCGCGCGGTCTGACGCGGCTGCGTTTAATCAATGCGGCGACTTCGAGTCCTTTCGATCTGTCGCTCGAAAGCGGTCGGCCGTTCGTGCTGATCGGTGTCGATCAAGGCCTGCTCGATGCGCCGGTAGCAGTGAGTAGGGTCTTGCTCGCACCCGGCGAACGCGTTGAACTACTGGTCGACCTGAGGCTTGGCGAAGACCGCCTTATGGCGGCATCGCAGTCATCCATGGGCATGGGCGGCATGATGGGAGGCATGGGCGGCATGATGGGCAGTGATGACGGGAGCGCAGTCCTCCTGACGCTTGTGCCCGACGACAGCCAGGAAGCCGCCGTCACCACGATGCCGGAGCGCCTGCCGGGCTCCATGGTTGCCATCGCGGCAACCGGCGCGCGGCGTCGTTTCCTCCTTGACGAAGGCATGGGGCCGATGAACATGGTGCGCGGTCTGCTCGGCGGCTCCCCGGTGATGACCATCAACGGTAAACCTTACGAGATCGACCGCGTCGATTTTTCAATCCCGGTCGGCGCACAGGAGCATTGGACCGTCGTTGCCAACCAGATGGCGCATCCGTTCCACGTCCATGGCGCGAAGTTCCAGGTCTTGAGGAACGGCGGCCGCGAACCACGCCCTGAGGAACGGGGATGGAAGGACACCGTCCTGGTGAACGGGGAGGTCGAACTCGCGGTTTCCATTGATGCCGAAACCAGCGAGGGACTGCCGTTCGTCTTTCACTGTCATATTTTGGAACATGAAGACGCCGGGATGATGGGGCAGTTCACGACACAAGTTTAGCGTATCAGGGTAGCCGGGGCCTGTCTCTTATACACATCT
>DRFF01000032.1 GCA_011050685.1 Aurantimonas coralicida
ACCGCCGATATCGGCGGTATCCGCTCGGCCTTGACCGCCCGGCCAATCGGCGACGTCTCGGTTCAGGAGTTCGGCTCGCCCAAAGAGGCGCTGATCCGGATCGGCTCGCTGAGCGTCGAGGGACAAAGCGGCGACGCCGCTCAGCAGACGACCGTCAACGAGGTGCGCGGCGCGCTCTCGGCCGATTATGACTTCCGGCGAGTGGAGGTGGTCGGGCCGACGGTCTCGGGCGAGCTCGCCCTGGCCGGCACGATCGCGGTGCTTTTCGCGATGTTGGCTATCCTGGTTTATGTCTGGATCCGGTTCGAGTGGCAGTTCGCGATCGGCGCGATCGTCGCGACCCTGCACGACGTCATCATGACCATCGGCTTTTTGGTCGTCACCCAGATCGAGTTCAACCTGTCGAGTATCGCGGCGATCCTGACCATCGTCGGCTATTCGCTGAACGACACCGTGGTGGTCTACGATCGCGTGCGCGAGAATTTGCGTCGCTACAAGAAGTTGTCGCTGATCGAGCTTTTCGACAAATCGATCAACGACACATTGTCGCGAACCACTCTCACGGCGTTGACCACCTTGCTAGCGCTCGCCGCGCTGGCGATCTTCGGTGGGGAGGTCATCCGCTCCTTCGTTCTGGCGATGCTGTTCGGCGTGATTATCGGCACCTATTCGTCGATCTTCGTGGCGGGTCCGATTCTCATCCTGTTCAAGTTGCGTCCAGCGGACTTCCAGGCCGACCGCGAGGAGAACGCAGCCGCGCGGACGGGCATCCCGGCACCGCGCGAAAGCTGACCGGGGATGGCGAAGGGCATCGAAATCCGCGCAGCGCACTTTCCTGGGCGGGCGCCGATCGAGGCCTACGGCAACGGTGGGTTTCGCTTTGCCGACATGTCGCATCGCGGCTCGATCCTGTGCCTACCGTCCGGAATTTACGGTTGGGATGCGACGGTCGACGCGCCATTTGCCGGGGATCGGCTGGCCAAGGTCTTCGAAGAAGCGGACGATATCCGCTTTCTCCTTTTCGGAACCGGTAGTGAGATCCGTCGGCTGCCGCCAGCGCTGGCCGACCGGATGAGGAAGGCCGGGATTTCCTGCGATCCGATGTCGACTGGCGCTGCAGTGCGGACCTTCAATGTCATGCTGGCCGAGAGCCGTCCGGTGGCTGCGGCGCTGGTCGCGGTCGACTGATCCCCATGAACGAAAATGCGAAGGAATGCGTCCGTCTGGTCGAGGCGGAGGACCGCGACCGGGCGATCTCGCTGGCCTTCGCTCCAGCCGACAGACGATCGGACCTCGCGGCGCTCTATGCCTTCGATGTCGGGACCGCAGGGATTCGCAATAAGGTCAGCCAGCCGATGCCGGGTGAGATTCGGCTGCAATGGTGGCGAGATGTTCTGTCGGGAGACGGCGAGGGTGCGGCCGCACACCCGGTCGCGGCGGCCCTGTCGGAGACGATCGAAC
Organism: Aurantimonas coralicida; assembly: GCA_011050685.1. GTDB lineage: Bacteria > Pseudomonadota > Alphaproteobacteria > Rhizobiales > Rhizobiaceae > Aurantimonas > Aurantimonas coralicida_A. Next base: position 1,462 of record DRFF01000032.1, read on the forward strand.
GCTACCAATTGCCCCGGTCCGCCTTCGATCGCCTGCTCGAGGCCCGGATTTTCGATCTCTATGACGATCCGATGCCATCGCGCGAGGCGTTCGAGGCCTATGCGGGTGAAACCGCATCGACGCTGATCATGCTGGCGGCGATGATCCTGTCACGGGATCAGGCAGAGAATTTCACCGAGGCCGCTGGCCATGCCGGCGTCGCTGAGACGGTCGCGGGCGTCTTGCGGTCGCTGCCGCTGCATCGTGCGCGGGGACAGGTTTATCTTCCGGCCGATCTGCTGGCGGCGGCGGGATGCACGGCCGACGATCTCGTCAGCGGGGAGGACGAGCCGTCACACCGCTCCCTGGCGGCGATGCTCGCCTTCGGCCGCGAGCACGATCGCGCCTGGCGGCGCGACCTGACGGACATCCCACGGGTGCTCCGCCCCGCATTCCTGCCGGCGGCGCTGGCGACCTCGTATCTCGATCGGATCGAGCAGGCAGGGATTGCGACGCTCGACAAGCCCGTCGAGATCGGGCCGCTGAGAAAGACCTTCCTCTGCTGGCGGACCATGCGTATTTGATCGGGGGAGACGGCTGTCCGCTCCGTGAGAGTGGGGAAACGGCCGACCGGACGCAACGGGGATCGTCATGATCGGCAGATTGAAACGCGTCCCAAGCCGGTTCGGCCGATTGACACAATCGCTTGCGGAAGGGGCCGGCTCTGCGGCCATCCGCTTTCCGGTTGCGACGCTGCTGGTTGTCGCGATCGCAATCGTCTCCAACCTCGCTGTTCGGACCATCTATCTACCGAACGAAGCCGATTTCGTCTGGCTCGTCGTCGCGCTCTATGGGGCAGCGGCAAGTTCCGTCGTCGCGGCGGTTTTCGCCGAGGCACGGCGCTTGCCCGCAACGGTTCGGCTGGTCGCCCCGATCGCGACCGCATTGATCGTCGGACTTGTGATCTGGTTCGGGACGGACCTTGGTGTCACCGCGCCGCCCTTGATCCTGGCCGCGACCCTTGCCGTTCCGCTGGTGCCTTATCTCGGACGGCGCGACGCGCGCCGATTCTGGGTTTTCACCCTGTGGACCGCCGTCGGAACCGCGTTGGCGTTCCTGTCGGTGCTGCTTTTTGTGCTCGGCCTGTCCGCAATTCTGGAAATGATTCGATTCCTTCTCGATGTCGGACTGCCGAATGATGCTTACGAGCACATCTATGTGACCGCCTTCGCCCTGGTTGGGCCGCTGTTCTCACTCGGGCGCATCCCGCGGGGCTTCGATGAGACGATGCCGGTCGCGGGCGACGACCGGTTGATTGCCGGGGTGCGCATCCTGATCGACTGGGTGGCGGCACCGCTGGTATTGGCCACGGCGGTCGTGCTGCATCTCTATGCCGCCAAGATCCTCGTCACCGGCGAGTTGCCGTCGAACGAGATCGGCTGGATCGTGAGCTTGTTCGCGTTCCTGCTGCTGTCGTGGCGGATCGCCAGCGATCCCTTCATCGCGGGCGGGGCGTGGCCCACGCGGCTACTGGCGCGAATCTGGGCGCTCGTGTTGCTCGTCCCCCTCGCATTCCTCATCTATGCCATCTCGCTGCGGATCGCGGCGGAGGGCGTGACGCTGGAGCGCTACTACCTGGCCCTGGCTGCGGTCGCAGCAGTGATCGTGATCGTGCTGGAGGCCGTGCCACGCGCTCGCGGCGATATCCGTTGGATGGCCGCGGTTCCGATCGTGCTACTGGCACTGTCGTCATTCGGGCCCTGGGGCGCGGCGAGCACTGTAGGGCGAAGCCAGACCAGCCTGATCGTGACCGAATTCGGCTGGAGCGACGAAATGGTCGGGCCCGGAATCCCCGCAGCCGATCGCCCGGCGAACGTACCGGCCCGGCTGCGCTCGCGTCTTTATGCTCTGAAAGAGGCCGGAGAACTCGACCGAATCCTGCCTTATCTCGATCCCGAGGCAGCGGCGCGCTACGCCGAGGCAAAGCGTGGCAGCCCCGGCACGGAGATCGATATAGTCTTCGCGGAGCTGGGCTTGGCCGTTCCGTCGCAACTGAGTGAGGTTCGCAGCTTTACCGCCAACGCCGGGACCGCCGTCGATCTCGCCGGCTTCGATCGCGCGGTGCTGGAAAGAGCTGTAGCGGTCATCGAGGGCGTCGGCGGAGCAAAACGCGTGATGCCGGCGCGACCAGGCGACGTCGCGCTCGCGATTTCGGGCTCGGAACTCACGATCCGGATCGGCGCCGTCGCGGATCGCGTCGATCTGACAGCTGCAATCGCCGCGCTGCCCGAAACCGTCTTTACCACCGACCCTTATCGGTTGGCGCCGGTGGTCGTCGATGTCACGAGCGCAAGCGGGCGTTCCATTCGGCTGGCGTTTCGCCAATTGTCGCTGTCCCGCGACACCGGGGCGATCCTCTCGGCAACCCTGGCGCTCTACTACCGGTCCGCCGACTGGCCGGCGGAAGCGGCAGAAGCGCCGGAAGGCGTCGCGCCGGAAACCTCACTCGGCGGCGGTGGCGACCGCATCGAGCCCAAGCCACGCGGCATAGTCGGCGAGGGCGCGCGCTGACATCGCCTTCTTCTTGGCGATTGTCTTTTCCTTGCCGCGAAACCGCTTCTGCCCTTCCGGCTTCTGGATCGTGCCGGGGTCGAGCGGCGGGAACAGGCCGAAATTGACGTTCATCGGCTGGAACGAGCGCTTGCCGCCGTCTTCCTCATGGGCGAGATGTCCGCCGGTGATGTGAGCGATGAGCGCGCCCATGGCCGTCGTCTGCGGCGGTGGAATCAAAGTCTCGCCGAGCCGCTCGGCGGCTGCGAAGCGTCCGGTCATCAGGCCGACGGCTGCAGATTCGACGTAACCCTCGCAGCCGGTGATCTGGCCGGCGAAGCGCACATGCGGCAATGCCTTGAGGCGCAGCTTCGCGTCGAGCAGCACCGGTGAGTTGAGATAGGTATTGCGGTGCAGGCCCCCAAGTCGGGCAAACTCGGCGTTTTCGAGCCCCGGAATCATCCGGAAGATGTCGGCCTGGGCACCGTATTTCAGTTTCGTCTGGAAACCGACGATGTTGTAGAGCGTGCCGAGGGCGTTGTCCTGGCGCAATTGCACGACGGCGTACGCCTTGATGTCAGGCTGATGGGCGTTGGTCAGCCCCATTGGCTTCATCGGTCCGTGCCGAAGTGTCTCGGGACCGCGCTCCGCCATCACCTCGATCGGCAGACAGCCGTCGAAATAGGGCGTGCCCTCCCACTCCTTGAACTCGGTGCGGTCGCCCTCGACCAGCGCCGCGACGAAGCGCTCGTAGGTTTCCTTGTCGAGCGGGCAGTTGATGTAATCCTTGCCGGTACCGCCGGGGCCGACCTTGTCGTAGCGCGATTGAAACCACGCTTTGTCCATGTCGATCGAATCGAAATGGACGATCGGCGCGATCGCATCGAAGAAGGCCAGCGCATCGGATCCCGTGGCGGCACGAATGGACTCCGCCAGGGCGGGCGCCGTCAACGGACCGGTGGCGACGATGCTCGGACCCCATTCTTCGGGCGGCAAGCCTTCGACCTCGCCGCGCTCGACCCGGATCAGGGGGTGATGCTCGATCTCGGCGGTGACGGCTTCCGCGAATCCTTCGCGGTCGACGGCGAGCGCGCTTCCGGCCGGCACCTGATGCGCGTCAGCCGCGCGCATGATCAGCGAGTTCGCCAGCCGCATTTCCGCGTGCAGGACGCCGACGGCGTTGGTCTCGCTATCGTCCGAGCGAAATGAGTTCGAGCACACCAATTCCGCCAGCGAATCGGTCTGGTGCGCGTCGGTCCCGCGCAGGGGTCGCATTTCGTGCAGCACAACCGGGATACCGCGCTCGGCGATCTGCCACGCGGCCTCGGAGCCGGCGAGCCCGCCGCCGACGACATGAATAGGTTTGTTCGACATGGAGAAGATTTAGCAGCCGGTGCGCCGTCCCGAAAGGGCCGGATGGATCGCCATGCCCAGAAACGACGAAACCCGCCGGGGGGAGGACCCGACGGGTTTCAAACGTACCTGCGCTGGGAGGAGGATGCGCAGGCTACAATCCGCATCCGGCCCGGGAGGAGGTGGGCCGTCAGCGAAACTTTTGCCTCTCTCATCGGCCGCCGGGGGGAGGACCCGACGGCCGACCGAGAGATACCCGCGCTGGGAGGAGGATGCGCGGGCACTTTTCCGCCTTGGGGGTCTGGGAGGAACAACCCACGGCGAAGCCCTGATCTCTTTGGCGCCCGCCGGGGGGAGGACCCGGCGGGCGTCTTGGGAAGGTCCACCCCATTCTGGGAGGAAGATAGGTGAACCTTGATCCGCTCGGGCCCTGGGAGGAGGATGGGCCGTCGCGAAATCGAATGGGTTAGGTCACCGTTTAGCCGACCGCGCGGCGGGCGATGCTGCTGATGTCGCCGCGGGCGATGCCGAGGTCGGACAGTTCGCGCTGCGACAGGCGGCTCAGCTCGTTGACCGTCTCGCGGTAGCGGCGCCAGTTATTGTAAGAGCGGACGATGTTCATTGTCTTCACCTGGTTGTCTAACTTTAATCGATTGAAGCGGCCCGGCTGATCCGTTGGCGTCGCCTCGTTGACCAGGAAGTTAGGGGGCCGGATCGAAGGTTGCCAGACGTCTAAACGCATGGCAGCTTTGCAATTTGTGCATTGCAGCAAAAAATTGGTGAAAAGCAAGAAAAATCAACATGTTAGTTAATAGGTTTATGCGTTCTGAATCTGAGGGGCATGCTGCAGGGGCGTCGCGTTAAGCTGCGGTTAAGCATCGTGTGAGGCCTGAGGCGCGGTCGGCCCGCGATCGGCGTCGACCAGCTCCGCCTTCGTTCCGCAAGTGCAGGGCGGCGAATTCAGGCCAAATTTGCCCTTTCGTGGCCGGAATGCCGGTGATATAGAGGCGCGCGCCTCGCGTCGCCCATTGTTCGGCGCACCATGCGGGTGTGGCGGAATTGGCAGACGCACTTGGTTTAGGTCCAAGCGCCGAGAGGCATGGGGGTTCAAGTCCCTCCACCCGCACCATTCGGGCGCTTTCACGGAATTCATAACGGGCTCGGTCGGCACAGGTCGGCCCTGGCAAGATCAAGAAGGTATCGAGAATGCAGGTAACGGAGACCAAGGCCGAGGGGCTGAAGCGCGAGATCGAGATCGTCGTGCCCGCCTCGGATCTTGAAGCGCGCCTCCAGACACGGCTCTACGAGGCCAAGGACCAGGTGCGGCTGAAGGGTTTCCGGCCGGGCAAGGTTCCCGTCGCACATCTTCGCAAGATGTACGGCAAGTCGATGATGGCCGAGATCGTCAACCAGATCCTCACGGACACGCCTCGCACGGTCATTGCCGAGCGTAACGAGCGCTCCGCCATGCAGCCCGAGATCGGGATGACCGAGGACGAGGGCGAGGCTGAGAAGGTTCTTCGCGGCGAGTCGGACTTCAAGTTCACGCTCGCCTACGAGACGCTCCCGGCAATCGAGCTCAAGGAGACCACGGGCATCAAGATCGAGCGACCGATCGTCGAGGTTTCCGATGAGGAGATCGACGAGCAGGTCAAGCGGATCGCGGAGAATGCCCGAACCTACGAGCCCAAAAAGGGCAAGGCCAAGGACGGCGATCGCGTCACCATGGACTTCGTCGGCAAGATCGACGGCGAAGCGTTTGATGGCGGCGCGGCCACCGATTCCAATCTGGTGCTCGGCTCTAACCAGTTCATTCCCGGTTTCGAGGAGCAGCTTGTCGGCCTCAAGGCGGGCGACGCGAAGACCGTCGAGCTGACCTTCCCCGAGGATTACGGCGCGGCTCATCTCGCGGGCAAGGCGGCGACCTTCGACGTAACTATCAAGGAAGTCTCGGCGCCGGTCGAGACGGCGATCGACGACGATATGGCCAAGAAGCTGGGGGTCGAATCGCTCGAGCGCCTGCGGACGGTCGTGCGCGAGCAGATCGAAAGCCAGTACGGCTTGGCCACACGCCAGAAGGTCAAGCGCCAGCTGCTCGATGCTCTCGATGAGACTTATGACTTCGCACTGCCGGAGAAACTCGTCGAAGCCGAGTTCACCAATATCTGGACCCAGGTCGAAAACGAGCTGAAGCAGAACGGCAAGAGCTTCGAGGACGAGGACACGACCGAGGAGGACGCCAAGGCCGAGTATCGTCGATTAGCCGAACGTCGCGTCCGGCTTGGCTTGGTCCTGTCGGAAATCGGCGAAAAGGCCGGCGTGCAGATCACCGACGAGGAACTGCAACGCGCGATGTTCGAGCAAGTCCGTCGCTATCCCGGGCAGGAGAAGGAGGTCTACGAGTACTTCCAGAAAACTCCGGACGCCGTGGCGAGCCTCAGGGCGCCGCTCTATGAGGAGAAGGTCGTCGATCATCTCCTCTCCGAGGTCGACGTGACCGACAAGACGGTCAGCAAGGAAGAGCTGATGGCCGAGGACGAAGACGACAAGGAAGCGGCTCTCGCCTCCTGATGCGCCCCGTCTGGTGAGGCGAAATGTCACAGGGGCCGGCGAAAGTCGGCCCCTTTTTGCGTCGCGCTTCCGGTTGCGGGCCTCAGTCTCGTCAAAGCCATGGGTGATAGACCGGCGCCGAGATTGGAAGGCGGCGGCTCGCGCCAAAGGACTTAGGCTATATCCGGCATGCAGCGATTTACGACGACCGGCATCATCGCATTGTTCATCGGCATTCTCGTTTGGGCGGGAACGAGCGCGGCCCAGATTCCCGGCCTTCCGAGCACCTCGTCAGCCGCCAACGATACTGGCGGGCAGGGCGGGGATACCGCCAATCTCGATGATCTGATCAAGATCCTGGAGAATGATGAGACCCGCGCCAAACTCGTCGAATCGCTGAAAGCCGCTGCCTACAAGGCGCCGGAAGGCGAGGGCGAGGACGGTGCGGATGCCGCCGTCATCCCGACGGGCGCGGAGGTTGTGCGGACGCTGCCCGGCGAGATCGCCGACTCCACGCGCGCACTGATCGGCGGCCTGTCTGAAACTTGGGAAACGCTGCGAACGAATACCGCCTCGGCGCTCGATATGCTGGCCGGCGTCGGCAGCATCGACCTGCCGAACCTCCTTGCGACGATACTGCCGGTCGCGCTCGTCGCCATCGTGGTGTTCCTGGTGCTGGCCGCAAGTCGGCTTGTAAAGGCACCAATTTTCCGCCGAATGGCCGAGCGCGCCGAACACTCGGGCCCGCTTCGCAAGCTGATGCTGCTGATCGTTTCGGCCCTCGTCGACGCTGCGTCGATCATTGTCAGCTGGGCGGGCGGCTATCTGGCCGCGACGATTTTCTTCGGCGGTCGGCCCGGCATCAATCAGGCTTTGTTCCTCAACGGCTTCTTGCTGATCGAGATGATCAAGGTCACCCTCGGGACCTTCGTCGCGCCGACCTATCCCAGGCTTCGCCTGACCCCGTTCTCGGACCGTCAGGCAAGTTATTGGTATTTCTGGATTTCGCGGCTGATCTCGATCCTGGGCTACACCTTCCTCTTCGTCGCCCCGATCATGCAGCGGTCTTCCGGCGCTGCGGCGGCCGATGCGACGCGCCTTATCGGCGTGGCGCTGTCGCTGATTCTGGCAGTCTGGCTCATTCTCAAGAACCGCGGCGTCGTACGCGAGCGTCTGAAGCGCGCCAAGCACGAGGGCGACAAGAGCTTCGGCGCCCGCTTCAATGCGTTTGTGGGTCAGATATGGTGGGCGCTCGCCATCGGCTTCGTGCTGACGCTTTCCGCGGTGTGGCTGCAAAGTCCCGGCACCGGCTTGACCTTCGTCGTCGTCTCGACACTCAAATCGATCGCGGCGATGGCCTTGGGCGGTCTCGTCGTGTCGATTCTGTCCCGGTGGATCGCGAAAGGCGTTCCGATTCCCCAAGACTGGAAGGATCGGATTCCGCTTCTGGAACGGCGCGTCAACTCCTTCATTCCGAAGGTGTTAACGGTCGTTCGTGTCATGGTCATCCTCATCGTGCTCGCCGCGATCCTGCAAGCTTGGAATCTGTTCAGCTTCAGCGATGGATTTGGCCAGCTGGTAGGCCAACGCTTCGTCGGCAGCCTTATCGGCGCCGGTGTGATCCTTGCCATCGGCGTGGCGATCTATATCGGCATTTCGTCCTGGATCGAATATCGGATGAACCCGAATTTCGGCACCGTTCCGACGGCACGCGAACGCACCCTCCTGTCGCTGTTTCGCAACGCCTTTACCATCACCATGGTCGTGATCGTGTCGATGCTGGTCCTGTCGCAGGTCGGCATCGATATCGCGCCGCTTCTCGCCGGTGCCGGTGTCGTCGGGCTGGCGATCGGTTTTGGTGCCCAGAAGTTCGTTCAGGACATCATCACCGGTGCCTTCATCCAGATCCAGAATGCCATGAACGAGGGCGATATCGTCGAGCTCAACGGCGTCTCCGGCGTCGTCGAACAACTGACCGTGCGCTCGGTCGGGCTCAGGTCCGTCGACGGAACCTGGTATCTGATCCCCTTCTCTTCGGTCGACCAGGTCGCCAACTATTCGAAGGACTTCGCCTATTACGTTGCCGACATCGGGGTTGCGTATCGGGAGAATGTCGAGGACGTGAAACAGATGATGCACGACGCCTTCGAAGAGCTGAAGCAAAGTTCGGTCGGTCCCAACCTGATCAGTGATCTCGATATGTGGGGCGTGCAGGAATTAGGCGATTCAGCTGTCGTCGTGCGTGCCCGTGTCATGACCAAGCCCAGCACTCAATGGGGCGTCGGCCGCGCCTATCGCGAGATCGTGAAGCGCCTTGCCGACGAACGCGGCATTGAAATTCCGTTCCCGCATATGACGGTCTGGTTCGGCGAGGACCGAGGCGGCAAGGCGCCGCCGGTTCGCCTCGCAGGCGAGGAACCGACCCCGCCGAAGGGCCGCGTGATCGACGAGGCCGCCACGCCGAGCGAGGCGACGCGGGCGACGCGCGAAACAAGCGGTTCGGACTACGGCTCCACCGACGCGACCGGGCGGCCAATTCCCCCCAGCGGCGGCGACATCGACAGCGCCGGCGGAGACCGCGGCTGACGCCGGCAAGGGCGGCAGCGAAACGGAATTCGGTCATATCCGTGGCGTCGGCAGACCGAACTGCGATAATGCCGACGGCGGATGGCTTGCATAGGCCCTTTGCCAAGCCCTATCTACGGCGTCAGAAACGAGCATCGATTCTCACAGGCGGGGCCGTCCGGTACCGCTCCACCCGAACAAGCAGCGAGACGACGACTGATGAAGCACCCCTTGGAAACCGCGATGAATCTCGTCCCGATGGTGGTCGAGCAGACCAATCGCGGCGAGCGCGCCTATGACATCTTCTCGCGTCTCCTCAAGGAGCGGGTGATCTTCATCACCGGTCCGATCGAGGATTCGATGGCGACGCTGGTTTGCGCCCAGCTGCTGTTCCTCGAGGCCGAGAATCCGAAAAAGGAGATCGCGCTCTATATTAACTCGCCGGGCGGCGTCGTCACCAGCGGCATGGCGATCTACGACACCATGCAGTTCATCCGGCCTGCGGTCTCGACGTTGTGTATCGGCCAGGCGGCCTCGATGGGCTCGTTGCTGCTTTGCGCCGGTCAGAAAGATATGCGGTTCGCGACGCCGAACGCGCGCATCATGGTGCATCAGCCCTCAGGCGGCTTCTCCGGGCAGGCCTCCGACATCGAGCGTCATGCGCAGGACATCATCAAGCTGAAGCGCCGTCTCAACGAGGTCTACGTAGAGCATACCGGCCAGGATTACGAGACCATTGACCGCACCCTCGACCGTGACCATTTCATGACGGCAGAAGAAGCCAAGGAATTCGGCCTGATCGACACGGTGTATTCGTCGCGGGCCTCACTTGAAGCCGATGTAACTAAGTAGTGCATAGCATTTGCCACGTCGCGGCCACAGTCGGCGGTCGATAGTGGGAGGCGCCGCGTTAAGCGCTGCTCAAGCAATCGACGTTATGTCGGATGATGTGCATAGGTGCGTAGGACGCCTCTTCCGCGACCCGTGAGGGCCGAAGTCGCTTTGCCGACAGGCCTTATTGGGTTTACGCTCGGCGGAGATATCAAGAAACGGATCCCTGGAGGGGACCGGATCGGAAGGAAAGACGAATGAGCAAAACGAGCGGCGGCGATTCCAAGAACACGCTCTATTGCTCTTTCTGCGGAAAGAGCCAGCACGAAGTCCGTAAGCTGATCGCCGGGCCGACGGTATTCATTTGCGACGAATGCGTCGAATTGTGCATGGACATCATCCGGGAGGAAAACAAATCCTCCATGGTGAAGTCCCGTGAGGGCGTGCCGACTCCTCAGGAGATCATCGCGGTCCTGGACGACTACGTCATTGGCCAGGCTTTCGCCAAGAAGGTCCTGTCGGTCGCGGTGCACAACCACTACAAGCGCTTGGCCCACGCGGCCAAGAACAACGACGTCGAGCTGGCCAAGTCGAACATCCTGCTGATCGGTCCGACCGGCTGCGGCAAGACGTTGCTGGCCCAGACTCTGGCCCGCATCATCGACGTGCCGTTCACGATGGCGGACGCAACGACGCTGACCGAAGCCGGCTATGTCGGCGAGGATGTTGAGAACATCATCCTGAAGCTGCTGCAGTCGGCCGACTATAATGTCGAGCGGGCGCAGCGCGGCATCGTCTATATCGACGAGATCGACAAGATCAGCCGCAAGTCCGACAACCCCTCGATCACCCGCGATGTGTCGGGCGAGGGCGTGCAGCAGGCGCTGTTGAAGATCATGGAGGGCACGGTGGCTTCCGTGCCGCCGCAGGGCGGACGCAAGCATCCTCAGCAGGAATTCCTGCAGGTCGATACGGCGAACATTCTGTTCATCTGCGGTGGCGCCTTTGCCGGCCTCGACAAGATCATCTCCGATCGCGGCCGCAAGACCTCCATCGGCTTTGCCGCGAATGTCGCCGCGCCGGACGAGCGGCGCACCGGCGACGTGTTCCGCCAGGTGGAGCCCGAGGATCTGCTGAAATTCGGTCTGATCCCGGAATTCGTCGGCCGTCTGCCGGTTCTGGCCACGCTGGAGGACCTTGATGAGGTTGCCCTCGTCCAGATTCTGGAACAGCCGAAGAACGCTCTGGTCAAGCAGTACCAACGCTTGTTCGAGATGGAGAACGTCGAGCTGTCGTTCCATGAGGACGCGCTGAAGGCGATTGCCCGCAAGGCGATCGAGCGCAAGACCGGCGCGCGCGGACTGCGCTCGATCATGGAGGCAATGCTGCTCGACACGATGTTCGATCTGCCGACGCTGGAAGGCGTGCAGGAGGTCGTGATCTCCGAGGACGTGATCGATGGCAACGCGCGTCCGCTCTATATCTACGCCGAGCGTAACGGCGAGAAGGAAAACGTCAGCGCGTAACCGTCTCTATTTTCGGGGAATTGACGGACGGCATCAGAGCCCGTCCCGGCTTCCCGCCGGGGCGGGCTTTTTGTTATCGGGCGGGAATCTCGGGCAACCGCATTGCGGCTCGGTTGCAGTCCGAATCGCTTGAATTGCGGGTCATTGACGCCCACATTGACGATCGATGAAGGCGTCGGCACCGAGTGCTTGAACAAGGCTCGAAGCGGACGGCCGTAGACGGCATATGCCGTGGAAAGGAATCTCATGACCCAGACGCCAGAACGCCAAGGAGCCGGAGAGGCTTTGCTGTATCCGGTCCTGCCGTTGCGCGATATCGTCGTGTTCCCGCACATGATCGTTCCGCTGTTCGTCGGTCGGGAAAAATCGATCAAGGCGCTTGAAGAGGTGATGGGCGCCGACAAGCAGATCCTGCTTGCGACGCAGAAGAATGCCAGCGACGAAGATCCGGCGCCCGACGCAATCTATGACGTCGGCACCGTCGCCAACGTCCTGCAGCTGCTGAAGCTGCCGGACGGGACGGTCAAGGTTCTCGTCGAGGGCATCGGCCGCGCGCACATCGACACCTTTACTCCCCGCACCGAGTGGCACGAGGCCTCCGCGCGCATCATTGAGGAGGCCGAGGAGGACCCCGTCGAGATCGAGGCGCTGGCGCGTTCGGTCGTGTCGGAGTTCGAGAACTACGTCAAACTGAACAAGAAAATCTCGCCCGAGGTCGTCGGCGCGGCCGGCCAGATCGAGGACTACTCGAAGCTTGCCGATACGGTGGCGTCGCATCTGGCGATCAAGATTTCCGAAAAGCAGGACATGCTGACCCTGGTCAGCGTGCGCGAGCGGCTGGAAAAAGCGCTCGGCTTCATGGAATCGGAAATTTCGGTGCTGCAGGTCGAAAAACGCATCCGCTCGCGCGTCAAGCGTCAGATGGAGAAGACCCAGCGCGAATATTACCTCAACGAGCAGATGAAGGCGATCCAGAAGGAGCTCGGTGACGGCGAGGAAGGCCGCGACGAGATGGCCGAACTGGAGGAGCGGATCAAGAAGACCAAGCTCTCCAAGGAGGCGCGCGAAAAAGCCAACGCCGAGATGAAGAAGCTCAAGCAGATGTCGCCGATGTCTGCCGAGTCGACCGTCGTGCGCAATTATCTCGACTGGCTGCTCGGTCTTCCGTGGGGCATCAAGTCGCGGGCCAAGATCGACCTGAAGAAGGCCGAGGAAATCCTCGACGGCGATCATTACGGGCTCGAAAAGGTCAAGGAGCGGATCGTCGAGTACCTCGCGGTACAAAGCCGGCAGTCGAAGCTGAAGGGGCCGATCCTGTGCCTGGTCGGCCCTCCGGGCGTCGGCAAGACCTCGCTCGCGAAGTCCATCGCCAAGGCGACCGGGCGCGAATATGTGCGCATGGCGCTCGGCGGCGTACGCGACGAGGCCGAGATTCGCGGTCATCGGCGCACCTATATCGGCTCGATGCCCGGCAAGGTCATCCAGTCGATGAAGAAGGCCAAGAAGACCAATCCGCTGTTCCTCTTCGACGAAATCGACAAGATGGGCACCGATTTCCGCGGCGATCCGTCGTCGGCGCTTCTGGAGGTGCTCGATCCGGAGCAGAACTCGACCTTCATGGATCACTATCTCGAGGTGGAATATGACCTGTCCTCGACGATGTTCGTGACCACGGCGAACACGATGAATATTCCCGGTCCCCTGCTGGATCGCATGGAGGTCATCCGGATCGCCGGCTACACCGAAGACGAGAAGGTCGAGATTGCCCGGCGGCACCTGTTGCCGAAAGCGATTCGCGATCACGCGTTGAAGGAGGAGGAATTCTCCGTCAGCGCGGACGCTCTGCACGAGATCGCCAGGCGCTACACCCGTGAGGCTGGCGTTCGAAATTTCGAGCGCGAGCTGATGACGCTTGCCCGCAAGGCCGTGACGCAGATTCTCAAGGGCGAAGCCACCAAGGTGGAGGTCACCGCGGCCAATATCGGCGACTTCCTCGGCGTGCCGCGGTATCGCTACGGCGAAGCCGAACTCGAGGATCAGGTCGGTGTGGTCACGGGGCTTGCCTGGACGGAGGTCGGTGGCGAATTGCTGACGATCGAGGGCGTGATGATGCCCGGCAAGGGCAAGATGACCGTGACCGGCAACCTCAAGGAGGTGATGAAGGAGTCGATCTCCGCCGCCGCTTCCTATGTCCGTTCGCGGGCGCTGGATTACGGCATCAAGCCGCCCTTGTTCGAAAAGCGCGACATCCACGTCCACGTGCCGGAGGGCGCGACACCGAAGGATGGCCCCTCGGCTGGCACCGCGATGGCAACCGCCATCGTCTCGGTGATGACCGGCATACCGGTTCGCAGGGATATCGCCATGACCGGCGAAATCACCCTGCGCGGCAGGGTGTTGCCGATCGGCGGTCTGAAGGAGAAGCTGTTGGCGGCGCTGCGCGGCGGCATCAAGAAGGTCTTGATACCGGAGGAGAACGCCAAAGACCTCGCGGAGATCCCGGACAACGTCAAGAATCAGCTCGAGATCGTGCCGGTGGCGCGTATGGGCGAGGTGCTGAAGCACGCGCTCGTCAGGGAGTTGACGCCGGTCGAGTGGTCGGAGGTCGACGAGCCCTTGACGGGCCGCGCCGACGTCGAGGACGGCGCCACGGCTGTTGCCCACTAGGCGCACCGTTAAGATTTGTTGAAAATGCCGCCAATTTTGGCGGCATTTTTTTTGCAAAGCCCGCGAAATCGGGCATCTTGCCGTTGCCGAAGGCGTTTCGATCCGCGAAGGTCGCGCACCGTGCTCACGGAGTCGTTATTGCCAAAGAATCAGGAGGGTATCCTAATGAACAAAAATGAGCTCGTTTCTGCTGTCGCGGAAAAGTCTGAACTGTCTAAACAGCAGGCTAGCTCCGCAGTGGACGCTGTCTTCGAAGCTATTCAGGGGACGATGGCCAAAGGCGATGATATTCGCCTGGTCGGCTTCGGAACGTTTTCCGTGTCCCACCGCGCCGCATCGAAGGGGCGCAACCCGTCGACTGGCGCCGAGGTCGACATCCCGGCGCGCAACGTGCCGAAATTCGCGGCCGGCAAGGGTCTCAAGGACGCCGTCAACAACCGCTAACGATTACATCTCGAGATGTCTCAAATGTCGGCCGGGCGTCAGCGCCCGGCCGAAATGCGTTCGGGTCGTCGTGTGCGGTTGACGGACCAGTCCGATATTCAGGAAGCGCGGGATGTGACTAAAGCGCTGCCTGTCGTGCGGCGAGCCCGTGATCGCGTGACGATCGGGCTTCGCCTCAATCCTCGATCTCTCGGCGGAGCAGGGCAGAGGGCTCGCGACGGTGAAGCGGTGAGGGGCCATGCCCGAATCGGATGGCTGCGTCTTGACGCGTCGGGAACCTGGTGGGCGATGAGAGACTCGAACTCCCGACATCCTCGGTGTAAACGAGGCGCTCTACCAACTGAGCTAATCGCCCGCCGATGCTTCGTCTAAGCGTTCGAGGTCTCGCTGGCAAGCAGGTCGGTGTGCGCGAACAGGCAAACGAGCCCGATAAAAGGGGTGATTTGACCTGTTCGTGGCCTGAGGCCGCAACAGCGGCAATGACCAGTATCGCGAGCGTCCCGAACTTCCTGCGAACTGCCCGAGAAACTTTGCCCGGTTCTGCTTGACAGCATAGGGGGATGCCCGTAAACGACCGCCTCACAAGCCGCATCGAGCGGCCGAGCGCGGGTGTAGCTCAGTCGGTTAGAGTGCCGGCCTGTCACGCCGGAGGTCGCGGGTTCGAGTCCCGTCACTCGCGCCATTTTTATTCTGTCCGACCCGGACACATAGGTAACAGAGCGTACCTAAGACATGGGTGACAACCTCGTGCCGAACGGGTTGTCGATGGTTTGCAAGGATCTCTGTTCGAGGTCGATGTAGCCCAGATCGTAGCCCATGAAGCTGACGATCCAAAT
>DRFF01000033.1 GCA_011050685.1 Aurantimonas coralicida
GTGCCGGACCACGAGGCGCTGGCGAGTATGGACGAGGCTGAGCGAGCCGGGGCCTTTCCTGCCAAGAGCGTCGGCCGCCGGGCGGCAACGGTCGCCGCCGGTCCGATTGCCAATTTCATCCTCGCCATCGTGATTTTCGCCGGCGTGGCCTTCGTCAATGGTCGCGTCGTCGGCGATCCGGTCGTGGCCGACGTTCGTGCCGAATCGCCAGCCGCGGAAGCCGGGTTTCAGCCCGGCGATCGCGTCTTTTCGGCCGACGGAGAGCCGATACGCTATTTCTCCGATCTGCAACGCTATGTGTCGGCGCGTCCCGATACGCCGATTCTGATGGCCGTCGAGCGCCAAGGCGTAACGGTCGAGTTGACCGTTACGCCGAAGAGCGAGACCCAGACCGACGGATTCGGCAACAGCTTCACGGTGCCGGTGATCGGGCTGGTGGCGACCAATGACGGCTCGTCGTTCCGGCTAGAGCAGTTGTCCTTGTTGGAATCGCTTGGCTATGGCGTCTCCCAGACTTGGTACGTGACCGAGCGCACGGTCGATTTCATCGGTCAGGTTATCACCGGCCGCCAGAGCACCGATCAGATCGGCGGCCCGATTCGCATCGCCCAGGTCTCGAGCCAGGTTTCAACGATCGGGTTCGGTGCGCTGCTCAACCTGGCGGCGCTGCTGTCGGTGTCGATCGGGCTGCTGAATCTTCTACCGATTCCGATGCTGGACGGTGGCCATCTACTCTTTTACGCCTATGAGGCCGTTCGCGGTCGGCCGTTGAGCGAGCGGGTGCAGGAAATCGGGTTCCGAATCGGGCTCGCACTGGTAATGCTGCTTATGGTATTTGCATTCTGGAACGATATTTCCGGCTTGGTCTGAGCAGGGCGAGTCGGAGCGGGGGCTTGGGGTTGCAAAACATTAACTATCGCGGCGGTGTCCGTGGCTGCGTTGCAACGGGTTTCCAATTCCTCAATGGACTCGGTCCAGTTTGCTTGAATGAATTCCGAAAGCCGGTACAAGGCGTTGACGCGTGCTGTTCCCTTGGCGCTTCGACACAATGACAAGAAGGTGGTTGAACCCATGATGGCTGGAACGAAAATCTTACGCACCGCTTCGGCGGTGGTCCTGTCTTCGACCGTTCTCGCCGCGACGACCTTGGGTGTCCAGCTTGCCGTCATCACGGCCGTCGAGGCGGCCGTAGTCAACCGCATCGAGGTGAGGGGGAACAGCCGGGTCGAAGCCGACACGGTCCGCAGCTTCACGCAGATCCGACCCGGCCAGAACGTCAGCGAGGCCGAGCAGGACGAGGTCCTTCGTCGCCTCTTTGCGACAGGATTGTTCTCCGACGTTCGCGTCAGCCAATCGGGTGGCACGCTCGTCGTCCAGGTCGACGAGAATCAGATCGTCAATCAGGTGCTTTTCCAGGGCAATTCCAAGATCAAGGACGAGCAGCTTATGGCTGCGGTTCAGACCCAGCCGCGCGGAGCCTATTCGTCCGCCACGGCGCAGGCGGACGTCGAGGCGATCAGCGGGGCTTACACCAGCATCGGTCGCAGCGATGCGGTGGTCAGCGTCACCACGCAGCAGGTCGGCGAGAACCGCGTCAACGTCATCTATAATATCCAGGAAGGCGACCGCACCAAGATCGCCTCGATCAGCATCGTCGGCAACAATGCCTTCAGCGACAGCCGCTTGAAGCAGACCATCGCCCTGCGCGAATCCGGGCTGCTCAGCTTCATCCAGCGCGACGACATTTATGATGAGGATCGTCTGCGCACCGACGAGGAGACGCTGCGGCGCTTCTATTTCAATCGGGGCTACGCCGACTTCCGTGTCATCTCGTCGGTGGCCGAGCTCGACGAAACTCAGAATTCCTACTTCATCACGATCACCGTGGACGAAGGGGAGCGTTACGCCTTCGGCAATGTGGCGATCGACAGCACCATCCCGGGAATCGATTCCGAGGCGCTCTACAGCGAACTGGAAACCCGGCCGGGCGAGGTCTACAGCGCCAAGGATGTCGAGGAGTCGCTGGTCAATCTGACGAACAGCATGGCCAATGCCGGCTTCGCCTTCGCCCAGGTCACACCACGCGGCGACCGTGATTTCACCAATCGGACCATCGCGATCAATTACGTGATCGACCAAGGTCCGCGCGCCTATGTCGAGCGGCTGGAAATTCGCGGCAACACCAAGACCCGCGACTACGTGATCCGGCGCGAATTCGACGTTTCCGAAGGCGATGCCTTCAACCAGGTCCTGATTCAGCGGGCCAAGCAGCGGCTGGAGGATTTGAAGTTCTTCGAGAAGGTTTCGATCTCGACGGCCCCCGGCGCGGAGCCGGATCGGGTGATCGTCATCGTCGATGTGGTGGAAAAGGCCACGGGCGAGCTCTCGCTCGGCGGCGGCTACACGACCGGCGGCGAGAATGCGGGGCCGGTCGCGGAAGTCGGCGTCACCGAGCGAAACTTCCTCGGTCGCGGCCAGTTCATCAAGGTATCCGCCGGGTTCGGAAAGGACACGCGGAACTACAGCCTGTCCTTCACCGAGCCGTATTTCCTGGGTCGACGCCTGGCGGCGGGCTTCGATGTCTATCGCAGTGAGAGCACGTCGGGTGACTATGATTCGGTTCGGACCGGCGGCGACGTACGCCTGGCGGCCCCGATCACCGAGAACCTGACGGCGCAGATCGCCTACAACTTGAAGCAGGAAGAATTCGGCGATAACAACGGGATTACGTTGATCGATTCCAGCGGAAATGCGTTGCGCGATTCTACGGGTACTCTCATACGCAGCACCTGTGGTGTCGCAAATCCTGGGGCTTACGCAACGGTGACAGGGGGGAACGTTCTTGATGCAAATGGCGCTATCGCGACCGCCCCGAACTACACCGACTCGCCGATCATCAATCAGGCGATCTGCGACAGCCCCTATCTCACGTCGTCGGTTTCCTATTCACTGACCTACAACACCCTCGATAATGCTGGCGACCCGCGTGAGGGTTTCTTCATCCAGGGCGGGCAGGAATTCGCAGGCATCGGCGGCGATGCGAATTTCATCAAGACTACCGGCAAGGCGACCTATTTCAAGCTTCTCAACGAAGAGTACGACGTCATCGGCCAGTTGAGCTCGGCGGGCGGGAACGTCTCCACCCTCGGCGGTGACGACCTGCGGGTCTTCGACAACTTCTTCAAGGGTCAGGACGTCGTCCGCGGCTTTGACTACAAGGGCATCGGGCCCCGCCAGAACGGCGTGTCGATCGGTGGCACGAACTACGCGAGCGCGTCCGCCGAGGCGACCTTCCCATTACCGTTGATCTCTCGCGACTACGG
Source organism: Aurantimonas coralicida (assembly GCA_011050685.1). Lineage (GTDB taxonomy): Bacteria > Pseudomonadota > Alphaproteobacteria > Rhizobiales > Rhizobiaceae > Aurantimonas > Aurantimonas coralicida_A. The sequence continues at coordinate 3,324 of DRFF01000033.1, forward strand.
GTTCCGTGGTGCGGTCTTCGCCGATGCCGGCTCGCTCTGGGGCTCTGAATACGAGGGCGCCCCGGGCGTCATTGGAACAGACGCGGCGCTGAGGGCCTCCGCGGGTGTAGGACTGATCTGGGCATCGCCGTTCGGCCCGCTTCGGGTCAACTATGCCCATCCGTTCGTCAAGGAAGACTTCGACGAACTGCAGGAGTTCTCCTTCGGGTTCTCGTCCCGCTTCTAATCGGAAGGGAATTGAGGTCGGCGACGTCGACCTCAATGCCGTTGTCGATGCCTGATTCGATTTTCTTTCCGCGTGGCAATGGCCTCGCTTTGGGCGACCTTGCCGAGATGGCAGGGGCCACGCTGGCCAACGGCGTGGATCCCGAGCGCACCGTCAGTGGCATTGCTCCGCTGACCGAGGCCGGCTCCGACGACCTCTCCTTCTTCGACAACGTGCGCTATGCGGATGACCTGGCGACAACCGCCGCGGCTTGTGTGGTTGTCGACCAAAAAAATCTACGGCTGATTCCTCCTCAGGTTGGCGCGCTGATCGCCAAGGACGTCCAGAGCGCCTTCGCTGCGGCGGGGCAGGCTCTGTTTCCGCTCGCCGTCGCGCCGACGGCAGCGAGCGGCCAAAGTGGACTTTCGCCGCGCGCGGATATCCATCCGACGGCGCGGATCGAGGATGGCGTGACGGTCGAGGCCTTCGCGGTGATTGGGCCGCACGTTGCCATTGGGCGCGATACGCTGGTGGGGGCGGGAGCGATTATCGGTGCCGGCTGCCGGATCGGCCGCTCCAGTCGGATTGGCCCCGGCGTCTGTGTGACTCACGCTTTGCTGGGTAATCGGGTGATACTCCACCCAGGCGTTCGTGTCGGCCAGGATGGGTTTGGCTACGCGGCTGGACCGACAGGCTTGCGGAAATCGGTTCAGATCGGTCGGGTCATTATCCAGGACGATGTCGAGATCGGAGCCAACACCGCGGTCGATCGCGGAGCGATTCGTGACACGGTCATCGGCGAGGGGACGAAAATCGACAATCAGGTCCAAATCGGCCACAACGTCACGATCGGGCGTCATTGTGCGATTGTCGCGCAGGTCGCAATATCCGGCAGCACGACGATCGGAGATGGCGTCATGATTGGTGGTCAAACCGCGATCAACGGCCATTTGACGATCGGTGACGGCGCCCAGATCGCGGCGGTATCGTCGGTTGCCGGCGACGTCCCTGCGGGCGCCCGCTGGGGCGGGACGCCGGCCAAACCCGTCCGCGAATGGTTTCGCGAAATGACACTTCTATCCGAACTTGCCAAGAAACGGCGTTCGCCGAGGAAAAACGATGAGTGACGAGTCGACGGTGCTGGGCAGCGCCGACATCCTGCAGATCCTTGAACTCCTGCCGCACCGCTACCCCTTTCTTATGGTGGACCGCATCATCGATATCGAGGGTGACATGCGGGCCGTCGGCATCAAGAACGTGACCGCGAACGAGCCGCATTTTCTCGGGCATTTCCCGTCGATGCCGGTGATGCCTGGCGTCCTCATCATCGAAGGCATGGCGCAGACGGCGGGCGCCATTTGTACCCGCGCAGCCGGCACCGGCACACCGCAGCTCGTCTATTTCATGACCATCGACAACGCCAAGTTCCGCAAACCGGTGGTTCCTGGCGATCGGCTCGAATATCACGTCACCCAGACGAAGAAGCGGGCCAACATCTGGAAGTTCGACTGCATCGCCAAGGTGGATGGCGCCAAGGTCGCGGAGGCGAGGGTCAGCGCGATGCTGGTGCCGCGCGACGCGTCCTGAATCATGAGTTCCACGATGATTCATCCGACTGCTGTCATCGAAGACGGCGCCGAGATCGGCGATGGCTGTGAGATCGGGCCATTTTGCCACATCGGCCCACAGGTCAGGCTCGGCGCGAACAGCCGTCTGCGCTCGCATGTGGTCCTTTGGGGCAATACGGCCATCGGCGAGGGGGCGCAGATCTGGCCGTTCGCCTCGCTCGGCCATGCCCCTCAACATCTGAAGTACCGGGGCGAGGACACCCGTCTGGTGATCGGTCGCAATTGTCTCGTGCGCGAGCATGTGACGATGAACGCCGGGACAGTGCAGGGGCGCTCGGAAACGACGATCGGCGACGATTGCGCCTTCTTCACCGGTGCGCATGTGGCGCACGACTGCGTGCTCGGCCGCAATGTCACCTTGATCAACAATGTGATGCTGGCGGGCCATTGCACGATCGGCGAATTCGCCACGATCGCCGGCGGCTCGGGAATTCACCAGTTCACCAGAATCGGCCATCATGCCTATGTCGGCGGCCTTGCGGCGGTCGAGGGTGACGTCATTCCGTTCGGAATGGTGCTGGGCAATCGCGCCTATCTGTCCAGCCTCAATGTCATCGGCATGAAGCGCGCTGGATTCAATCGGGAGGCAATTCGCAATGTGCGGCGTGCCTATCGCATGCTGTTTTCCTTCGATCTGACGTTCAAGGAAAACATGGATGAGGTGCAGGCCGAATTTCCGGACGATCCGCTCGTGCAGGATTTGCTTGGCTTTATCCGCGCCGGCGGCGATCGGGCCCTTTGTTTCCCCCGCAACACTCAGTCGGCTTAGGCCGTGAGGCCGGATCACCCCGGCGAGGCTCTGGGGATCGTCGCCGGCGGCGGCTCGCTACCCCGGATCGTCGCCGAAGCGGCTCGCGCCGCGGGCTGGCGGCCAGTCGTCGTGCGGATCGGTGACGGTATTGCCGACGACTGGAGCGGATACGACGGCGGCGCATTTGCATGGGGCCGAACTGGCGACGCGATCGCCCATATGACGGCGAGCGGCGTTCGTCGCCTGGTCTATTGCGGAACCGTATCCAAGCGGCCGGATTTTCGCTCGCTGCTGCCGAGCATCCGGACCTTGCTGCGGCTTCCGGCGGCACTGCGGATCGTGCGCGGCGGTGACGATAGGCTGTTGCGGACACTCACCCGCTATCTCGAGCGAGAAGGCTTCGAGGTTCTGGCCGTTCAGGAAATCGCGCCACGCCTGTTGGCGCCGCAGGGACTGCTGGGCCATCGGGCGCCGCGAGGCGAAGAGTCCGCGGCGCTTTCGCTCGCGGCGCAGGCGGCCTGCCAGCTCGGGAAACTGGACATCGGCCAGGCGGTCGTCGCATCGGATAACCGGGTGATTGCCCTGGAGGGAATCGAGGGAACCCGGGCGATGTTGGCGCGGGTGGCGGAGTTGAAAGCCGGCGGTAAAATCGGAAAGCGCGAGCACTGCGCTCTGGTCAAGAGCGTCAAGCCGCAGCAGGATCAGCGTTTCGATCTACCCAGCATCGGTGTGGCGACAATCGAGGAGGCTGCCACGGCCGGAATTTCCGCCATCGGGGTCACCGCCGGGCGCAGCCTGATTTTGGGCCTCGACGACGTGATCGCCGCGGCCGATCGTCATGACATCGCGCTGGTCGGCCTGGCGGACGAGGCCGTGCCGGAGATCATCTCATCGGGAGAGCACAATTGACGACCATCGGATTCGTCGTCGGAGAACCCTCGGGAGACCGGATCGGCGCTGATCTGATTCGCGCGCTCCGCAGCCAGACGGACGGCGAGTTGCACGTCGTCGGTCTCGGCGGCGAGGCGATGCAGGCGGAGGGGCTGACGAGCCTGTTCGACATCCATGAGCTGTCGATCATCGGCATCGGGGCGATCGTCGCGCGACTGCCGCAGCTGCTGCGCCGGGTATCGCAGACGGCGGATTTCATCGTCGACGCCAAGCCGGATGCATTGGTGATCATCGACAGCCCGACCTTTTCACATCGCGTCGCCAGGCGGGTGAGGGCGCGGCTGCCGCAAATGCCGATCGTCAATTATATCCCACCGACGGTGTGGGCTTGGCGGGAAGGGCGAGCCGCCGCCATGCGCCCCTATGTCGACCACGCGATCTGTGCCTTGCCGTTCGAACCCGAGACGCTGCGCCGGCTGGGTGGGCCGCCCGCGACCTATGTCGGTCATCCGTTGATGACGACGCCCGCGCTGCGACAAATGATCGAGGAAGTGAACCGGCCTGCCGCCGATCGGGCACCGAGCAGCCCGCCGACGCTTCTGATCCTTCCCGGCTCGCGCCGGGGCGAGATCAACCGGTTGATCGACGATTTCGGCGCGACCTTCCAGCAATTGCTCACGAGGATGCCGGGACTGACCGCAATCATCCCGACGCTGGAGCGCCACCGGCCAATCATCGAGGCAAAGATCGCCAATTGGGAAAACAAACCGGTGATCGTAACTGGCGAGGCGGAAAAATGGGCGGCCTTCGCCAAGGCCGATGCCGCGATCGCAGCATCCGGGACCGTTTCGCTGGAATTGGCGCTGGCGGATGTCCCGATGGCTTTGGCCTACCGCCTCGACCCGATCGGTTATCGGTTCCGCCATCTGATTTCAGCCTGGACCGCCGCGCTGCCGAATTTCATCGCGGGTCATCCGCTGGTTCCCGAGCACTTCCACGAATTCGTGCGCCCGGAGATGCTGGCGCGCCGTCTTCAGCGCCTGTTGACCGATACGCCTGAACGGCGGGCGCAACTCGCCGGCTTCGCCGAGATACGCGACGCGATGGCGATCGATCGTCCGCCTGGGGAGGCCGCTGCCGACATCGTGCTTGATCTCGTGCGGCAAGGCCGTCCGACCAAGCCGGAATAGAAACGGGCGCCGAGGCGCCCGTTATCGTTTGCGATGGGAATGCCGGTATCAGCTGCGCTGGTCGACCGCCACATAGTCGCGCATCGTGGCGCCGGTGTAGAGCTGCCGCGGACGACCGATGCGCTGATGCGGATCCTCGATCATCTCTTTCCACTGGGCGATCCAGCCGACGGTCCGGGCCACGGCGAAAAGCACCGTGAACATCGTCGTCGGGAAGCCGAGCGCCTTCAGCGTGATGCCGGAATAGAAGTCGACATTCGGATAGAGCTTCTTCTCGATGAAATACTCGTCGGTGAGCGCGATCCGCTCGAGTTCCATCGCGACCTCGAGCAGCGGGTCGTCCTTGATACCGAGTTCGTCGAGAACCTCGTGACAGGTCTTCTGCATGATCTTGGCGCGTGGATCGTAGTTCTTATAGACCCGGTGACCGAAGCCCATCAGGCGGAACGGATCGTCCTTGTCCTTGGCGCGGGCGATAAACTCGGGGATGCGGTTCTTGGTGCCGATCTCCATCAACATGTTCAGCGCCGCCTCGTTGGCACCGCCATGGGCAGGCCCCCAAAGGCACGCCACGCCCGCCGCGATGCAGGCGAAGGGATTGGCGCCCGACGAACCGGCGAGCCGCACGGTCGAGGTCGATGCGTTCTGCTCATGGTCCGCATGGAGGATGAAAATCCGGTCCATCGCCTTCGCGAGCACAGGATTGATCTGATACGTCTCGCAGGGAACCGCGAAGCACATGTGCAGGAAGTTTTCGGCGTAGGCGAGGTCGTTGCGCGGATAAACGAACGGCTGGCCGACATGGTATTTGTAGGCCATCGCCGCGATCGTCGGCATCTTGGCGATCATCCGCAGGCTCGCCACCATCCGCTGGTGCGGATCGGCGATGTCCGTCGAGTCGTGATAGAAAGCCGACATGGCGCCGACCGAGCCGACCATGACGGCCATCGGATGAGCGTCGCGGCGAAAGCCGGTGTAAAAGCGGCTCATCTGCTCGTGGACCATCGTATGCCGCGTCACGCGGTACTCGAAATCCTCCTTCTCGCGCGCCGTCGGCAGTTCGCCATACAGCAGGAGATAGCAGGTCTCCAGAAAATCGCCCCTCTCGGCGAGCTGGTCGATCGGATAGCCGCGATGCAGCAGCACGCCCTCGTCGCCATCGATGTAGGTGATTTTGGATTCACACGACGCTGTCGACGAAAAACCCGGATCGTAGGTGAACAGACCGGTCTGCTTGTAGAGCGTCGTGATATCCACGACGTCCGGGCCGATAGTGCCGCTGTGCAGGTCCAGCCCCGCCTCCTTCGTGCCCAGTGTGAGCTTCGCCGACTGTTCTGCCATGCGTTTTCCCTTCAATGGTTGCCGCGGCGGTTGAGACCTATCGCAGCGCACACGTTTTACTCAGATGATTGCCTACTCCAAAGCCACCGGAGCGACAAGTTCCGGCGCCAAATCCATATTGCGTTGCGAAGTCTGGACGATGCGACCTCGCTCAGCCTGCCTGATCGCCCAGCCGCGCCAGCGACTCGTCCCGGCCGAGCACCTCCAGAACATCGAAGACGCCCGGCGAGGTCGTGCGTCCCGTCAGCGCGGCCCGTAGCGGCTGCGCGGCCTTGCCAAGTTTCAGCCCGTTCGCCTCGGCATAAGCGCGGACAAGCGTTTCAAGCTCGCCGGCCGACCAGGTCGATACCGCCGCAAATTGCGGCAGCAACGCCGCGATGATGGGACGACCGCCATCGGCGAGAATCGCCTCGGCCTTCTCCTCCAGATCGAGCGGGCGATCCGCGTACAGATAGCTCGTGCTCTCGGCCAGTTCGACCAACGTCTTGGCTCGGCCCTTCAGGCCCGGCATCGCGGCGGTCAGTTTGGCGCGCACCTCATCGTCCGGACGCGCCTTGAGAATCGCTCCATTCGGCAGGACATCGCGCTCGCCCATCAGCATCTCCGCCAAGACGGCATCGTCGCTCTGGCGAATCCAGTGGCCATTGATTGCCTCCAGCTTGGCGAAATCGAAGCGCGCCGCCCCCTTGTTGATGTCGTCGATGCCGAACCAAGCGATCATGTCCTCGGTCGAGATGATCTCGTCGTCGCCATGGCTCCAGCCGAGCCGTACCAGATAGTTTCTGAGCGCCACCGGCAGATAGCCCATGGCCCGGTAGGCCTCGATGCCGAGCGCGCCATGCCGCTTCGACAGCTTGGCCCCGTCCGGCCCGTGGATAAGCGGGATATGCGCCATCACCGGCACCTCCCAGCCCATGGCCTTATAGATCAGCGTCTGGCGCCCGGCATTGGTCAAGTGATCGTCGCCGCGAATGACGTGAGTGACGCCCATGTCGTAATCGTCGACGACGACGGCCAGCATGTAGGTCGGGTTTCCGTCCGAGCGCAGCAGCACGAAATCGTCGAGATCCTTGTTAGGAAACCGCACGTCGCCCTGGACGCGATCATGGACCAGCGTTTCGCCGTCCAGCGGAGCGCGCAGCCGGATCACCGGCTTGACGTCGGCCGGCGCCTCGGAAGGGTCACGGTCGCGCCAGCGCCCGTCATAGCGCGGTGGACGCTTCTCGGCCCGGGCCTTCTCGCGCATCTCCGTGAGCTCGGCCTGGCTGGCATAGCAGCGATAGGCCGCGCCCTTGGCCAGCAATTCCTCGACCACCTCACGATGGCGTGGCGCGCGCGCGAACTGGGAGACCGGGGGCTCGTCCGCCGACAGTCCCATCCAGGCGAGACCCTCGATAATCGCCTGAACCGCTGGCTCGGTCGAGCGCTCGCGGTCGGTGTCCTCGATACGCAGCAGCATCTTGCCGCCGGTCGCGCGGGCATAAAGCCAGTTGAACAGCGCCGTCCTCGCGCCACCGATATGCAGGAAGCCGGTCGGTGAGGGGGCAAAGCGGGTCACGACGGTATCCGTCATGGAGTCTCCGATCGAAAAGTCAGGGCAAATCGCGCGATCGTGGACGATCGCTTTCGCGTGCCGGCTGTGTAGCATAGGCGAGAGGAGAGACAAGGCGACGGGACCCGGAGCCGATGAACACAGCCACCGATCGCAACGACAGCGCGACGGAGCAAAACGGACGGCGGACCCGTGCCGGCGGCTTCGGAGCCTGGCGCGGGCTCCGGCTGCCGCCGCGCGCCGAGTGGGGCGCGTTCATCGCCGGCTGGCTAACCGCCCAATTGGAGGCCGAGACCCGCCACCGCTCCGGCTTTCACCTGATCGCCATCGGCCTGATGGTCGGGGTGACGGTCGTTTACGGCATCGGATGGCGCCCCAGTCTGGCGGTCGGCGCCATCGCTTCGATCGCGCTGCTGGCGCTCGCCTTGCGCGTTCCGGGGCGGCCGGTGCTTCGCCCAACGCTGATCTGCGCCGGCTTCATCCTTGCCGGCGCGGCGTTGTCGATCGCCGAGATCGAGCGCACGGATACGACGCTGTTTTCGGGCGAGGCGACAGTGCGGATCGCCGGCACCGTGGTATCGCGTGAGCGCACCGACAGCGGCCGGTATCGATACGTGATCGACGTCGCCTCGACCGAAAGACCGGTCCTTTCGCGCCCGCCGGAACGGGTGCGAGTCGTCGTCGGCAGCCGCCACGCCCTGATTCCACCGGGCGGCGACTTCCGCGGTCTCGTCCGACTGCGGCCGCCGTCGGGTCCGGCTTTTCCGGGCTCGCACGATTTCGCCTTTGCGCCGTTCTTCAGCGGCATCGGCGCCTACGGCTTCTCCCTGGGAGCGCCGGAACCGCCCGCATCCGACATCTTCGGCAGCGCGGCGCGAAAAGGTCCCGGCGCGTGGCTCCGACACCGGCTTTCGGCGACGCGTCTGGCCATGACCGAACGCATCAGCCAGATCATCGGCGGAGCAGAGGGCGGCATCGCCGCCGCGCTCGTCACGGGCGAACGGACCGGCATTCCGGACGAGGCGGAGGAGTGGCTGCGCGGAACCGGGCTCGCCCACGTACTGTCGATTTCCGGTCTGCACATGGCGATCGTCGCGGGATTCGCCATGCTCCTCGTCCGCACGGTGTTCGCACTGGTGCCGGCGATCGCCTTGCGGTTCCCGATCAAGAAGATCGCCGCCGTCGCCGCGCTTGTCGTCGCCACCTTCTATCTCGCTCTGTCCGGCGCAAATATCGCGACGCAGCGCGCCTTCATCATGCTTGCCATCATGCTGACGGCGGTTCAGCTCGATCGCCCGGCCCTGACGCTGCGCAACGTTTCGATCGCCGCCATCGTGGTGATTGCGCTGACGCCGCACGCGGTGATGACCGCCAGTTTCCAGATGAGCTTTGCCGCGACAGTCGCGCTGATCGGTGGATATGCGGCTCTTTCGCGGCGTCGGTCGCGATCGCCGGTACCGCCCGGAAGCCGTGGTTGGGGGCATCGCATCCTGTTGGCGTTCGCGGCGATCGCGATGACCTCGCTCATCGCCGGAACGGCCACCGCGCCCTATGCGGCGTATCATTTCCATCGCCTGGCGACGTTCGGCCTCGTCGCCAACGTTTTGACCATGCCGCTATTCACGCTCTGGATCATGCCGCTGGCGTTGATCGGCTCGCTGGCGATGCCCTTCGGTCTCGATGCCTGGGCGTTCCAGGCGATGGGGTACGGCATCGGCCTCGTCCTTCAGATCGCGCGGTTCGTCTATGAGCGCTTGCCGGATCAGGCGATCGGCCTGACCACGGCCACGGGTCTCGTTCTCCTGACGGCGGCCATCCTGGCGGCATCGTGCTTCGCGAGCCGCCTACGCTATCTGGCAATTCCGCTGACCCTTGCCGGACTGGCGGCGGCACCGGATCGCGTCGCGCCGCCTGAGCTGCTCATATTCGAGGACGGCAAGGAGGTGGCGCTGGTCGCTGAGGACGGGCAACTTGCCTTTCTGCGCGAACGCCCGAACGATTTCATCGCCGCGCAATGGGAGCGAGCGTTCGAGGCGCGTGGGAGGCCGTCGGCCGACCCGGAACCACGCCGGCGCATTTCGGCCGACTGTGACGAAGCGCTTTGCCGCTTCGAGACCCGCGATGGGTTGAAGGTTGTCTGGACGGACGATTACGAGAAGACCGGAGTCGCCTGCGATAGCGGTGACGTCGCGATCGTCGCCCGGGCGATCCGCCTGTCCGCCTGCCGCTCGGGCGCCATCCTGGTCACACTTCGGACCCTCCGGCGAACCGGCTCGCTGGCGATCCGGCGGGACGCTCTGACCGGCCGACCGATCGTCGATCGCGCCGTTGCGGACCCGCCGGCCGAATGGAATCGCCACCGCCTGGCGCCTTGGCCGGAATATTGGCGCAAACCGGCGGTGGAGACGCCTGCGACTGTCGTCCGGCAGGAAAACGAGGCGGTTCAGACCGTCAAAGACGCGGCGAGCGGCAAGGCGGCCAACCCGAGGGCGGGATCTCCAGAAAATCCGCCGCCCAAGGCGGCAGTGGAGCCGAACTAATCAGCCGCTTCAGTGATGCGATAAGATTGGCATTCGACTCTGCCGCGCGGGTCTGGGAATGCTGAATTCAACCGCGCCTGTCTCACTCCCGGGCGGATGAAGAGCGGGTGGCGAGACCGATCATCTCTTGGGTGGTCAACGTCTGGCAATAGCCCGCAAAGGCGGCAAGCGCGTTGACCTGCCGCGCCTTGGAATGGGTGGCGCAGGCATCCGAGATGCGGATCGGATAGAAGCCGCGGTCGGCGGCATCCCGCACGGTGTGGTCGACGCATTGATCGGTGACTCTGTTGACGACCTGCACCGCCCGATGCACGGCGCGAAATGTCAAACGGCCGGAGGCGCACTTCAGGGCGAAAGCTGGTTCATTCGGCTGGCTCACTTCACCGCTGGCAGAATCAGGCTTTCGTACTCATGTTCGATCGTGCGGCCAAGCACCGGGTCGTGCAACTGCATCCGGAAGTAGCGGGCAGGTCGGACGCCCCCCGACAGAACCCCCAGCGTGCCGCACATCATTACCGTTCCCGGCTGCAGGCGATCGGGGCCCGCCGCGAAGGGAGATGTCTCGATCAGTCCCGCCAGCGGCCGGATCTTCGCCACGCCGCCATCCTGATACGGTGTCCACTCTGTGCCCGGTTCGTCGCGGATCCACGAGCGCAGCGCGATCTCGTCCAGATGTCCGCACACTTCTTCGTAGCGCCAAAGCCGCTTCGCCACTGGCTTGGCGCAGACCTGCTTGGACAGCGCGACGGAGTGGGCTTCCAATTCGCGGTCCGTGTGATCCGAACCGAGCCCAAGGAACAGCGTCTTGCCATCGTCCAGCAACAGCGGCTCGACCTCGCCCGACGATGTCGCGCCGACGACCTGGATCGCGGCGTCGTTCGTAAGGAGAGCCGAGCCGATCCGGTAGAACAGTGGGACGGCAGACGGCGGCGCGACTCCGATCGCTTTCAGTTCGGCGATGTGGTGGTCGACGGCGGCCTGGTCACGCCCGGTCCAGCCGGCAATCACGGCGTTGTCAATGTTGACAGACAATGGGCTGTCACCGAGCACTTCGAACGTCAATGTCGTGGTCAAGATCGTACCTGCCTGTTGTGACGGTTGGAAATCAGAGGCCGTTGGCGAGAAAGAGCGCAAGGCCCGGGAACAGGATGAGCGCGAAGACCATCGCCAGCATGGTCAGCGCGTAGGGTGTGACGCCGAGCATCACTTCGCTCAGCGAGCCCTTGGATCGGGCCGCCTGGACGACATAGAGATTGAGTCCGACCGGCGGCGTTATCAGCGCCATCTCGATAAGCACGATCATCAACACGCCGAACCAGATCTTGTCGAAGCCGAGGTCGGCGACGATCGGCACGACAATCGGGATGGTAGCGATCATCAGCGACAGCGTTTCGATGAAGAAACCGAGCACGATGTAGAGAAGGACGATCACGAACAGGGTGCCGTATGCCCCGAGGCCGAGATTGTTGAGGAGTTCCGTGAGCTGGCGGCCGAGCCCGGCGGAGGCCAGGGTGTAGTTGAGGAAGTAGGCGCCGACGATGACGAACATGATCATCGCGGTGGTGCGCACGGTGCCCAGCAACGCCTCGCGGATCATCGAAAAGGTCAGTGCCCGATGGGAGGCGGCAATGGCGAAGGCCATTGCAACCCCGATGGCGGCTGCTTCCGTCGGAGTCGCCCAACCGCGATAGATCGATCCGACAACGACGCCGAACAGGATTGCGATCGGCAGAAGGTGGCGCAGTCCGGAGAACCGCTCGCGCCAGGAGAAGCTGCGCGAGGGACCGCCGAGCGCGGGCTTGATCTTGCAGATCACCGCGGTCACCGCCATGAAACCGAGCGCAAGCAACAGTCCCGGCAGAAGACCGGCGAGGAACAGTCGCGGCACCGACGTTTCGGTGAGAAACCCGTAGACGATCAGGTTGATCGACGGTGGAATGAGGATTCCAAGAGTGCCGCCGGCGGCAATTGCTCCGGCGAACAGTTTTGGATCGTAGCCGAGCCGGTCGGCCTGGGGCATCGCGACCGTGGCGACCGTGGCCGCCGTGGCGACGGATGATCCGGACGTCGCCGAAAACAGCGTGGCAGTCGCGATATTGGCGTGGACCAAGCCGCCCGGCAGCCAGGAAAACCAGGAATCGAGCGCGGCATAGGTCCGCTCCGCGATGCCGGCGCGCACTAGGATTTCTCCCAGCAGAACGAAGAACGGAATGGCGATGAGGAGGAAGCTATCGGACGACGAATAGACGATCTGGCCGAGGCCTCGGATCAGGGGGAAGGGCGAATAGAAGACATCGATCCCAATACCGAGCAGAAACAGGACGACGCCGACCGGTAGGGAAAGGGCGAGCAGCCCGAGAAGTCCGACGCTGACTGATCCGATCATGGTATTTCCCCGGCTTCACCGCCGTCGCCCGCTACGTCCCGCACGGCTTGCCAGTCTCGCCCCAACGCCGACACGACGATGCAGACGAGCAGAACCGCGGAGACGAGTGCGAGCCAGACCCAACCCGCAAACCAGATCGATTGCGGAATCCACAAAGGTGTACCCAGCGGTGTGTTGGCGTGTGAGCCGCGGGCTAGCGTCTTGCCCAGGACGTCCCAGGAATAGAAGGCGACGAGGCAGGCGATGCCGCTCAGGCTGGCCAACGCCAGAAGATCGAACAGTGCCCGCCCGGCGGTCGACAGACGCAACTGCAGAATATCGATGCGCACATGCGCACGCTCGGTCAGCGCAAAGCTGAAGCCCCAGGTGGCGACACCGGCCATCACGTAGCCCGAGATCTCGTCGGCACCGCCGAGGCTGCCAATCGACGTTTGCCGAAGGACGATCTCGAGGAGGATGAGGGCGACAGTTGCCAGGAGAGCCATGCCGGCGAGAACCGCGATTACGCGGTTGATCGTGACCAGCGCGGCGGCGACCCGGACCGGGCCGCCACCTCTTGCTTGGGTTCCTGTCATGACCGCCGCCCTTTTTCGTCTTATTGCGCGGCGATGGTGACGCCGACGGTTTTGCCGACCGACTCGTTCCAGCGCTTAGCCCAGTCCCCGCCGGCCCGTTCGGCCCAGTCTGGAAGTACCTTCTCAGTCAGCACTTTCCGGGCGACTTCGCGATCCGAGTCAGTTGGCTCGACCAAGGTCATGGAAGCGGGCTTGCCCGCTGCGCAGTCGCCGGAGCTGGTCAGGCAGGCGACATCGCGTGACAGCGCGTCAGCGGCTTGGTCCCAGGCCGGGGCCTCGAACTTGGTCTTGATCTCGTCTTGAAGGAACGTCTGCATCTCGGGTGACAGCTCGTTCCATTTGTCGAGATTCATCGCGGTGACGACAGGGTCCCAGCCGCCGAGCGGCAGAGTGAGAAGGTGCGTCGAGGATTCCCACCAACCAGCGCTGTAGCCGGAGCCGGCACCGGTCACGGCGCAATCGACGACGCCGCGCTCGAGTGCACCGGGAACTTCGGAAAACGCCATGGTGATCCCCTCGGCGCCGAGTTCTTCCAGTAAGATCGCGGTCATCCGGCCGGAGGCGCGGATCTTCTTGCCCTTGAGGTCTTCCAAATTGGAGATCGGCGCGTTGCAGAAGACGACCTGAGGCGGGTAGGGGGCGATCGCTAGCAGCTTGGCATTGAAGCGGTCGCGCATGATGTCTTCGACCATCGGCTTGGCGGCTTCGGCGACGTCGCGGGCCGTTGCTGCGTCGGTAGCGATCAGCGGAACGTCAAGGCCCTCGAGTTCGGGCGCGTCTCCCACCGTGTAGTCGGCGACCGTCATGCCGATGTCGAAGACGCCGTCGCTGAGCAAACGGAAGACGTCGGCACCCTGAACGCCCATCTGGTCGAAGGTGGTCAGGTTCACCGTGACGGCACCCTTCGAGTCCCCCGGTAGGATTTCGGTCCAGAACGGCTGTTCGAATTCCTTGTAGAGCGGAAGGCTGCTCCAGCTGCCGACCACGGAAAACGTTGTGTCCGGCAGGTCTTGCGCATTCGCGGCAGCGTTTGCCGCCAGCAATGCCGTTGAGATCGAGAGAGTGCGAAGAAGTGCTTTCATTACGTGACTCCATTTGGTGGCAGGTGACAAGAAGCGGGTGATTGGTCAGGAACTTCGTTCGGCCAGGAGATCGGTCACCAGCATGTGGCCAGGATCATGGGTGATGGCGATGTCCGGACGGGCGGCACGGATCGCCATCTGCGGGGTGACGCCGCAAGCCCAGAACACCGGAATCGCGTTCGCTCCGATCACCGGGGCGTCACCGAAGTCCGGCTTCATGATGTCGGCGATGCCGATCGCGGCCGGATCGCCGAAATGCAGCGGCGCTCCATGCGCCAAGGGCTGACGGTCGGAAAGAACAATCGCCCGGATCGCATCCTGGGGGGAGAAGGCGCGCATCGAGACCACCATCGGTCCGGCGAAGGGGCCGGCGGGTTTCGTCGCGATGTTGGTCACATACATCGGCACGTTGGTATCCGCGTCGATATGCGGGACCCGGATCCCGGCGCGTTGCAGAGCTGCCTCGAAGGAGAAGGAGCAACCGATCACGAAGGTAACGAGATCGTCTCGCCACTCCTTTGTCAAATCACCTGGGGAGCCGATCAGCTCGCCGTCGCGAAAAATCCGGTAGCGCGGCACGTCCGTGCGGATATCGACGTCCGCACCGAGGGTCGGCAGGCGGGGATCTCCGGCCTCCCCGACGGCCAGCAGCGGGCACGGCTTGGGATTGAGGACACAAAAGCGCAGGAAATCCCCGGCCAAGGCTTCCGGAAGGATCGCCAGATTTCCCTGAAAATATCCAGGCGCCTGGCCGCTCGTCGGACCTGTGAAAGAACCGGACCGAATCCGTTCGCGCAAGGTGCGAGGAGATCGCTCGAACTCTCCGGTCATTTCCTGGGCAGCCTCCCGAGCTGTTTATTTTTTCTGCAAGGGGAGTGTTCCATCCGTCGCTGCATGCGTCAATTGATCAACTTTCGATCATTTTGATCCGCTGGGAAGATCAAATGGATTGTCCATCGCCGCGACGGCTTGTTCCGCCGCGACCTTCAATTCGACGCTGACGTCGGCGTCCAGCGACGGGTGGTGCGCCAGAACAAAGCGGAGTGGTTTCGGTTTCGCGGCTGCGACGGTGTCGAGCCGCCTGATCCGACCAGCGGCAATGTCCGCGGCGGCCATGCTGGACGGCAGCACGCCAATTCCGAAGCCGGCGCCCACCAGATGCAACGCGGTCGAGAGCGATGCGCAGCCGTGCAGCAGTGGAGCTGCATCGAGGTGGGCGGCGGTGAAGATCGCATCCAGATTTCGATAGGGAATGGTACCCTTCGGAAAGGTCACGATCGGATGCCTCGCCAAGTCCTTCAATGTCAGCGGGTGGTCGGGGACGTCGGTCGTCGCCGCCGCGAACCAGTCAATGATGCTGGCGTGGATGAATGTGCCGGACGCCTGGGCCGGTACCCACTCCTCCATCAGGACGGCGATGTCCAGATCGTCCTGCAGCAGCTTGGCAGCGAGGACTGACGACGTGTCGACAGCCAATTCGATCCTAAGGTTGGGAAAACGATCACGGATTCGGGTCATCATGCCAGGCAGCCATGTATGCACGACCGTTTCCGCCACACCGATACGGATCGTGCCGGCGAAACCGCCCTCATGCCCGAGCGTGGCCATGATGCGGTCGCGCATTTCTGTGAGACGCGCCGTCTGGTCGAGGAAGGTGCGACCCGCCGGCGAAAGCCGTCCACGGCGCTTGCGCCGGTCGAACAGTTCGACACCCAGCCGATCCTCCAGCGCGGCGATCCGCGCTGATACGGCGGACTGGGACAGTCTCATCTGCGCGGCTGCGGCCCGGAAGCCACCATGCCGGACGATGCAACTGACGATCTCGATATCCTTGATGTCGAACATTGGCAGCCAGCCTCCGAAGTGGGTCGTCGGATGATAACAGTCTCGGCGGTCAAGTACCTGCTCGCCGGCGTTGGACAACTTGCCCGACAGCCTGGACAGGCCTTGGATCTCGGTTGTGTGAACAATCCTGATCCATTGTCTGATCGTAGCAATCTGAACGAATCCGAGGAAGCTTGAGCCCAGCTTGTCGTAACGGGTGGCGATGCGGCGGGACTGCTTGAGGCGATTGAAGAAGCGCTCGATGCGATTGCGCAGCGCGTATTTGGTTTTGTCGACCGGGCGCTGAACTCTGCGGTTCGACTTTGTCGGGATCACCGGGTCTGCGCCGCGCCGCTCGAGATCGTCGCGAATGGCGTCGCTGTCATATCCCAGCGCGAGATGGACGCATCGAGACACGAGGCCGTGTCGGTGCGACAGCGTGCTCGCGGCATTCACGAGCAACTCCTGACGGAGCGCGGCCGAAACTCGGCGCAGCCCCATGCTGTCAACGACTGGCTTTCGGTCTATGCAATGGCGGTCAACGAGGAAAACGCCGCTGGCGGACGCGTCGTCACCTCACCGACGAACGGTGCCGCCGGCGGCGTGCCGACGGTCCTACGCTACTATCTCGACCATTGCGTGGGGGCAAAATCCAGGAACATTCCGGTGTTCCTGCTGACAGCTGCGGCGATCGGCGGCCTGATCAAGCACAATGCCCCGATCTCGGGCGCCGAAGTCGGATGCCGGGGGGAGGTGGGGTCGGCCGCCGCGATGGCGGCCGCAGCGCTTTGCGCAGTCTTTGGAGGAACCAACGAGCAGATTGAAATGCCGCGGAGATCGCGCTCGAGCACCATCTCGGGATGACCTGTGATCCCGGTTCGGGGACTGGTCCAGGTTCCCTGTATCGAGCGCAACGGCCTCGGGGTGATCAAGGCGGTCTCGGCGGCATCACTCGCACTGCGCGGCGATGGCAAGCACTTCATGCCCCTCGACAAATGCATCGCGACGATGCGGCAGACCGGGATCGACATGAGCGAAAAGTACACGGAGACGTCCCGTGGAGGCCTCGCTGTAAACCTGCCGGAATGTTGAGGTGGATAAAGCTCGACTTTGGCCATTTTGAGCGGGTTTTCGCTCAAGCGTGGATCCAGAAATCCGGCTCGGCGGCGATATAGTCGAGAGCCTTGTCGAGCGGCATCGTGGCGATGCCGAATGGTCCGGACGCGCCCCAACGCTCGCCGTTCCA
>DRFF01000034.1 GCA_011050685.1 Aurantimonas coralicida
CGCGAGCGCGACCTTGGCCTTGAAGGCAGGGCTGTGGTTCCGCCTGGGTCTCTTGCTCATCGTCTCTCCTGATCTCGGCCATCCTGGCCGCCTTCAGGCAGACAATCCACTCAGCACGCTGTCCAATTTTCCCGAGCCACCTCTCACCCATGCGTTGGCACAGCGCCGCAAGGCGCTGACGCCGGACGCTGAAGAGGCGTTCAAGGTGTTCAGCCGGACTGTGTTCGCCGATGGCGCCCTGGATGCAAAGACCAAGCAGCTGATCGCCGTCGCCGTCGCCCATGTCACCCAGTGCCCCTATTGCATCAAGGGTCACACGAAGGCGGCACTGCGGCATAAGGCGAGCGAAGCCGAGATCATGGAAGCGATCTGGGTCGCCGCCGAGATGCGCGCTGGCGGCGCCTATGCCCATTCGGTGCTGGCGCTCAACGAGATGGAACAAACCAAGGCCGGGAATCCCGCCATCCGCCGCGACATGCACGAACTGCTGCATCGGAGAATTGGTCGAATTCGACTTGAAACGAGCCTTCTTGCGAATCCAGTCCGAGCATTCCCGCGCGACGGCGCGCTGCGTCAGCTTGTTACGTAACTGGATCTCGAACTCCGTCCCGTAGAGGCTGCTCTCCCCGCCTGACTTAGGGATGAAAAATTCGCGGCGCTCTTTGCGAAGACGGTCCGTCACCTCAGTTGGGACGAATGTCGGGGACGTGAAAATGAATTGCAGGCTTTCGACCTTGGAAAGCTCTGATTTCAGGGCTTCAAACGCATAGATCGAGAAGCAGGATGCCGCGATCTTCAATCGGGAGCCTTTGCCGATAGTGGCTTTCAGGTCGTCGCCGAGCAGCTGCGAAGTGTTGTCGATGATTTTCATCTTAGCTCCACAAGCAGGACAGGGGCGCAGCGGCCAGCCTGTCACCGAACGGTACGAAATCGGTGCTGTCATAGAGCACCACGCCGTAGGCGAACCGTTCCTTGCACGCCTCTGCCAAGGTCCGCAGCCCGCCGAAGTCGCTGGACTTCACGGTCGCGGACGCCTTGATCTCGATCCCCACGATCATGCCGTCATCGCGTTCCAGCACGATGTCCACCTCGCGCATCTGCTGGTCACGGAAATGGTAAGGCGTCAGCCGTAGATCCGACGCCGTCATGAGCTTCAAGACTTCGGAGAAGACGAAGCTCTCCAGTAGCGAGCCGAACACGTCGCGGCTCGCCCTTACCCGTTCGAAGCTCAAGCCGCGCGCCGCGGCGAGCAGGCCAGAATCGAGGAAGTGCAACTTCGGTGTCTTGGCGATCCGCTTCAGCGCGTTCGTGTACCAAGGCTGCAACGTCGCGACGAGGAACACCTGTTCGAGCAGCGCGACATATCGCTGGCCCGTCTTGTAGCTGACATTGATGCTCGAACCGAGCTGGGAGTAATTGACCAACTGCCCCGAATGCTCAGCCAGAAGTCGAACGAATTTTGGCAGTTCGGTCAGCTTCTCGATCTCGGCAATGTCCCGAAGGTCGCGGGTTAGCACCGATGTCAGATAAGACCGCGCCCAATCCTGACGACGGCGCTCGCTCTCGCGGGCAATCGCCTCTGGAAATCCGCCCAGCAGCGCAAGTTGGACAAGATCGTCGCCAACGACCGCCTGCTTGTCGCCCTCCAGCTTTCCCGCGAAGAGACGTTCCAGGAAGGTCGACGGCCCGCCCGCTATTTCCGCGCGGGAGAGCGGCAGCATCCGAAGGGTTTCGATCCGGCCCGCCAAGCTGTCGGCAACGCGCGGCAGGGTAAGTACATTGGCAGAGCCGGTAAGCAGGAAGCGCCCGGGGCGATAGTCCTCATCGACCGTCTTCTTGATCGCCAGGAGGAGGTCGGGCGCGCGCTGGATCTCGTCTATGATGGCCCGGTCCAGACCACGAATGAAGCCGCTCGGATCGGACCGGGCGGCTTCAAGGACCGTCTGATCATCGAGAGTGATGTACGTCCGGCCCGCTTCCCCTATCTTCCGCACAAGCGTGGTCTTGCCGGCACGGCGCGGTCCCACGATCAGCACCACCGGGGTATCTGACAGGGCTTCCTCGACCCGATGCTCCACAAACCGTTCGTACATTCCGACTCCTGATGAGCAGAACTATCGCCTATGATAATTAGAAGTCAATGGCTAGATAATTAGAACCTTCTTTCCTGCCATCTAGAACCCGAATTATGGGGAATACCTTCCCCTACGGCGAAGCCCTGGTCTCGACCGCCCGTTCGGCGGGGGCGATACCAAGGCCTCCCTGAGAGGGCGGAACGATTTGCCGTAACGGTTTGAAAGCTGGAGAAGGGGTCTCCGGCGCCCGTCATGGAGATTGACCCATGAAAATGCAGGTTCTCGACGCGCGCCGGGATGCGAGCGGCGGCTAACCACCGAACTTGCAGGCATCCTGCTTCCACCTTTTTCTTTCCGAAGAGCTGCCCGACATCTGCAATCGTCGGCCCAATGGACTTTTCAGTTTTGCCAAGCGAAGGTCGCGCATCGATCTTCGACGAGGGCGGTCACCTTGTCTTGCATAGTCTTCGCCGCCGCGCATTCGACCGCGAACGCAGGCAGGCGCAGCGTCTTGGCGCGCTCGGATAGTTTCCCGACAAGTTCGCTCATAGCCGCCTCGGCGTCACCGACCGTCAGAACGATCGTGCGGGCCAGTGCGAGGAAGTCTTGGCTCGTCAGGCGATCATCCTTGCCGTTCAGCTTCAGAGCCATCCGGTCGCCGCCAAGCCCCGGAAAGACGCGCGTGGTGACAGCGTCATAGAGCGGCGCAAAACGCACCGTCGTGAAGGCCTTGGCACCCGCCTTAGCCGTCTTGAGCATCGCCAGGTTTTTCAGATGCATGTCGCCATCGGCGATCAACCAGGCGAAGACGGCGCGACGGAACAGGACGTCGAGGTCCGCGGCAGGATCCGTCGAAAGCGGGCGCAAGCCCCGCGCCATGCGCTCGATCGTGCCGTCATATTTTGCCGAAGCTGGAAGGTCCAAGATGGAGCAAAAGTCCTCCATCGCCAGACGACAGTCGTCCTGAGGGCCGCGCCGGATATCGAACCGCTCGACCACCAGAGCCGGTGCCATGCCGTCGGGCATCTCGATCAGGGCCGCGTCGGGCACCTCGAACCCGGCGGCGCGGCCAAGCTCTAGGCAAAGCCATTCCACAATTGGCAGCATCTCAAAGCCCGCCATTCCTGCAGGCTTGAGAATATGCGTGAACGGCTGATCTACGGCCGGGACGAGAGCGCCATCCGGGGTCAGGCTCATCGGAGCCTTGATCTGGACGCCCGACAGGCGCGGCGTTTCAGCGCGCGTGAAGATGCGCGCCAGGTTCTGCTCGAAGGTCACATCAATCGCGCCGCGCGCCGGTCCGGCGTACACGCCTGTGAAGCGGCCAGCGTCGAGGAAGCTGGCGAGCGTGGTGGTGAGTACATCGGCGGGCAGCGCGGCCAATTCCTCGCGGGCCTCGACGATGACGATGTTGGACATGTAGCGTCGGCCACGCCGCAGCGCCTCGCGTTCGTCGCGTTCATGGAGAACCTGGGCAAGCCAGCCCTCGGGCAGCAGCGACTCCATGAACGCCGGCAGCTTGCCCGGCGTCGTCTCGCGCACCAGTGCCGGACCAACGCGTCTCTGAGCTTTCCAACGCCATTCGAAACCGTCATGGGTCAACCGACCAAGCGGTTCGCCGTGCCAGGCGACCAGAAGATCGAGCGCCGCCTTGTTGACGGGGATCTTGGCTCCGCCGGGTTGGGCCAGCAGGAAGCGTTCGGCGCCCTCCCCCTCGCGATACCATTCATTCTCACGCGCCAGCGCCCAGACGGCGTCCGCCGCCGCACGCGGCGTTCCATGCTCCTCGACCAGCCGGGTCGCCATTTGGGCGCGCATTTCGACGGTGACGGCGCTGGCGTGTTCGCTTCGCAGGCGGAAGGCTTCGAGGAATCGTTGGCGTGGTGAGGACGCAGCGACACGCAGTTCTCCCAGATCGTCGCCAATCACCGCAATCGCTGTCGAAGGGTGCGCCGGGGCTTGGTTCTGAACGATCTCGAGCGGGCGCAGCCGCGTGCGCTGGTTGCGGCGACCACTGATGAACAGGCGCCCGTCTGGCGTGGGCGCGAGCAGAACCGCGCTTGCTGACGAGAGATAGGCGTTGGGATAGAGGTAGTGAGCGATACGGACGGCATGACCCAGGATGGTGGCCTCGGCGTCGCCGTCATGATCGACATAGACGCCCCGGACGAGTTGGATCAGCTCTCCAGCCTGGGCGCGCTGATGCGCCCGCTTGGCATCGATCGTCTCCCCCACCAGATGGATAGCCACAGGATTACCCCGCATTTCAGATGCGCGCTAATCGCATGCCACGGGCGATCAGTCAAGAATTATCACGCATCTGAAATGCGGGATAATTCTCGGGTTCCTGTCTGCTGTTAGCGCCCGAAGACGACCCCATTCTTACAGCTTTAACCTACGACCGACATTGGCTGCGAGGATATTGGCATCGCAGCCCCACCTCCGCCGCCCGGCCTGATCGAGCCGAAGGTCGAGGCGCTGATCAAGGCCACCGGCATCGATTTCCGCATCGGCGGCGATCGCGCCTTCTACGTCCCCGCGGATGACTACGTGATGGTGCCGCCCCCGCAGGCCTATTTCGAGCCGATTAACTGGCATCGCACGGCACTACACGAAATCGGTCATGCCAGCGGGGCATCCCATCGGCTGAACCGGAATCTGTCCGGCTCCTTCGGCTCGAAGCTCTATTCGGTCGAAGAAATCACGGCCGAACTCATTCTGCCTTCTGCTGCGCATCGATGGGCATCGCGCCGACCGTGCGCCACGCCGATTACATTGGCAGTTGGCTGGAGTGCCTTCGCGAGGACAACCGCGCCATCGTCCGCGCCGCCAGTCAGGCAAGCAAGGCCGCCGACTATATCCTCGGCTTCCTGCCCGATCAGGATCATGCCGCGACCCCGGCCGACATCGACGATGAGCGGGAGGCGGCGTGATGAACGCACTTTCCGCAGTTCGCTCTCCGTCCCCAGCGGCGGAGAGCGAACCCATCCGCCTGCGCGTCCTCAGTCTTGGCGCCGGCGGCGTCCAGTCCACGACCATCGCCTTGATGGCCGCCCACGGCGAGATCGGCCCCATGCCCGATTGTGCGATCTTCGCCGATACGGGCTGGGAGCCACAGGCCGTCTATGAGCATCTGGCCTGGCTCATGTCGCCGAACGTGCTGTCGTTTCCGGTCCATATCGTTTCCGGCGGCGACATTCGCGCCGATCTGGTGGCCGGCGCGCTGGGGAAGCGCTGGGCCTCGATCCCGACCTTCACCCGCAATGTGACGCCCGCTGGCACAGTCGTTCCTGTGCTGGATGAAGACGATGACGGTGCAACCATCGTCGTCGGCACGCGCATCCTCCCCACGGAGCAGGTCGGCGTCGGCATGATCCGGCGTCAATGCACAGGCGATTACAAGATCGTGCCGATCCGGCGAAAGGTGCGCGAACTCGCCGGTCTCACCCGTCGACGCTCGCCCAAAGCCCCGATTGTGGAACAGTGGATCGGCATCTCGTTCGACGAGGCCATCCGCATGAAGCCCTCGTTCGAGACATGGCAGGTCAATCGTTGGCCGCTGATCGAGCGGCGAATGACCCGGCGCGACTGCCTGCGCTGGCTCGAACGGCACAACTATCCCATGCCGCCGAAAAGTGCCTGCATCGGCTGTCCCTTTCATTCCGATGCGGCGTGGCGGCATATCCGCGACACCGATCCCGAAGCTTGGGCCGATGCGATCGATCTCGACCGAACGATCCGCACCGGGTTCCGGGGCATTCGTGGCGAGGTCTTCCTGCATCGCTCGGCCATACCGCTCGACGAGGCCGATCTGACGACCGATGCTGATCGCGGCCAGCTCGATCTGTGGCCAAACGAATGCGAAGGCATGTGCGGCGTTTGAAGCCGGGTTTCCGCTTTTCCGTATCCACGGCTCTCCGGATGTCCGCCCGAAAGAGAGTGAGAGGAGTGTGGGTTTTTTCGTGACGGGTTTGAGACGAGAGAGAGGCTCTCGGCGCCCGTCGCGGAGATTACCCCGATGGCTACTACCGTTCAGAAGATCACCCTGTCGTCCTCGCGCGACATCCCCTTCAACAAGCTGATCCTCAGCCAGTCCAACGTCCGCAGGGTCAAGGCCGGCGTGTCGATCGAGGAACTGTCGCAGGACATCGCCCGGCGCGGCCTGCTTCAGGGCCTCAATGTCCGGCCCGTCGTCGATGCCGATGGTAATGAGACCGGCATGTTCGAAATTCCCGCAGGCGGCCGCCGCTACCGGGCGCTTGACCTGCTGGTGAAGGCCAAGCGCCTCGCCAAAACCGCGCCGGTTCCCTGTGTCGTGCGCGAAGCCGGCAGCGCCGTCCTCGCCGAGGACGATAGCCTGGCCGAGAACATCCAGCGCGCGCCGCTCCATCCCCTCGATCAGTACCGTGCGTTCCAGGATATGCGCCTCAAGGGCATGTCCGAGGAAGACATCGCCGCGGCCTTCTTCGTCCCGGTGAACGTGGTGAAGCAGCGCCTGCGTCTGGCATCCGTCGCACCCTCGCTGCTCGACCTCTACGCCGAGGACGGCGTGACGCTGGAACAGCTCATGGCCTTCACCGTCAATCCCGATCATGCACGCCAGCAACAGGTCTGGGACGCGATCAAGGATTCGTGGTCGAAAGAACCCCACCAGATCCGGCGTATGCTGACGGAAACCACGGTGCGCGCTTCCGACAAGCGGGCGCAGTTCGTTGGCCTGCCCGCCTATGAGGGCGCCGGCGGCATCGTGCTGAACGACCTGTTCCAGTCCGACGATGGCGGCTGGCTGCAGGATGTCGGCCTGCTCGACCAGCTCACGGACGACAAGCTGAAGGCGGAAGCCGAGGCGGTCTGCGCGAAAGGCTGGAAGTGGGTCGATGCCAGGATCGAGACGCCTTACGGCCACGGTCATGGCCTGCGCCGGCTGATCGGCACGACCACGCCCCTGACCGATGAGGAACAGGCGACGGTCGATGCCCTCACGGCGGAATACGAGGCGCTGGAAGCCGAATACGCCGAAGCCGAGGAATATCCCGACGAGGTGGACGAACGAGTCAGCGAGATCGGAACCGCGCTCGCCGCCTTCGAGGAGCGCCCCGTCACCTACGATCCGGCCGAGATCGGTCGCGCGGGCGTGTTCGTCAGCATCAATCGCGAAGGCCGTCTGTGGGTGGATCGCGGCTATGTCCATCCCGAGGACGAAGCCCCGCTGGTCGTGGAGGACGATGGCGAAGGCGCCGCACCGGATGGGGCCGCCTCTTCGATCCCGGCCGTGCAGCGGGCGGTCATCACCGTCGGCGGTCAGGCGGCCGAACCGGAAGCAGAAGAGGAAGATAGCGCGATCAAGCCGCTGCCCGAACGGCTGGTCTCGGAACTGACGGCGCATCGGACACTGGCGCTGCACGATGCGCTGGCGAACAACCCTCACGTCGCCATGACGGCGTTGCTGCATCGGTTGGTGGTGGAGCGCTACCACTATTCCGCGCTGAGCGGATGCCTGGAAGTCATCGTTCGTCATCACTTCTTCTCGGCCCAGGGCACGGACCTGAAGGACAGCCCGTCCGCCAAGGCCATTGCCGCGCGCTATGAGGATTGGAAGGCTGATCTTCCGACCGACGACAACGCCCTATGGAACTGGATCGCCGCACTCGACGACGCCAGCCGCATGGCCTTGCTCGCCCATTGCGTCGCCTATGGGGTGAACGCCCTCTACGAGAAGCCGAATCCGTTCAGCGGCAGCGGCCTCTCACAGCACGGGCTTGATCAGCGCCTGTCCCAGGCCGACCGGCTCGTGCGCGCTACGGGTCTCGACATGGTCGAGGGCGCAGGATGGCGGCCGACGGTCGAGAACTATCTCGGTCGCGTCACCAAGCCCCGCATCCTCGAAGCCGTGCGCGAAGGGGCCGGTGAACGGGCAGCCTCGCTCATCGAGCACCTGAAGAAGGGCGACATGGCCAAGGAGGCGGAACGCCTGCTAGCCGATACCGGCTGGCTGCCCGAACCTCTGCGGTTGTTCGTGGAGGATCAGGCGCCAGAGGATGTTGACGCACAGGACAACATCAAGGCGCTGCCCGACTTCCTCGCCGGTGACGACGACGAGACCGACCATCCCGAGGACGAAGCGGCCCATCTGATTGCGGCCGAATAGACCTCATTAGCGGGGCGGCTCCGGTCGCCCCGCTCCTTTTCTCACCCTTCCATCCAGGCTCGGCATTCGCCGGGCCTTTCTCGTTTCTGGAGACTGAATGCATGTCCGCACACATCGTCCATGACACCGCGCCGCTTGGCTCGCTGATCCGCTATACCGATGGCACGCCCAAGCCTCCGGCGCGGTTTTCCAAGAAACTCGCCGCCTGGGAACGCCGCAACGGCGTCGGCCGGCTGGTGAAAACCGAACCGGCTCGCGAGCGGCCGACCTATTCCTCACCGGCTTCCATCACCCTGCATGAGGGCAATTTCGCCAGCGGCGGTGTCATCCTCGTGACCATCATGCGCACCCATTCGGTCGAAAGCGACCTCACTTTCGAGATCGCCGAGCGTCCGACCATCGGCATGGTGCGCGTGCTTCAGGATTTTGGCGGGAACAGCGAGTTGCTGCATCTGGCCGAAAGCCGCGAAGCCGCCGCGCTGTGGCTGGCCAGGAACAGACACGGCAATGCCCGTCTGGAGGACGTGACCGTCGATGAGATCGGCGCCGATGTCGTTGAAGGCCGGATTGCCGCCTGACGACCCCCACAATTGCCATCAATTTGGCCCGGCCTCCCAGCCAGGAGTGTCGGGCTTTTCTTGTTTCAGGAGGTCCGGGCGGCGGCGCAGCAGCTTGAGAGGAAGAGGAAGGCCGCGGCGGGTTTAAGCCGGTTGGGGTCGAGAGAGCGCCCTCCGGCTCGGCCCATTCCTGCTCTCTGGAGAAACCCTCCATGGCCGACTACTTCACCCATTTTTCGTGCCTGCTCGATATCGGTACGCCCGGCAATGCCGCTCGCGCACTCGATCTCTACAACACCCTGTCCGAGGAAGGCGCATCGGAAGACCCGCCCTCGGATGGCTTCCTGCTGTCGATCCAGCCCGAGCATGGCGGCACACAACTCTGGATGCGCGATGACGTGACCAGCGATCCCGAGCGCCTGATCCAGTTCGTCAAAATCTGCGCAAAGGAATTCAGTATGACTGGCCGCTGGGGCTTCCAATACGCCAACACCTTCTCGAAGGCGCGCGTCAACGCCTTCGGCGGAGGTGCGCACGCGCTCGACCTCACCACCGGCGAGACCATCGCCTGGACCTATACCGATGGCTGGCT
Source organism: Aurantimonas coralicida (assembly GCA_011050685.1). Taxonomy (GTDB): domain Bacteria; phylum Pseudomonadota; class Alphaproteobacteria; order Rhizobiales; family Rhizobiaceae; genus Aurantimonas; species Aurantimonas coralicida_A. The sequence goes on from DRFF01000034.1 coordinate 9,373, forward strand.
TGCCGAAATCCTCGACGGAGGTGATCCCGATGCCTGAGATCATCGAAACGACCGTCTATCGCCTGAATGAGCTGTCCAACGCTGCAAAGGACAGTGCCCGCGCATGGTATTGCGAAAGCGCAACCGACGTCGACTGGCACGAGTTCGTCTATGAGGATTTCGAGACGATCTGCGAAACCCTCGGCGTTCGCCTCAAGACCAGGCCGGTTCGCCTTTACGGCGGCGGGACACGCCAGAAGCCGAGCATCTGGTTCCGAGGCTTCTGGTCGCAGGGCGATGGCGCCTGCTTCGAGGCCTTCTATTCCTATGAGAAGGATGCGCCCCGCAAGATCAGGTCGCACGCGCCGCAGGATGCCGAGCTTCATCGGATCGCCGATGCCTTGCAAGCGATCCAGCGGCGAAATTTCTACCAGCTTCACGCCGAGGCCAGCCATCGCGGCCACTATGCCACGAATACTGCATGGCGATCTCGGTGGAGCGCGACAGTCCGACCTGGCAGGACATGACCGAAGATGCCGAGGAGGCCGTGATCGAGGCGCTGCGCGATCTGGCCCGCTGGCTCTACCGCCAGCTCGAACGCGAATACGAACACCAGACTTCGGATGCAGTCGTCGACGAGACCATCGCCGCGAACGACTACACTTTCACGGCGTCAGGCCGACGTTTCGGCTGAACGCCGGGACGTCATCGTGAACAACCCGCATCTAGAGAAAGAGGAAGGCCGGGAGGGGTTTGAGCCGGTGGGGTCGAGAGAGAGCACCAGCCGGTTCATCCCGCTTCGCTCTCCTTGAGGTTCCCCTATGTCTTATGCTTCCGCCACCGTGGCCCTTCCGGCTGCGCCGGTTTCTGCCGCAGTCGATACGGCCTTCGCTGCTCACCAGGCTGCCCTGCTCCTCCTCCCCCATCTCGAACGCGGCAGCCGCATCGACGCCATCATCCTGCGCGGCGCGATGGAAACCGCCTTCGGCGCGTCCGACGCCGCGGGCGCCTGGGACTGGAAGACCGCCTATGAAGCCTGCGAGGCGGCGACCGTGCTGTTCCTGCGCAAATACGGAAAGGCGCTTTTCTGCAAAGCCGGGTCTCAGGCGGCCAGCTTGCCATTGCTGGCGAAGATCGCCGGACTTCTCCCCACCCACACCCGCCGTTCGGAAGAGAGCCAGACCTTCCAGCAGTTCTCGACGCCGGTCCCGCTCGGACTGATCGCCGCAACCGCCGCAGCGATCACCCCTGCCGATCGCGTGCTGGAACCCTCTGCCGGCACCGGCCTGCTCGCCATCCTGGCGGAGATCGCCGGGGGATCGCTGGTGCTGAATGAACTGGCGGAAACCCGCGCGGATCTTCTTTCCCACCTCTTTCCGGCCATTTCCGTCACCCGCTTCGACGCGGCCCAGATCCACGATCATCTCGATCCAGCCAACGTTCCAACCGTGGTGCTGATGAATCCGCCCTTCTCGGCGATGGCGAACGTCTCCGGCCGGATGGCTGACGCCGCCTATCGCCATGTCGCCTCGGCGCTGGCGCGTCTGGCCGATGGTGGTCGGCTGGTGACGATCACCGGATCGAGCTTCGCACCTGATGCGCCCGCCTGGCGAGACGCCTTCATCCGGCTTCAGGAACATGGTCGCGTGGTGTTCACCGCGTCCATCGACGGCTCGGTCTATGCCAAACATGGCACGACCATCGACACCCGCCTGACCGTCATCGACAAGCTGCCCGCCGATGATCCGTCGGCGTTTCCGGCATCGCCGGGGATCGCGCCCGATGTCGCCACCCTGATCGGCTGGATCGGCGCGCACCTTCCTGCGCGCTTGCCGGTCGATGCTGCGATCTCAGTTCCTGTGGTGGTGCCAGCCGCCGCACCGCGCACCGTTCGCGGCTACCTCGCTCGCGCCGCCGTATCCTCTCCCGTCCGCACCGTCACGGAACCAGAGGGCGTTGAACTCGCCTATGACACTATCGACTGGACGCCCGCCGAGGACGGCCGGATCACCGATGCGATCTATGAAGAATACGGATTACAGGCGATCCGTATTCCCGGCTCTGCGGCCCATCCCACCAAACTGGTGCAATCGGCGGCCATGTCCTCGGTCGCGCCGCCGAAGCCGAGCTACCGGCCGCGCCTTCCCGCCAACATCGTCACCGACGGCCTGCTGTCCGACGCGCAGTTGGAAACCGTCATCTATGCCGGTGAAGCCCATTCGGACTTCCTTGCCGGATCATGGACGCTGGACGAGACCTTCGATGTCGTCTCGGCGGCACCTGACGATGCGCCGAACGCCGTCCGCTTCCGCCGTGGCTTCATGCTCGGCGACGGCACCGGCGCGGGTAAAGGCCGCCAGTCGTCCGGGATCATCCTCGACAACTGGATGCAGGGTCGCCGCAAGGCGGTCTGGATCTCCAAATCCGACAAGCTGCTCGAAGACGCGCAGCGCGACTGGTCGGCGCTCGGCATGGAGCGGCTGCTGGTCACGCCGCTGTCGCGTTTCCCGCAGGGCAAGGACATTCGGCTGCCGGAAGGCGTCCTGTTTACCACCTATTCCACGCTGCGTTCCGATGAGCGCGGCGAGAAGGTTTCGCGCGTCAGGCAGATCGTCGAATGGTTGGGCTCCGACTTCGATGGAGTTATCATTTTCGACGAAAGCCACGCCATGCAAAACGCCGCCGGCGGCAGAGGGGAACGGGGTGATGTCGCCGCCTCGCAACAGGGTCGCGCCGGCCTGCGCCTCCAGCACGCCCTGCCGAACGCCCGGATCGTCTATGTCTCGGCCACTGGCGCCACCACCGTTCACAATCTCGCCTATGCCCAGCGGCTCGGCCTCTGGGGCGGTGAGGATTTCCCGTCCTCGACGCGCGCGGAATTCGTCGAAGCCATCGAAGCGGGCGGCGTTGCGGCGATGGAGGTGTTAGCCCGCGATCTTCGGGCGCTCGGCCTCTATACGGCGCGGTCGCTCTCCTATGATGGCGTCGAATACGAACTGGTCGAACACCAGCTCACGCCGGAGCAGACGCGCATCTATGACACCTATGCCGGGGCGTTTTCAGTCATCCATAACAATCTCGACGCCGCCATGCAGGCCGCCAACATCACCGGCGGCGGCGATGGCGGCTCCGCCACGCTGAACCGGCAGGCCAAGGCCGCCGCGCGTTCCGCCTTCGAGTCGGCCAAGCAGCGCTTCTTCGGTCATCTGCCCACCAGCATGAAAACTCCGACGCTGATCGCCGCCATCGACCGCGATCTGGCAGACGGTCATGCCGCCGTGATCCAGATCGTTTTCACCGGCGAGGCGCTGATGGAACGCCGCCTGGCGGAGCTTCCCGCTGAGGAGTGGAACGACGTCCGCGTCGACATCACGCCCAGGGAATATGTGCTGGATTACCTCGCCCATTCCTTCCCGGTGCAGCTCTACGAGCCGTTCACCGACGACGAGGGCAATTTATCGTCGCGCCCCGTCTATCGTGACGGCCAGCCGGTCGAAAGCCGCGAAGCCGTCGCCCGCCGCGACCGGCTGATCGAGAAGCTCGCCTCTCTGCCTCCCGTTCCGGGGGCGCTCGACCAGATCATCCAGCGCTTCGGCACGGACATGGTGGCGGAAGTCACGGGCCGTTCGCGGCGGATTGTCCGCAAGACCAGCGTTGGAGGCATCGACCGGCTTGTGGTCGAGAACCGGGCCGGCTCCGCCAATCTCGCCGAAACCGCCGCCTTCATGGACGATCAGAAACGCGTGCTGATCTTCTCTGACGCAGGCGGCACGGGACGCTCGTATCACGCCGATCTCAACGCGAAGAACCAGCGGTTGCGCGTTCACTACCTGCTGGAGCCGGGTTGGAAGGCCGATGCCGCCATTCAGGGGCTGGGCCGCACCAACAGAACCAACCAGAAACAACCGCCCCTGTTCCGGCCGATTTCGACGAACGTGAAAGCGGAAAAGCGCTTCCTCTCGACCATCGCCCGCCGTCTCGACACGCTGGGCGCGATCACGCGCGGCCAGCGCCAAACCGGCGGACAGGGGCTGTTTCGGCCCGAGGACAATCTGGAATCCCACTACGCGCGTGACGCGCTGCGCCAGCTTTATCTCCTGCTGGTACGCGGCAAGGTCGAGGGTTGCTCGCTCCAGATGTTCGAGGACGCGACCGGTCTGAAACTCATGGACGATACCGGCATCAAGGACGAGTTGCCGCCGATCACCACCTTCCTCAATAGGCTGCTGGCGCTGACCATCGAACTGCAGGGCGTGCTGTTCACGGCCTTCGAGTAATTGTTGAACGCCAAAATCGAAGGCGCCATCGCGTCCGGAAGCTATGATGTCGGGCTGGAAACGCTGCGTGCCGAGAGCTTCGTCGTCACCGACCGCCAGACCATCCACGTCCATCCCGGCACCGGGGCCGAGGCCCGGCTGCTGACCATCACGCAGCGCGAGCGCAACCGTCCGATCATGCTCACGGAAGCCCTCGACCAACTTGCCGATCCTCGGGCGAAGCTTCTCATCAATGAGCGCTCCGGCCGCGCCGCCCGTCCAGATCCCGACCACCAGCGTCATGCTCGACGATGGCGAAATCGAGCGGCGCGTCCGGCTGATCCGGCCGATGGATGCGCACAACGTCTCCATCAGGATGATGGACGAGACCCGTTGGGTCGAGGCTGACCAGACTGCGTTCACGTCGGCGTGGAATGCCGAGGTCGCCGAGGTGCCGGAGTTCGTCGACGGCACCATCCATGTCGTCGGCGGCCTGTTGCTGCCGATCTGGAAACGCCTGCCGAATGAATCGACGCGGGTTTACCGGCTCCAGACCGATGACGGCGAGCGCATCGTCGGCCGCCGTGTTTCGCCCGCCTGGGTTGCCGGTGCGATGGCCGCCGGCACATCGACGCTGACGCCGGATGACGCCTTCATGGCGCTGTTGGACGGCAAGACCATCATCGACCTGACCGACTTGCGATTACCCACAAGTTCGGCCTTGGTGCAGATCGGATCCGATCTGCATGTCGATGAGGCGCCGCCATCCCCGCCAAAGGACGGTGTTTCCGGGCGGCGGATCGGAGTTTCTGGCAAGATAACCGCCGAGACGAGCAAGTTTTGTCATGTAGAGCTGAAGCGTATTCGATCGTGAGCCTCGGTTGCCAGTATCGGGGACGAGGTGGTCGAGGATCGTGATTTCCGAAGGTGTCAGAGCAAGGGTCGGCTCGGCGTCGGGTTCGGTGCGGGCGATCATGGTCATCCACAACACCCGCCAACTTACGATACAGAAAAGTGCGAGGAGGTTGGCGAGGCGATCGGCGGTGCGCAACTTGGCGTCTTCGGCGCGGCATCCCGATTTCAGAACCTTGTGGAAGACTTCGATTTTCCAACGCATGGCGTACCAGCGAAGCTTCTCGACGGCCTCTTCGAGGGAATTGACGTCGAGGTCCGTGACGAGCTTCCAGAGGATGGGCTTGCGGCCTTCCGGCGTACCGATTTCGGCAGCGTGGATCACCGTCAGGTCGAGGCATGGATAGCGCTTCTGTTTGCCGATCGGCGGACAGACCCGGATCCGCTTGTAGCGGATGTCGAACGTGATGCGCTCGACCGTGTCGCCGTCGGTGCGCACATCGATCGCATGCTAGCCTGCGCTCGCGGCGTTGAGCATCTCGGCCGCCACCGTGTGGTCGCCGTCGCCGGCAAGCCGATCGACGACGGTGCGCACGACGAAATGGGTATCGAGGTCCCGGGCGAGGCAGTAGAGCTCGTAGATGTCGCTTTCCCGATCGCCGATGTGGATGCATCGCTCCGGCTGCCGGAGGAGGGCCAGCGACTGGCGCAGATTGTCGAGCCAGCGGATGCTTTCCTTGGCCTCGATCGGCACGCGGGTCGGATTGATCTTGCGCTTGAGCTGGGCGGTGCCCTTGAACTTCTCGCGGTTCCAGAACTTGACCGCCGCCAGTCCGAGCGGCAGACCCTCCACGGTGACGGCCAGGCTGGAATGCATGAGGATCCCGCAGACCGCGTGATGACGCAGGCGGCCCTTCTTGTCGCGCCCGCTATTGACGCTCTTGGTGAAGCCGACAGCATGCGGGTCGCGGCGCTGATAGGTGAACTCGGTCGTGTCCTGAAGCACGAGAACCGGGCCTTCGCATGAGGCATAGCGGGTCTTCGTCGCCTCGAAGTGGCCGCTGAGGATCTGTCCTTCCTCGACGTTGGGATTGGCAAAGAACCGGTAGGCCGCCTTGGTGTTCGCCCAATCCTGGCAGGCAAGGGCACTGTCAGGAATTCCGTGTGTGGGCGGGCATAATGGGATCGAAGGAGATCGCCCATGGCCCGCCGCAAAGAACCCAGCATTCCCGACGCGTTGCTCGACCAGCTTCTGTCGGGCGCCGATCCGAAGACCGCTTTTGACCCC
>DRFF01000035.1 GCA_011050685.1 Aurantimonas coralicida
GAAGGCGACGCGGCCGACCGTGCGGTCGACGAGCAGCGACAGATAGAGCTCGCGATCGATATCGGCGCCGTCCTCGATATAGAGGCGGTTGACCTGTTTGCCGGCCGGGCCGGTCTGCTTGGTGACCAGCGTGTTGCCGAGCATCTCTTTGACGTCGGCGACGACGGCCTCGATCGATTTGGCCAGCCGGACGCCGCCCTTGGCGTCGGGCCCGAGTTCGGTGAACTTGCCCTTGCCGCGACCGCCAGCATGGATCTGGCTCTTGACCACATAGACCGGCCCCGGCAGCTGTCGCGCCGCGGCCTCGGCCTGTCCGACCTCGGTGATCGCCACGCCCGCCGCCACCGGCGCCCCAAAACCCTTGAGAACTTGCTTGGCCTGATATTCGTGGATGTTCATGTCTGGGAAATCCCCCCGGATGATGGTGATTGGTTATTTGATTCTGGGCAGCATCTTCTTGAAGGAGGGCGTGCCGGCCTTGCCGAGCCATTCGAAGACGACCATCTCACTGGTGACGATGCCGACGCCGGCCGCACCGAGTCTCTGTAGGCAGGCGTGTTCGCTCTCGGCCGATCGCGACGCCGTCGCGTCCGACGCGACGAAAACCTGATACCCCGCCTCGAGCAGGCTTGCGGCAGTCTGCACGACGCAGATATGCGCTTCCATTCCCGCCAGGATGATCTGGTGCCGTCCAAGAGCGGTCAGGGCTGACGAAAACGCGCTGTCTTCCATGCAGGAAAAATGCACTTTCTCGAAGACTGGGAAGCCAGTAGCGACGGACGCGAGCTCGGCCATCGTATGGCCCAGCCCCGCCGGATATTGCTCGGTCAACAGCACCGGGACACCGACTTCGCGCGCGGCCTCGATCAGCAGTCCGGCATTCTTCAAAGTTCGCGCTGGCGCTAACATGGCTGGAACCAGCCGTTCCTGCATGTCGATAACGACGAGAGCGGAATCCTTAGCTCTGATCAACATGCATTCCGTCCTCCCTTTAGACGCGTGAAACCGCCGGAAAATGTCTGTCAACTGGTATGCCATACGCCAGATACCGTCAAGGGAAAGGCGGAGATATTTGGAATTTGGATGCCCGTAACCCCAGCAATCCCCGGCTTTCTCCGTTCCCCACAGCAATTCCCCAATTGCCCCATTGACGCGTTCGCGCTCCGATGTATGGTATACCACATAAGGCACACGCAAGCGGCTCGATGCCGTTTCGACAGATGCCGGGGTGCGAAGCAGGGGAGGCGTTCGGACTGTGTCGATTACCAGCAAGCTGACGCCGATCGCCGTGAACTTCACGCTGAAGGATCACACCTACGACGTGCTCCGCGAAGCCATCCTTGACATGAATATCTACGACGAAGGCGCCGATCTGCGTCTCGATGAGCGCACCATCGCTGGACAGTTGGGAATATCGCGCACACCCATTCGCGAAGCCTTGGCGCGATTGGCGCAAGAGGGTTTTGTGGAAATCCTCCCGCGTAAAGGGGTGTTCGTCAAGCGCAAGTCCATGAACGAAGTGCTGGAGATGGTCGTCACCTGGGCGGCGCTGGAAAGCATGGCGGCCCGGCTCGCCGCGGAGCGCGCATCAACGGCGGAACTCGGCTCCTTGCGCAAATTCGCGATGAAGCACAGTACCCATGCCGCGCGCGCCGACATCGAGGAATATTCGGAAGCCAATATCGTGTTTCACCAGCGCATCCTGGAACTCTCCGGCTGCGCGCTGCTCAAGTCGACGGCCGACGGTCTGTTCCAGCACATGCATGCCGTGCGCCGGCGGGCGATGGGCGAAAACGATCGGGCGACGCGATCGGTGGTCGATCACATGGAGATCGTCGAGGCGCTCGAGGCGCGCGACGCCGATGTCGCCAGCCGCCTGGTGCGTGAGCACACCATGAAGCTGCATGATCATGTGCGGGCCGCCTGGGTTCGCATTGAATCGCTGAATCGTAAACGCATTGAGGCCGGTTGAACGGTTTCGCATGTCACAGACGGAGTCGACTGCGAGGTCGACCCAGCCGAAGGGCTTCCGGGAGGAAACAGAATGTCAGCAGTAGCGAAAAGCACGGAAACGGATGTCGCTGAGGCCGATGCGCAGCAGGCGCTGACGGATGGGTTTCACCTTGTCATCGACGCGCTCAAGCTCAACGACATCAATACGATCTATGGTGTTCCGGGCATCCCGATCACCGATTTCGGCCGCATGGCGCAAGCGGAGGGGATGCGCGTCATCTCGTTTCGGCACGAACAGAATGCCGGCAACGCCGCGGCCATCGCCGGTTATCTCACGCAGAAGCCCGGCATCTGCCTGACGGTTTCGGCGCCTGGCTTCCTGAATGGTCTGACGGCTCTGGCGCACGCCACCACCAATTGCTGGCCGATGATCCAGATTTCCGGCTCGTCCGAGCGCGAAATCGTCGATCTTCAGCAGGGCGACTACGAGGAGATGGACCAGCTGGCGATCGCCAAACCGCTGTGCAAGGCCGCCTACCGCATCCTGCACGCCGAGGATATCGGCATCGGCATCGCCCGGGCCATCCGGGCGGCGGTCTCGGGGCGTCCCGGCGGTGTCTATCTTGATCTGCCCGCGAAGTTGTTCGGTCAGGTCATGGACGCCGCGGCCGGTGCAAAGTCACTGGTCAAAGTCATCGATCCGGCGCCGAAACAGCTGCCCGCGCCGGATGCCGTCGCCCGCGCGCTGGATGTGATCAAGGGGGCGAAGAAGCCATTGATCATCCTCGGCAAGGGCGCCTCCTATGCCCAGGCCGACGACGAGATCCGCGCGCTGGTCGAAAGCAGCGGCATTCCCTACCTGCCGATGAGCATGGCCAAGGGGCTGCTTCCCGATACGCATCCGCAATCCGCGGGCGCCGCGCGCTCGCTGGTGCTCAAGGAAGCCGATGTCGTCGTGATGATCGGCGCCCGCCTCAACTGGCTGCTGTCGCACGGTAAGGGCAAGCAGTGGGGCTCCGAGCCGAAGAAATTCGTTCAGATCGATATCGAGCCGAGGGAAATGGACAGCAATGTCGAGATCGCGGCCCCTCTGGTCGGCGATATCGGCTCCTGCGTTTCCGCGCTGCTCGCTGGCATGGGTGGTAGCTGGCAGGCCCCGCCCGCCAGTTGGACCGACATGATCCGGGAGAAGGTCGAGGCCAACGTCGCCAAGATGGCGCCGCGGCTGATGAACAACAATTCGCCGATGGATTTCCATGGCGCGTTGGGTGCCCTGAAGACCATCATCAAGGAGCGTCCCGACGCCATCCTCGTCAATGAGGGCGCCAACACGCTGGATTTCGCCCGGTCGATCATCGACATGTACAAGCCTCGCAAGCGGCTCGACGTCGGCACCTGGGGCGTCATGGGCGTCGGCATGGGCACCGCCATCGCGGCAGCGATCGAGACCGGCCAGCAGGTGCTGGCGGTCGAGGGCGACAGCGCCTTCGGTTTCTCCGGCATGGAAGTGGAAACGATCTGCCGGTACAATTTGCCGGTGTGCGTCGTCGTCTTCAACAACAACGGCATCTATCGCGGCACCGACGTCAATCCGACCGGCGGGGCGGACGCCGCGACGACCGTCTTCGTCAAGAATGCTCGCTACGACAAGATGATGGAAGCGTTCGGCGGCGTCGGCGTCTACGCCACGACGCCGGACGAATTGCGCCGCGCCGTCAACGAAGCGATGGATTCCGGTAAGCCTACCCTCATCAACGCGGAGATCGACGAAAAGGCCGGCACCGAGAGCGGCCGCATCGGCAATCTCAACCCACAAAGCGTCGTTGTTAAGAAATAGCGTCAACGCCGCCGATTGAACTCAGAACAGCAGGTACCCGCCATGAAGGCACTGGAAGGCATCAAGATCCTGGATTTCACCCATGTCCAGTCCGGACCGACCTGCACGCAGTTGCTGGCCTGGTTCGGAGCGGACGTCATCAAGGTGGAACGGCCGGGCGTGGGCGACGCGACGCGCAAGCAGTTGGTCGACGTACCGGGTGCCGATAGCCTCTATTTCACCATGCTCAATCACAACAAGCGGTCGATCGAGCTGGATTCCAAGAACGTCACCGGCAAGGAAGTGCTGACCCGGCTGGTCGAGGAATGCGACGTCCTGGTGGAGAACTTCGCGCCCGGCGCGTTGGATCGGATGGGCTTTTCCTGGGAGCGGATCCAGGAGATCAACCCGCGCATCATCATGGCGTCGATCAAGGGCTTCGGCCCGGGTAAATATGCCGACTGCAAGGTCTACGAGAACGTCGCGCAGTGCGCTGGCGGTTCGGCTTCGACGACCGGTTTCCTCGACGGCCCGCCTTTGGTGACCGGCGCGCAGATCGGCGATTCCGGCACGGGACTGCATCTGTGTCTCGGTATCGTGACCGCCCTGTTCCAGCGCGAGAAAACGGGGCGCGGCCAGAAGGTCTCCTGCGCGATGCAGGACTCCGTGCTCAATCTTGCCCGGGTGAAACTGCGCGATCAGCAGCGCCTGGAAAAGGGTCCGCTGAAGGAATACTCGCAGTATGGCGAGGGCATCCCCTTCGGCGAAGCGACGCCGCGCGCCGGCAATGATTCCGGTGGCGGCCAGCCCGGCCGCATTCTCAAATGCAAAGGCTGGGAACAGGATCCCAACGCCTACACCTATTTCATCATCCAGGCCGCGGCATGGGAGAAGGTTTGCGACGTCATCGACAAGCCGGAGTGGAAGACCCAGGCAGGCTATGCCAAGCCGCCGGAGCGGCTCGACAAGCTCAACGAGATCTTCTCGACCATCGAGGAGTGGACCAAGACCAAGACCAAGTTCGATATCATGGATATCTGCAATCCGCTGGACATTCCTGTCGGGCCGATCCTTTCCATGAAAGAAATCGCCGAGGATGAAGGGCTTTACGCGACCGGAACAATGGTCCGCGTCGCTCATCCCGAGCGCGGCGAATATCTCAGCGTCGGCTGCCCGATCAAGCTGTCGGACAGCCCTGCGGAAGTGCTCCGCTCGCCGCTGTTGGGTGAACACACGGCGGAAATCCTGTCGGATGTGCTTGGCTATCGTGGCGACGACCTCAAACGGGTCATCGGCTCGGGCGCCGTGGGAGACGTCAAGGCGCAAGCAGCGGAATAAAACGGACGCAGCGATAAAGCCGTGCCGTTCAGGGAGGAAATATGCGTATCGTAGTTCACGGCCAACAAGCCTTTGGTAAGGCCGTTCTGGAACGGTTGCTGGAGCGCGGCGAAGATGTCGTCGCGGTCTGCACCGCCCCCACGAAGGAAGGCAAGCCCGAGGACCCGTTGGCCGAACTGGCCCGGGAAAAGGGGATCGCGCTGCATCAGCCGGCTTCCTGGAAGACGCCCGAAGCGCTGGAATTGATGCAGTCCTTCGACGCTGACGTCTGCATGATGGCCTATGTGCTGCTATTCGTGCCGGAGGCAGTTCGCGACGCGCCGAAATTCGGAACGTTCCAGTATCACCCATCGCTGTGCCCCCATCATCGTGGGCCGAGCTCGATCAACTGGCCCATCGCCATGGGCAAGGAGCAAACCGGGCTCACCATCTTCTGGCCCGACGACGGGCTCGATGAAGGTCCGATCCTGCTGCAGAAAACCTGCGCGATCGGACCGGACGAAACCTTGGGCGACGTCTACTTCAAGAAGCTTTTCCCGATGGGCGTCGATGCCATGATGGAGAGCCTCGATCTGGTGAAGGCGGGAGTTATCCTCAAGCACGACCAGCGTCTCGACCAGGGCTCCTACGAGAGCTGGTTCAAGAAGGCGAACGCGGATGTCGACTGGGCGAAGCCGGTCGCCGACCAGTACAACATCATCCGCGCGGCCAATCCGGCGCCCGGCGCCTGGACGACCCACAAGGGCGATACCGTGCAGATCTACGATTCGGCCCGCGCCGACGGCGAGGGCACGGCTGGACAAATCGTCGAGGTCTCGGCGGAAGGCGTAACCGTTCAGGGTAACGGTGGCCGCATCATCATCAAACGCGTTCGTCCCGCGGGCGGAGACAAGCAGCCGGCGGCCGACTGGGCCGCATCGGCGGGCCTTTCCGCCGGCGACATCCTCGGATCATAACTCGGGAAAAGATATTATTATGGCGTTCAAGACCGACATTGAGATTGCCCGCGAGGCGAAGAAGCTGCCGATCCAGGAGATTGGGGCGAAGCTGGGGATCGGGCTCGAGGATCTGGTGCCTTACGGGCATGACAAGGCCAAGGTTTCGGCTGATTTCATCGCCCGTCAGGCGGACAAGCCGAACGGCAAGCTGATCCTGGTGACGGCGATCAACCCGACGCCGGCCGGCGAGGGCAAGACCACGACCACGGTCGGGCTCGGCGACGGGCTGAATTCGATCGGCAAGAAGGCGGCGGTGTGTATCCGCGAGGCTTCGCTCGGTCCATGCTTCGGCATGAAGGGCGGCGCGGCCGGCGGCGGCTATGCGCAGGTCGTGCCGATGGAGGAGATGAACCTCCACTTCACCGGTGACTTCCACGCCATCACCAGCGCGCACAATCTGCTGTCGGCGCTGATCGACAACCACATCTACTGGGGCAATTCGCTCGACATCGACATCCGCCGCGTCGTCTGGAAGCGGGTCATGGACATGAACGACCGGGCGCTGCGCGACATCGTCACGTCGCTCGGCGGGGTGGCCAACGGCTTTCCGCGCCAGGCCGGCTTTGACATCACCGTCGCCTCCGAGGTGATGGCGATCCTGTGCCTGTCGAACGATCTGGAGGATCTGCAGGAGCGGCTCGGCCGGATCATCGTGGCCTATACGCGTGATCGCAAGCCGGTGACCTGCAAGGATCTGAAGGCCGACGGCGCGATGACGGTTCTGCTCAAGGACGCCATGCAGCCCAATCTGGTGCAGACGCTGGAGAACAACCCGGCC
>DRFF01000036.1 GCA_011050685.1 Aurantimonas coralicida
GGGGTCAAAAGCGGTCTTCGGATCGGCGCCCGACAGAAGCTGGTCGAGCAACGCGTCGGGAATGCTGGGTTCTTTGCGGCGGGCCATGGGCGATCTCCTTCGATCCCATTATGCCCGCCCACACACGGAATTCCTGACAGTGCCAACTTCCATCATCAGATGAAGGCTCGGATCATCGATACGGGCGCGGTGATTCAGATTGCTCGCGAAAGCACCTTAGCGCCAGACGAGGCGATGGAAATGCGCCGGTCGCTCCAGGACCCGGCTACGACTGCTTGGAATCTCGCAACTACCGCTTTCTATAAGGCAGGTGGCAAACCGTGGAAGCTCGCCCACGTCCGTCCGGGCGTCTGCTATGTCGGTCTCGTCTTCAAGAAGCTCGATCGGGTATCAGGGCCAGACAATGCCTGTTGCGGTGCACAGATGTTCCTTTCCTCAGGCGACGGCGTGGTTTTCCGAGGAGCGGTCGGACCTTGGTACTCCGAGGATCTCGGCAGCTTTCATCTGACAAAGGAGCAGGCCCGCACCCTGCTCTCGATGGCCGTCGAAGCCTACAAGGATATTCACGGCGAAGCGCCCTCCGAAATCTTCATTCACGGACGCATCCGGTACGACAACGACGAGTGGGCCGGCTTTTCGGAGGCGGTGTCCGGGAAGACCAATCTCGTGGGCGTTCAGATCGCAGCAGGAGGAGGCTTTCGATCCGGGGTCAAGCTCTTCAGATATGGTAAGAACCCGGTGCTTCGTGGAGTGGCTCTGATCGAAGACGACCGACATGCCTACCTTTTCACGAAGGGATGGATACCGCGGCTTCGGACCTACCCTGGCCGAGAGGTTCCCAACCCCCTCGTCATCGACATTCGACGCGGCGAGGCATCGATGGAGCAGGTCCTTGAAGATATCATGGCGTTGACCAAATTGAATTTTAACAGCGCGAATTTCTCAGATGGAATCCCAGTCACCCTTCGATTCGCGAACCAGGTCGGAGAGATATTAACGGCCGGCCCTCAGGGGTCAACGCCACCGTTACCGTTTAAATTCTACATCTAGATGTAGATACTAGCCATGGCAGGAATAAACAATGTACAATTTGCTAGTATCCGGAGATCCTGACGCATGGGAGAGCAGAGAATATGAGTATGAACGGGATAGGTGTCTAACTGAATACACGGATAAAGAGATATCTAAGCAATTTCTAGATTTTTCCGATAAGTCTATTGAGTTTCTTCGCGAAATCCCGTGCATTTTTGCCTATGAATCGCACTGTAAAAAGCCCCCTAAATTCGGTCGAATTGGTGAAATTTCTAGACGATCGGGAGGAATACGCGTCAGGTGCAATTTCGAGGAACTAGACAGATTTCTTACTCAAGATGACTTGCTGCACATCTCTCGCGATCTGGACATCGGAAAGTGGGAACTGAACAGGACCCATTGGGCGTTGAAAGACGTAAATCTGGTGGAGGAACTAAACAAGGCCGGATTTCCCTTGCCGGCTTGGGTTAAAGGGTTAAAGAATCTGGTCAATCTCGATGACCATGTTTTCGACGTATCGTTGTCTTTCCCGGGTGAGATCAGATCCTTGGTCGAGGAAGTTTCCAGTCACCTTGAAAGATCTCTCGGTCCTAACATGTACTTCTACGATAATAACTATAGGTCGCAACTTGCTAGGCCCAATCTAGATTTGCTTTTGCAGTCTATATACAGTAAGCGCTCTAAGCTTATAGTAGCCTTTATTGGTGACGACTATCAGAAGAAAGATTGGTGCGGCATAGAATTCCGGGCCATTCGTGAAATTATCAACGCACGGGGAACTAATGTAATGTACATTCGCCTAGATGACGGGAATGTGGACGGCGTTCTGAACACGGATGGTTTTCTTGATGCTCGAGAGCTAAATCCAAGTGAAATTGCCCATTTCATTCGTGAAAGAGCGGCCTTGAATCTTGAATGATTGTTGTGCCACGTTTCACTTGCCGACCCAGATATATCGCGCGCGTACTGCGCAGAAGGCCCCTACCAACTACTTCACGGAATCTAGCTCAATCAGTGATTTTTGGTCGAAGCTGTTGGGGGACGCGCTCTGGGTCTATTGGTCGGTATCAACGTGTGGTGTGAATCTGGCAGGGAGTGGCAGATTCTAGCTCTAGCTCGGTGGTTCGGACGGTCAAATTGATATATCCGGGGGTGTTGTGAGAGCAAATAATGTTCGATTCGATCTATCTCCCTTTCTCATCCACTTTTTTCGGAGTGTGGATCTGACGAGGTCCGACATGAGCGTATCCCCTGAAAACTGGGGCCCCCATGCAATCGTTGAGGACGTTGTCGTCACTCCGCTCTTTCTATTACGAAACGCCCTGAGATTGCAGCGCCTGTGGGCGACGTGGTCCGTTCGCAGAGGACGAAGGACTGTGTATGGTCCCCATCCTGCCGTGTGTCTAACCGACATGCCCATTGCTGCATTCATTGAGGCGGGGAAAAAACGCGCTGCTAAGGGAGAAGCAATGAGCGCTTTCTCTATCGTTCTCCCAAAGGATCACGTTCACGCGGCGGGTGCTCGGCCTGCAATCTACGGCCTCAGCGTTGACGTGATCCTTCCAAGAGGTGACGAATGCGGTAGCAGGATACTTCCAGACGCGGTACTGCCCGAGGCCGAGCAATATCGCTACGTAACACTTGGAGATTATGGGAAAGTAGACTGGACACATGAACGCGAATGGCGTTGGCCATGTCGCGACGAACCCACTGACCCACAGGATATTCCTCCATTGGACGGTAAGGATGTTCCTGGTCTTGATCTGACTTTCCCGGGCATGGGCGTTATCGTGCGCACGCAGGAACAAGCGCATAAAATACTGCATGACATTCTTGTTCTCAACGATATGCACTCAAGTAATTCATACGATTTCATTCTAGTTGCGGATAGCATTTCCGATTTGCCAGCCCTCCGAGACCCGGGTAAAGTTCGCCATGTTCTTACCGCTGCATCAATCGACTTAGAGTCGATAATATTCGTGACGAAGACGGATCGAATACTTTGGTTAGCGAAATACAACAAGGCAGTTTCCGACGTTTCAACGGAGAAACTCCCCAAAATGGGACGGGAGATCGGTGGCTGCTGGCTGTGGCTAACAGACGCCGCTCATCCGCTGACGAGGGCGTTGGTTGCAGAGGGTGTCGTTCATATCAACCAAGACGGCCGATATCTTGTCGACGTGCCATTCGACAAGGACCTGCCGCTTAGCGTCCGAGAGGAACTCGCACGTCGACTGGCAGCATTGCTTCGCTCGAGACATCAGCAGAGCGCAACTTATCATTCAGTGTTGGGCAAATTTGGTTGGGATGACATTCCGTCCTATTCGAACCCGCCATTGGAGAACCGGCTAATTTTCAACTATGCGCATGACGATGACGACCGTTAAAACCGCCGGACACTGAGATACCGTTTGGAAAAGGGTTTTGGCTGGGTCTAATTTGTGATCGACACTCTGGGTGTGGACACGACAGACTCGAGCAAATGACGAAGCGATATCCGACTGATCTGGCGGATGCGGAGTGGGCGACGCCTTGTCACGACGAGACACCCGTTCCTCATTCGACGTCAGCATGAAAGGCGTCACGCTGCCGCCGTTCGTCGTCTTGACCTCGATGTGCATCTCATCGCCCTTCTCGTCGAAGGATCGGATGTCGTAGCCGTGGCCGTCCTTCGATGTCGGCGACCCACCTGGACGCCTCTAAAAACCTCCCCATTCGTCTCGTTTTATGATTCCATCGCCTTGGCCGAGATCAGGAGGATGGCATGCGGGGACAGCCGGGGTTCTGGGACATCGACGAGCGGTATATCCGGCTGAGCGAGGCCGGCGATCCGCTGGAAAAACTGAACGCGATTGTGCCTTGGGAGGTTTTCCGCAAGCCGTTATCGAAAGCGTTGAAGCGCTCGGACGGGACGAAGGGCGGCAGACCGCCCTACGACGCGGTGCTGATGTTCAAGGTGCTGGTCTTGCAGGCGCTCTACAACCTTTCCGACGACCAGGCGGAATTCCAGATCCAGGACCGTCTGTCCTTCATGCGCTTCCTCGGGCTCGGGATCGCGCAGAAGGTGCCGGACGCCAAGACGATCTGGCTGTTTCGTGAACACCTGGCCGAGGCCGGCGCAATCCAGAACCTGTTCGCCCGCTTCGACAAGCATCTGAACAAGGCCGGCTACCTCGCGATGGGCGGGCAGATCGTCGATGCGACCATCGTTGCCGCGCCGAAGCAGCGGAACACCGAAGAAGAGAAGGCGGCGATTAAGGCAGGGGAAGTGCCCGCGGCCTGGAGGGCCAAGCCCGCAAAGCTTCGCCAGAAGGACCGCGACGCCCGCTGGACGGTGAAGTTCTCCAAGGCCAAGCCGGCGGCGCCGGGCAAGCCGCAGCACATCGACATCGCGGTGCCGAGCTTCGGCTACAAGGATCACGTCGCGATCGACAGGCGCTTCGGCTTCATCCGGGGATGGTCGGCGACGAGCGCGTCAGCCTACGACGGCGCTCAACTCTCCAGCGTTCTCAACCGATCGAACACCGGATCGAAGGTCTGGGCCGACACCGCATACCGCTCGATCAAGAACGAGGAATGGCTGGAAGAGAACGGCTACGTCTCGGACATCCACCGGAAGAAGCCGAAGGGGCGGCCGATGAGCCAGCGCACATCACGCGCCAATGGCCGGCGCTCGGCGGTCCGGTCGAAGGTCGAGCACGTCTTTGCCCGTCAGAAGGGATCGATGCGGCTGTTCATCCGCACCATCGGCCTGGTGCGCGCCAAGGTGAAGATCGGCATGGCGAACCTCGCCTACAATCTCACGCGTCTCGTCTGGCATCACGGGCGAAGTGTGCCTGCATGAAGGCGAAATCGCCTCCAGGGACGCCGGTCGGCGCTTCCTGAAGCGCGAAATCAACAAGATCAATGGCTCGCACCGTCGTCAGAGCGGATCGCCGCCACTCGGAGGCGTTATCGCTGCGGTAGTTAGAGGTGCCCACCTGATGTCGCCGATGAGATCGTCCTGGCCCGCGGACGCCAAGCGTTGCCGTTCGATGTCCATGACGAAGGCTTCCCCCGCCTTGCCCAGATCCCGAGCCTGTCGGCCGCGCTCGGCCGGGTCGATCTTGCGAACCAGCTTGGCAAGACCGGTTGGTAGCGCAGACCTGGCGACGGGAGGTGGCGGAACGAACACGTCACGGGGTGACAAAATCGGTTGGACCGTTGGCGTCAAATCTCTCTTCAAAAACCGGTCTAGATCTGCAAAGCGGCCATGTCCCTCGAGAGCGGCCACCAGCGCGTCCTGGTAGTGTTCCAGCGGCTTCAGCCCGATCACATGGCGGTAGCCGAGGATGGCCAGCACCGCGGACAGATTCTGCTGCTTCCGTTCGATGGATTTGGTGGTGCGAGCCCCCAGTCCAATTTCCTGCAGTCGTTTGCGGCCAGCTGATTTGTTGACAGGCTGCCCCATGAAATCGGCGGTCAGCATTTGGAGATAGTCGTCGACGAGGAGGTCGTTCTCCGCAGACGTTCAATTCTTGCCCGTTTCACCAAACGCCACGGTCATCGCGTGGCCCCAACCGAATCAGGACGATGATACCAGGTGATGGGGCGAAACGGCATTTCGTCCGGCGGTTGCGTCTTGGTCGGATCGAGTCGGACTTCTTTGAAGACGGGCGCCAAAGAGTCGGGATTTCGTGAAAATTGAGTCAGGCAACGGTGGCAATATTGCCGGAAATCGGCCCCAATCGAGTCAGGGTTTCATGACGCCCGACATCGGCACCCGCGCGCAAGGTCCGTCTCACGCGGTCGTTTCGGCCTTGCGCAATGCCTCGTCCGGCCACGGGAAAGCGATCCGGATGCCGAGCCGATTCGCTCCCGGCCGCCGTGTGATCGTACCGCCGAGTTCGCCGGTGACGTTGATGTCGATGAGACGCGTCCCGAAGCCGCTTCGCGGCGCCAGTGACGGAGTTTCGGCGATGCCGAATTCGCACCAGTCAATCGTCACCTCGCCGCCCAAGAGCGCCCATCGAACCGAAAGGCTTCCGTGCAACGTAGCGAGGCCACCATATTTCAGCGCGTTGGTGGCCAGTTCATGGAAGGTCAGCCCCAACGCCTGGGCCTTCGTCTCGCTGACCTCGATGTCCGGTCCGCTGATATCGCAAGCTTCCAGCCGATCGCCGAACACCTGGCGCAGCTCTCCCGCCAACAGATCGCCGATCTTGGCTCGCTTCCACTGCGAGCGGGTCAATATCTCCTGAGCCGACGCCATCGCGCCGAGCCGAGCCGCATAGGATTCCAGAAAGTCGTCCATCCCCTTGGCGCTGCGGGCGGTCTGGCGGGCAATCGCCAAAACCCGCGCGATCGAGTTCTTGATGCGGTGGTTCATCTCCGACAGCATCAGATCCTTCTGGGCGAGATTGCGCTCGCTTTCGGCGTGCAGTGCCGCGACCGCTTCGGACCGCCGCGCCTGCGCCAAGGTCAGCAGGGCCAGAAGGACGGCGAGCAACAATCCCGCGAGCGCAAGGACAACTGCGGGAAGGACCGAGCCGATTCTCTGGAAATCGGCCGTGGGGGTCAGCCGGAAAATCCAGTCGCGACCCGCAACTTCGAGATTCCGCACCACCGCGAACTTCTCGTTGCGACTCGCGTCGGCATCGACGCGCGATGTGAATATCCGAGATCCTGGCGCCATCTCGCCGTCGAACGCCTCGACGAGCACCGGTAGGCGCGGGCTTTGCTGAAGCGCGGCGGAAAACAGATCGCCCAACCGGAAGGGCGCGTAGACGAAGCCTTGTGTCTCACCGACGGTGCCCGCCGCCTGCGCCGCGTCAGAGAAAAACGGCAGATAGATCAGAAAGCCCACTTGAGGGTTCTCGTCGATCTCCTGAACCAGGCTGACCGGGGCGGTAGCGCTCGCCTCGCCGGTGCTTGCGGCCCGCTGCATGGCTTCGCGGCGATTTGCGTCGGAAAACATGTCGTAGCCGAGCGCGGCCCGGTTGCGCTCATCCTGCGGCTCCAGCAGAACGATCGGCGTGCGCAGTGTTTGCTCGGTCGCGGGCCAGATGTCGCCAACTTCACCGTAATTCGTCCGCAGGCTGGCGCGGGCGGCCGCGTCGTCCTGCGTCGGGACGGTCGACGCGAAACCAACGCCCTGAATCCCGTCGAACCGTTCCGTCAGATCAACCTTGTCGAGGAATCGGGAGAATTTTTCCCGCCCGACCTGCTGACCCTCGACGACGAGAAAGGCGTGCGTGGCATGCAGCAGCGACAGATGCATCTGCAGACGGGCGGAGATCCGCGCCATGGCATCGTCCGCGACGCCCACAAAGCGCAGACGATCGGCGTCGCCACTGGCCTTCCAGACATGGCCAGCCAGCGCGAGACCCAAGGTCGTCACGATGGCAAACGCCAAAACCGAAAGGATACGTGTCCTCAAGCAGAGCCGCCGTTCAATCGTTTCATGCTCCCCCGCTCCGGGCCATAGCAGCGCGCCTGCCATTTGTCTCGCTCGCAGATGACGGGCTTGAACAATGATGATTCGCCGTTCACCGGTGGACGGGCGCGGCGGCCGAGACGGCAACATCGAACGCCGCCCGTGCCGAGGCTGCCGACCGGCCAATTCAGGGGCGGAGTGGCTGCGAATCCGGCGTGCGTTGGCAACTGGCGCGCGAAGGGTTATATCGGCGTCATGTCGGCTCTTCGTCGGATCCTCGTCTTTGCGCTTTTCCTGACCTTCGCGTTGGGAACGCCCGGCTATGGAATGCCGCCCGCGGATATGACCGGGTACGCGATGTCGACTGCCAGTGACGACGGGATGGCGGACGCATGCGACGCCTGCGCGAATGATCTGATAAAATCGCGGTGCGGTTCCCCCTGCCTCGCCGCCGCGATCCTGCCTGTCACCGGCGATTCCATGGATTTGCACGCTGAAGAATCCCATGGCGGATCACCCTGTCAGGCGCCCGGCGGCGCCACCGCCGCGCCGGATCCATTCCCCCCAAAATCCTTCGCTTGAGGCCTAGCGGCAACGCCGCTAGTCGCAATGCTTTCGTTCTCTCGTGTCCCGAGTTGGGTTCGGCGACGTCCGTCGCTGCCGACCCGGCCGATCATCGCGGTACGGTCCGGGCGACAGCCCGACCCACGCCACCAAACCAATTTCATACAGGACAATCGCAATGAAAAACCGCACCACATCATTCCTCGCCATGGGCGCTCTCGCCGCCGTGGCCGTGGTAGGCTCCGGTTGGTCGAGCAGCCAGGCCCAGAGCATGCCGATCGCCGAGGTCTCACATATCCATGGCATTGCCGTGAATCTGTCCGACCCGTCCCGGCTTTACCTGGCAACCCACGACGGTGTGTTCCTTACCTCTCCCGACGGCACGGCCGAGAAGGTATCGAGCAACACAGACGACTATATGAGCTTCACCTCGCATCCCTCCGACGCGAACACCTTCTTCGCGAGCGGTCACCCAAAGACCGGCGGCAATTCGGGCTTTCTGGTATCGCGTGACGGCACGAGTTCCTGGGAACAGGTTTCCCCAGGCGTCAACGGACCCGTCGACTTCCACGCCATGACCGTCAGCCCCGCCGATCCGAACGTGCTCTACGGCCTTTACGGCGAGATCCAGACAAGCACGGACGGCGGCAAGACCTGGGAGGTGGTCGGCCCACCGCCTGCCGATATCTATGGCTTGGCCGCGTCGGTCACAGATCCGCAAACGGTCTACGCGGCCACCGGTCAGGGCGTGATGATCAGTCGCGATGGCGCCAAGACCTGGGAGCCGAGCGGACCTGCCGGTCAGCCGGCGAGCTTCGTCAACGCCGCTCCCGACGGCACCGTCTACGCCTTCGTGGTCGGCTCGGGTCTCGTCAAGCTGGCGAAATCCGCAAGCGAATGGGAGCCGATCACCAAACGCTTTGGTAACCGGATCCTCATCCACTTCGCCGCCGATCCGAGCAATCCCGACAATCTGTTCGCTGTCACCCAGCAGAGCGAAGTGATCGTCAGCAATGACGGCGGCAAGAGCTGGAAGCCGCTTGGCTGAACCAGCCCCCCCCCAAGCCGCCGGACGTTCACGGCGTCAAGGGTGCGTCCGCAGGGCGGCCGAGGAAAATGGCGGAGCGCCCGCGCGGGCGCTCCGCCTCAGCCCATGAACTGACCGCCATTCACCTCGATCACCTGGCCGGTGATGTAGCCCGACAGGTCCGGGCTGGCGAGAAACAGATAGGCCGGCGCGCAGTCCTCGGCGGTGCCGAGGCGCTGCATCGGAATCGTCGCGGCTGTCGCCTCCAGCTTTTCCGGCGCCGAATAGCGGCGATGGAAGTCGGTCATGATCGTACCCGGCGAGACGACGTTGACGCGGATATTGTCCGGCGCGAGCTCTTTTGCGAGCGCGCGGCTCCAGGTGGAAATAAAGGCCTTCGAGGCGGAGTAGAGCGATGAGCCCGGACTGCCGCCGATCGTCGCTGAGATCGACGACGTGTTGACGATCGCACCCTTGCCGGATGCCTTGAGAGCCGGCAACAGCTTGGTCGTCAGCGAGACGACCGCGCGGATGTTGAGGTCGAGAACCTGCTCATATTGCGCCCGGTCGACGTCGCCGGCCGCCACTCGGCCCCCCATCGTACCGGCATTGTTGACGAGAATGTCGATCCGGCCGCCGACTTTGGCGAGAATCGCCTCGGCCAGGCGCTCGCCCCCGTCCGGGTCGGCAAGATCGGCGGTCAGCAGCGTCAAACGCTTGCGATCCTCTGCCGGTAAATCCGCGAGCAAGTCCTTTTCCGCATGCTCCAGACTGCGTCCCGCATGGGCAACGACATCGGCGCCCGCAGCGAGAAACGCCCGCGTGGCCGCCGCGCCGATGCCGCGTCCCGCACCGGTGATGACGACGGTCTTCCTGGCGAAGAGCGCTCGATCAAAGCCATTCATGGGGATCCCTCCAGTTTCGATTTCATCGTGCTGGCGGCATCGAGCGATCCCGTGCCATTCCCACGATGAGACCGGCGATTGTCGTCATCAGCCATGCCCCGATCAGGATCATACCCCCGAGCGGCGCGGCATTGGTGAATAACCGCTCGCCCCACACCTCGCGTGCCGCCAGATCGCCGGAAAACAACAGCGTTCCGGCGATGAGCAGCATCCCCGCAATAGCCGACAGGCGCGGCATCACCGGCCGCAACGCAGCCAGCGCCAGCAATGCCGGCGCGTGAACCAGCGCGATCCCCGCCGCGATGGCGACAAGCCGTGTGTCGCCGCCATGGGCGGCGATGGCGGCGCCGGCCACTCCGGCCGCGCCGAAGAGGCCCGCAAAGACGATCAGCAGCGCCGTCACGCGGCGGCATCCGTCGAGCGACCGAGCGGCGTCATTGGCTCTCGCCGACGCTGGTGACCGGGCCTTGCGGCGGTGGCGCTTTCGCGACTCCCAAGGTCGGATCGACAGGAGGCATCTCGTCGAGGACGGAGCCCTCCCACATCCGATAGCCCACCGAATAGGAGGCCTTGGCCAGGAGATGGGCCGAGATCGGCGCAGTCAACAGGAAGAACACTACGGCGGCGAGCGCCCTGAGCACGACCGGCGTCTCGTCCGCGGTGATTGCGAGGGCGATCAGCAGCATGGCCGAGCCGACCGAGCCCGCCTTCGAGGCGGCGTGCATCCGCGTGTAGACATCCGGCAAACGCAGAATGCCGAGCGCGGCAACGGCAGCGAAAGCCGAGCCGGCAAGGATCAGGAGACTAGCGATGATGGTCGAGATGTCCGCGATCATGTCTTTTCGCCTGCTCTGGCCACATTCGCGGCTGCGCGCAACTGCTCCACCCGCTCTTCCTCGGTCTTGCCCCGCGCCATGATGAACCGCGCCAACGCGACGGTCGCGAGAAAGCCGACGAGGCCGAGGGCGATCGCGATGTCGATGTAGAGTGTAAAGCCGGTGTCGATGCCGATGACCGCGATGAAGCCGATTGCGACGCTGGTCAGCATGTCGAGGCCGAGCACCCGGTCGGGCAGCGTCGGCCCCATGACGATCCGGGTCACGGTGATCAGAAAGGCCGCACTGAGTAATACCAGTGCGACAGAGAGCGAAATATCGAGAGACCACCGGGCGAAGTCATGCAGGCTCATCGAAACGCCTCCAGGATCTTGCGCTCGAAACCGCCGGCGATATCCGCCTTCGTGGCTTCGGGATCGGAGCAGTCGATCGCGTGGACATAGAGGGTGGAGCGATCCTCCGAGACGTCAACGGACAGGGTGCCGGGCGTCAGCGTGATCATGTTGGCCAGGAGTGTGATCTCGAAGTCGCGGTCGACCTTCAGCGGATACGCGAAAATGCCGGGCTTGAGGTCGGGCTTCGGTGTCAGCACCAGCACGGCCACCCGCCAGGCGGACATCAGCAGTTCGTATACGAACAGCAGGAACAGCGTGAGGATGCGCCCGGCGCGGCCGACATAGCCGACGGTGCCGACCTGCTCGCGGATCAGATACAGGGCCGCAGCGCCCAGCACGAAGCCGAAGACGAGGTTGAGCAGGGTGAACGAGCCCGAGATGATGACCCAGATCAGTGCCAGGATGAGGTTGAAGAGCGAGAGCCTCACGATCCGCCTCCGAAGACCGAGGAGAGATAGGCCGCGGGATCGATGACGCCCGCCGCCGCGCCGTCGGTCAGACGCGCCAGCCACTCCGGCCAGACGCCGGCGGCGATGACGAAGCTGATGAGTCCGAGCATCGGGACCAGCGATAGCGCCCTGCCCGGCCCGGGCGCCTGGAACGTCTCGGCTTCGATGCGCGCGGCCTCGCTCTCGCTGGCCGCCGACTGGATCGCGGGCAGCGGTCGCCAGAAGGCCAGCGCGAACACACGCGCGCTGGCGATGGTCAGCAGGAAACCGGACACAAGGATGGTGGCGGCCAGCCAAGGCATGTCGGCGGTGATCGTGGCGCGGACCAGCGCGACCTTCGGCCAGAAACCGGAAAAGGGCGGTAGGCCGGAGACGGCGAATAGCAGCACCAGCACCAGCGCCGCGAACAGCGGGTGGCGGCGCCATAGTCCGCCCATCTCCGCCAGCGATGAGGATCCGGCCAGATACGCCGCGGTTCCGGCCGCCAGATAAAGCCCGGTCATGACGACGATCGAGTGAAGGGCGTAATAGATCGAGCCGGACAGCCCGGTCTGAAGCACCGCAGCCGCCGGCGCCGCGACCGACTGCGCCGCCGTCGCCGGATCGGCCACCGAAAGAGCGCTGGAAACAGCGGTCATCGAGGGCACCGCCAGCCCCGCGAGAATCGTGCCGATGCCGGCGATGACGACGTAGTTCAGCAGCCGCCGGAGGTCGGTCTGCGCCAACGCGCCGAGTGCCCCGACGAGCATGGTCAACCCGGCGATCCAGGCGATCAACGTGGCGAGGCCGGCCCGCTCCGGCGGAAACAGCATCAACAGCACCCGGATCATCGCGTAGACGCCGACCTTGGTCAAAAGGCCGGCGAACAGCGCCGACACGACGAAGCGCGGCGTGTGATAGGAGGCGGGTAGCCAGGAGTTGAGCGGGAACGCCGCGGCCTTCAGCGAGAATGCCACCAGATAGAGCACCGCAAGGGTGTAGACCGCGCCGTCTTCCGGCATCGCCGCGGCCTTTACGGCGATGTCGGCCATGTTGAGCGTGCCGAAGATGCCATAGAGATAGCCGGTGGCGATCAGGAACAGCGTCGTGCCGACGAGATTGAGCATGCAGTATTTGGTCGCGCCGTCGAGCTGTTCGTGCTCGGAGCCGAGGATCAAGAGCCCGAACGAGCCGATCAGAAGCACCTCGAACCAAACGTAGAGGTTGAAGATATCGCCGGTCAGAAAGGCGCCCGAGACACCGCCCATCATCAGGAACAAGAATGGATAGAAGCCATAGCGCCGTTCCGTGGCGCTGATCGAGGCGACGGCGTAGATCGCGCAGGCGAGCGCCACGAAACCGGCCACCGTGACGAACAGGGCGCCCATCAGATCGACCGTGAAAGCAATGCCGAAGGGCGGTTTCCAGCCGCCCATCATCATCGTCTGCGGCCCCTGCGCGGCGACCTTGACGAGGAGCGCGACGTCGATGCCGAAGAGAAGCACGAAGCCGGGGATCGCCAGCCACGGATGCCAGTCGATGCGTTTTCTCAGCATCAGGAGGCCGGCTCCGAAAATGAAGCAGGTGACGACCGGCAGCACAACAAGATAGTCGGACGCCGCGACCGCACCCCTCACCATGGCTTCGGCCTTGAGGACCTCGATGTTTCCGATAGCCATGGTCAGTAGCCGAGGGGCGGCAGCCCCTGGTCCTTGGGTTCGGCGAGGCGCATCTCGTCGGTGTTGTCGGTATTGAGATCCTGATAGGCGCGATAGGCCAGCACCAGCAGGAAGGAGAAGAAGGAGAAGGAGATCACGATCGCGGTCAGGATCAGCGCCTGCGGCAGCGGGTTGGCGATCGCGCTTTCCGGTATCTTGAGATCATCCGGGATGATCGGCGGCGCGATCGGTCCGATGCGCCCGGCGGTGAAGATCAACAGATTGACGCCGTTGCCGAGCAGGACGACGCCGAGCAGCATGCGGATGATGTGCTTCGACAAGAGCAGATAGAGCGATGTGCCGAACAGGCAGGCGACGACGAAGCTGAGCGCGGTTTCCATCAGTCGTTCTCCCTCTCTTCGAGGGCCAGGGCGATGGAACTGATCGCTCCGACGACGACGAGATAGACGCCGATGTCGAAGAACAGCGGCGTCGACAGGCCGACATCGCCGCCGAGGATCGCCGGAAACGCCCACAGGCCGGTCAAGAACTTGGCGTCGACGAAGAGTGACGCCACGCCGGACAAGACCGCCATCATCAGGCCGCTGGCCGCGATCGCCATCGGGTGGAAATACAAAGCCCGGCGGACCGGCGCGACGCCGCAGGCGATGCCGTAGATGGCGAAGGCCGACGCGGCGATCAGCCCGCCGATAAAGCCGCCACCTGGCTCGTTATGCCCGCGCAGCAGCACGAAGATCGAAAACAACACCATCAAGGTCGTCAGATAGGGGATGGTGAAACGGAAGATGACCGTCCTCATGGCGTCTGCTCCGTCGGATCGGGGTAGCGCTCGCCCTTGCGCCCGACCCTGACGCGGATCAGCGCCAGTATGGCCAGGCCCGCCGTCATGACGACGGCGATCTCGCCCATCGTGTCGATGCCGCGGAAGTCGACGAGGATGACGTTCACGATGTTGCGCCCGTGGGCGATGGTGTAGCTGTAGCGCTCGAAGAAATCCGACAGCGAGGCGTCGAAGGGGCGCTGGGTCACCGCCAGCAGGAACAGGCCGAAGCCGGCCCCGCCAGCGATGGCCAGAACGGCGTCCGGCAGGGACTCGCGCAGCGGCCGGTGATCCGCCGCAGACAGCCGCAGCCGGGTCATCACCAAGGCCAGGATGACCACCGACAGCGTTTCGACCATGAATTGCGTGAAGGACAGATCCGGCGCGCCGAGCAGCATGAAGATCAGCGCCACAGCGAAGCCCTGAATGCCCAGCGAGACGATGGCGGTCAGGCGGTTCTTGGCGATGACAACGGCAAAGATGCCGAG
This sequence comes from Aurantimonas coralicida, assembly GCA_011050685.1. Lineage (GTDB taxonomy): Bacteria > Pseudomonadota > Alphaproteobacteria > Rhizobiales > Rhizobiaceae > Aurantimonas > Aurantimonas coralicida_A. Next base: position 14,590 of record DRFF01000036.1, read on the forward strand.
GATCACGAGCCCAAGGACGGTCCACTCGTAGAAGGCCAGAGTGGGGAAGTCCGGCATGGCCGGAAAGGCGTCCATATAGATCATCGGCCCGAACAGCGCCGCGATGATCAGGACCACGGTGACCGTCATATAGATGTCGAGGCGGCCCGATTGCAGGAAATTGGTGATCGCGAACGCCCCGCGCAACAGCCCCCGCATCGCCTGGTCGAACCCCTTGTCTGGACCCCAGCCGATCGCGGTGAGAAGATTTGCCAGGCCGGAGCGGAGCTGCGCCGCGAAAGCATACAGCACGATGCCGAGCGCGATGGTCAGCAGCGACAGCATGAAGGGAAGGTTGAGATGCGGCACCCAGCCGATTTCGATCGCGACCGGCTCCCCCAGCGCGGCCGAGGCCATCGGACTGGAGAAATTGGCGTGATAGGCGCCATAGAACAGCGCGCCGAGGAGACCGAGTAGGCCGAGGGTCAGGGGACCGAGCCAGATCGTCGCAGCCCCCTCGTGAGGATGATGAATCGTCTCCGGCATCCGGCCGACGAACGGCTTCAGCGCCACAACGAAGGCGGCCGCGAACATCAGCGCGTTGCCGGCGATCGCCGCGACCATCAGCGCGATGTGATAGGCGTCGCCCTGTTCGAGAGCATAATAGATCTCCTCCTTGGCGAGGAAGCCGACGAAGGGCGTGATCCCGCCCATCGACAGTGCGCAGAGCATCGCCGCGGTGAAGGTGATCGGCATCGCCCGGCCGAGCCCGCCGAGACGATCGATCTCGCGCGTATGCGCCCCGTGGTCGATCGATCCGGCGACCATGAACAGGCCGCCCTTGAACAGCGAATGGGCGATCAGATAGAGCACCGCACCGGTGATCGCGGCCTCGGTGCCGACGCCGATCAGCATGACCAGAAGACCGAGCGAGGCAACGGTCGTATAGGCGAGCGTGATCTTGATGTCGCTGGCGCGGATCGCCAACAGCGCCCCGACGACCAGCGTCACCGACCCGAATAGCGGCAGGATCATCGTCCATAGCGCGGTATCGCCCAAGGCCGGATGGAAGCGCAGCAACAGATAGACGCCTGCCTTCACCATCGTCGCCGAATGCAGATAGGCCGAGACCGGCGTCGGTGCTTCCATGGCGTTGGGCAGCCAGACGTGGAACGGCATCTGCGCCGATTTGGTGAAGGCGCCGGCGAGCACGAGAATCAGGATCGGCACGTAGAAAGCGCTGTCGCGCAACGCGTCACCGGCGGCGAGCACCTCACTCATCGAGGACAGGCCGAGCAACTCCCGGATCACGATCAGGCCGGCGAGCAGCGCCAGCCCGCCGCCGCCGGTGATGACCAGCGCCTGAATCGCGCCGCGCCGCGCCGCCTCGCGATGGTGATCGAAGCCGATCAAGAGGAACGAGGTGATCGACGTCAGTTCCCAATAGACGAACAGGGTGATGAGATCGTCGGCCACGACGAGCCCCAGCATCGCCCCCATGAACATCAGGATGAACGAGAAAAAGCGGCCCTGGTCCTTATGGCCGGCCAGATAACCGCCGGAATAGAGCACGATCAGCGTGCCGATGCCGGTGATCAGGAGCGCGAAGGTCGAGGACAGGCCGTCGATCCGGAAGGAAAACCGCACGTCGAACGATGGAATCCAGTCGAAACCGAACAGCAGCACGTTGCCGTCGGCGACAGCGGGGAGCGCCTGCAGGAAGAACAGGAAGGCGAGCACCGGGGCCAGCGCCAGCGGCCAACAGGCATGCTGCTTGAGTAGACGGGTGAGGATAGGGGCGAAAGCCGCGGCGATGAACGGCAGGGCAAGCGCCAAAAATCCTGTCGTTGCCTCGATACCCGTCATGCGCGGCGCGTACTCCATCCCTCGTCTGTCGCCACCTCGCATTCGCGACGCGCCGTCCCGACTTCCTCATACGGAGAGCAGCCTTTGTGGGCAAGACTGGTTCGCCCGAAGCCTGATCCGCACTCCGTTTCTAGTATAGTGGTATGCCATACGCCACAGAAAATATCCGTGCAGCACGCGAAAAGCGTGACCCTGCCGGTATCGCATAGGCGTCAGTGATTCGGCCCCCCGACCTCGCACCCTTGGCCCCGCTGCCACCCGGCCACGGATCGACGGCCCCGGAAGGGACGCGGCGCGTCAAGTCATTGGGGAACCCGCGCCGCAAGCGGTTTGGCCTCTACGTCATTCTTCGCTACTATTGCGCGAAACGTCTTCCTCTTTTTCCAGCGTTCGATTCTCCCAGCCCTTCCCGCAAGTCAGGCCTGATGACAAACTCCTCCACAGCCGAATTGAAACCCACTCCCCCCCTCGCCGAGCGGCGCCCCCGGACCGACGTCCGGCATGGCCGCGAGCGCTCCGACGACTACGCATGGCTGCGGGCCGACAATTGGCAGGATGTGTTCAAGGATACGAGCGTCCTGAATAGCGAAATCCGCGAACATCTCATTGCCGAGAATGCCTATCAGCAGGAGGTGATGGCCGGCACCGAGGCGCTCCGCGGTGCGCTCGTCAAAGAAATGCGCGGGCGGATCAAGGAAGATGATTCGTCGGTGCCCGCCCCCGACGGAGAATGGGCCTACAGCGTTTCCTTCGAGGCCGGAGCGGAATATCCGCGCTTCATCCGGCGCCCCCGCTTCGGCACCGCGGCTCAAGAGACGGTGCTTCTCGACGGGCAGGCGGAGGCCGCCGATCGCGCCTATTTCTCGCTCGGCGGCGTCAGCCACTCGACCAACCATCGCTGGCTCGCCTGGACCTGTGACGACAAGGGGTCGGAATTCTACACCGTCTCGATCCGCGACATGGAGACCGGCGAGGATCTGCCGCTGCGGATCGAGGACACCAGCGGCGGCACGGTCTGGTCGGCCCGCTCGAAAGGCTTTTTCTATACGCGCCTCGACTCCAACCATCGCCCGAGCCGGGTCTATTTCCATCGCCTGGGAACCGACCCGCTTGACGACGCGCTGATCTACGAGGAAACCGACACCGGCTTTTTCATGGGCGTCGACAAGACCCAGTCGGGCGAGTTCGTGGTCATCGACATTCACGACCACGAAACCTCCGAATGCTGGCTGATTCCCGCCAACAACGCGGCGGCCGAGCCTCGCCTGCTGGCGCCGCGTGAAACCGGCATCGAATACAGCGTCGACGAGGGCAACGGCAGCCTCTACATCCTGACCAATTGCGACGGCGCCCGGGATTTCAAGATCGTCACCGCGCCGACCGACGCATCCCGGCGCTCCGACTGGACCGATTTCGTCGCGCATGAGGATGGCCGTCTCATCCTCGGCCACATGGTGCTCAAGCGTCACCTGATCTGGCTCGAACGCCGGGACGGCCTGCCGCGGATCGTCGTCAAGCGGCTGTCGGACGGCGAGGAGCATGCGGTTGCCTTCGAAGAGGAAGCCTATTCGCTCGGGCTGGCCGGCACCTACGAGTTCGACACCGACACCATCCGTTTCACCTATTCGTCGCTGACGACGCCGAACCAGACCTTCGACTACGATGTCGAGACCCGCGAGCGCACTCTGCTGAAGACGCAGGAGGTTCCTTCCGGCCACGACCCAGTCGACTACGTGACCCGGCGCATCTTCGCGGCGGCCAAGGACGGCGAACTGGTGCCGATCTCACTGCTCTACCACAAGGATACACCGCTCGACGGCACCGCGCCCTGCCTGCTCTACGGCTATGGCTCCTATGGCATCGCCATCCCCGCCAGCTTCAGCACCAATGCGCTGTCGCTGGTCGATCGCGGCTTCGTCTACGCCATCGCCCATATTCGCGGCGGAAAGGACAAGGGTTTTGCCTGGTACGACGCCGGGCGACGGCGCAACAAGGCCAACACGTTCACCGATTTCATCGCCTGCGCCGACCACCTCGTCGCCGAAAATTATACCCGCCATGAGCGGATCGTCGCCAATGGCGGCTCGGCCGGCGGCATGCTGATGGGCGCGGTCGCCAATATGGCGCCGGGCAAATTCGGCGGCATCATCGCCGTGGTGCCCTTCGTCGATGTGCTCAACACCATGCTCGACGACACGCTGCCGCTGACGCCGCCGGAATGGCCCGAATGGGGCAATCCGATCCTGTCGGGCGAGGATTACGAGATCATCGCGTCCTACAGCCCCTACGACAACGTCAAGCGGCAGGCCTATCCGCCGATGCTGGTGCTGGCTGGGCTCACCGATCCGCGCGTCACCTATTGGGAGCCGGCCAAGTGGGTGGCGCGGCTGCGCGAGGTCAAGACCGACGACAATCCGGTGATCCTGCGCACCAACATGGATTCGGGCCATGGCGGCGCCTCCGGCCGCTTCTCCAAGCTGGAGGAAGTGGCCTATATCTATGCCTTCGCGCTCAAATTGATGGGTCGGGACGGCTAGCCCGACGGCCGCCCCGCCATCACGCATGGCGAACGCCGAGACTATCCGGGCTATTTGCCGGCGCTCTCTCCCGCCGGCACGGCCTTTAGATAGGCCGCGATCGCCTCGCGATCCGTCGCGGGCAAACGCGCGATGTTCTCCTGCACCGCCACCATCGCGCCGCCGACGGAATCGAAATCCGGCGTGAAGCCGCTTTCCAGATAATAGACGATGTCGGACGCCGACCAGGACCCGATCCCGTCCTTCGACGGGGTGATATCGGGAATACGCCCCTTGCCCTCCGGGTTCGGCGCGCCCGTCAGCCAGGCATCCGTATCCAGTCCGCCGACGCCGCCAAGGCCCCGCGGTGTATGGCACTGACCGCAATGGCCGGGGCCTTCCACGAGATACCGCCCGGCGCGGGCCGCGTCCGAAGCGTTCTCGCCTAGATCAACGACCGGCGCCGCATCATCGAGGAAGAAGAGCTTCCACAGGCCGATGCCGCGGCGGATATTGAACGGAAAGGCGAGATCGCTCGGCGGCGCCTGTCCCGCGACCGGCGGCAAGGTCTTCAGGAAGGCCCAAAGATCGGCAATGTCGCCGGACCTCATCTTCACATAAGAGGAATAGGGAAAGGCCGGGTAGAGATGCTCGCCTTCCGGATCGACGCCGCGCTGCATGGCGTTGGCGAAGTCGGCAAGGCTCCAGCCCCCCACCCCGTCGGTCGGATGGGGAGAAATGTTGGGGGCATAGAACGTCCCGAAGTCCGTCTTCAGCGGATCTCCGCCGCCGAGATCGAGCTTCGCAGCGGCCTTTGCCTTCGACGGGGCATGGCAGGACGCGCAGCCGCCGGCCCAGAACATCCGTTCGCCCCGCACTGCGTCGCCGGATTGCTCGGGCGGCAACGTCGCCGCATCAAGCGGGTCGGGCATCGTCAGCAGATAGAAGCCGCCGGCGCCGAGGACGACACCGACCAGGGCGGTGGTCAGGATGCGATTGAGCATGTCGCCAGTGTCCGTCCTGCGTCGCGCCCCCTGCGGCTACGTGCCGCTATTTTTCTTTCTTGATGCGGAAGTCCTCGTGGCAGCCCTTGCAGTTCTCTGCGACCATGGCGAAGCTCTGCTTGAAGGCGTCAATATCCTGCGGAGCGGCGGCGATCGCGGTCGCGGCATCCTTCTCGAATTTCGCGACGGCGGCCTGGAATTCCTCGGGCTTTTCCCAGATCGCCGGAGCCGCCTCGGTCTCCTCGCCGGTCTTGCTGTCCTCGGGGAATAGCGAGCCGAACTTTTCAGCGGCCTGGTGGAAAGCCTGGAATGCCTCGGCTGCCTTGGCCGGATCGAATTCCGCCTCGCCTTTGAGCATCTGGCCGGACAGCTTGGCGGCCTTGCCGTTGCCTTCCATCAGCTCCTGCCGCTGCTTGATGGGTTCGGCGTTTTGGGCAACCGCAGGCAACGCGAACGCGGCCGCTGTCGTCGCAAGGACCAGCGCGAGAGTTCTGATCTGCATGAATTCGTCTCCCCGGGAGTTCATCGGCGTCTGCGGACAAGCAAGAAATATTTGAGAGCAACTTGCGGTCTGGCGCAATCGGACTTTGGTCCGGGCCCTCTCACAAAAACGTCAACGCTACAGATCATGGAAAAGGCCCCGCAAGCTTAGCGCCTGCGGGGCCTTGATCTATCTCGCTGCCGCCATTGCGGCCAGGAGGCAGAGAACCTGCCTTAACCGGCGACGGCCTCGTAGCGCTCCAGAACGTAGTCCCAGTTGATCAGATTGTCGACGAACGCGCCGAGATATTTCGGCCGGGCGTTGCGGTAGTCGATGTAGTAGGAGTGCTCCCAGACATCGACGCCGAGGATCGGCTCGGCGCCATGCACCAGCGGGTTCTCGCCGTTCGGCGTCTTCATGATCTCGAGCTTGCCGTTCTTCACGGCGACCCAGGCCCAGCCCGAACCGAACTGGCCGGCGCCCGCGGCCTCGAAATCGGCCTTGAACTTGTCATAACCGCCGAGATCGGAGTCGAACGCGGTCTGAAGCTTGCCCGGCAGGCTCTTGCCGCCGCCGCCTGGCTTCATCCACTTCCAGAAATGGATGTGGTTGTAGTGCTGGCCGGCATTGTTGAAGAGCGCCTGGTCGCTGCCGTGCGACTTCTTGACGATCTCCTCGAGCGACAGATCGGACATTCCAGCCTTTTCAGCCAACTCGTTGCCCTTGGTCACATAGGCATTGTGGTGCTTGTCGTGGTGATATTCGAGCGTTTCCTTCGACATGTATGGGCCGAGTGCGTCGTAGGCGTAGGGAAGCTCGGGAAGGGTGAATGCCATTTGATGCGTCTCCTTCTGGTTGGTTAGGTCCTGAGCGCAACGGACAGACCCGGCCAGGGTTGCCCGAAACGTCAAAATTCAGCGAGGGGGAAGTTAGGGCCGACGGTTGCGTTTGCCACCGGTCGGCGTTCCAGTAAACGCTCAGCCCGCCGAGCGGGCGAATGACAAATACAGCTCACGCGCTGCCTCGTAGACGGGCCCGGGCTGGAGTTCGCGCCCCTCGATTCCGACCACCGGCACCACCTTGGAGTGGTTGCCGGTCGAGAAGATTTCGTCGGCATCGAGGAATTGGGCCACCGTCAGCGACGCCTCGACCACTTCCCTGCCCTCCTCGCGCAACAAACCGATCACCCGCTGCCTTGTGATCCCGTCGAGGAAACAGCCGTTGGGAACCGGCGTGAACACGGTTCCGTCCTTGACCATGAAGAGATTGGACGTTCCCGTCTCCGCAACGTTGCCGAGCATGTCGAGCACCAGCGCGTTGTCGAAGCCGCGCGACTTTGCCTCCAGGATCGCCCGGCCGTTGTTGGGGTAGAGACATCCGGCCTTGGCCAGCGTCGGCATGGTTTCGGGCGTCGGCCGGCGAAACGGCGAGACACCCAGCGAAAATCCCGAGGGCGCGATCATCGGCGCTTCATAGAGGCAAAGGCAGAAGCGCGTCGTCTCCGGGTCGGCCGGAACGCCCATGTAGCCGCCATCCTCGGCCCAGTACATCGGCCGGATATAGACGGCGGTCTTGCCATCGAACCCTTCAAGCCCCTCGCGGGTCAGGCGGGCGATCTCCTGTGGCGTCACTGTGGCTTTCAGGCCAAGCGCCTGGGCGGAGCGGTTGACGCGCTCGCAGTGCCGATCGAGGTCGGGCGCCAGACCGTCGAACCACCGCGCGCCGTCGAAGACCGTGCTGCCGAGCCACATCGCATGGCTGCGCGGGCCGATGAGGCCGGGATTGCCATCATGCCATTCGCCGTCGACGAAACTGCGCGTGCGGGTCATTTCCTGCGACATGGATGGAAGCTCCGGGTTGGGCGAGGCCGTCATAGCGACGCGATTGGCCGGCAAGGCGGCCTACCTACGCGTGGGAGAAGAGTATCCGCTCTGCGCTAGCGACCGCCTGGCAGCAGAGTCAACCGCTTCATAAACAAACCCGTGAAAATGCGGGCGAGAACATTACGACCGCAGAAACGATTGAACCATACAATCATCGTGGAAAGGCAAATTGATTCGCCGTGCTTGAAGGATTCGAGCACGCGCCATCGCGGGGGCCGGCAATGAGGACAAGATTTCTTCGCGATCCGCAAGATCAGCGCCGCTGGTGTCGCCGTCGCACGCGCCTGAGACCGGTGAAACTCGTAACGCGGTGTCACAGGTTTCTGGACGATGGAATGGTTGTTGATATATCCGACGGTGGGCTCCGCGTGCGCCGTTATTCGGGAAATCATCTGCCGTCGCAGCTGGCGATCTACGATCAGTCCGATCGAGTCTTTCGCCCAGTCGTTGTTGCGTGGCGACGGGGCGACGAAATCGGACTGCGGTTCACCGACAGCATGATTCCGGCCACCCCGCCCGAAATTGAGCGCCTGTCGGGTCGCTCGGATTGGAACGACGTCTATATCCTAAAAGGACTTCCGCTTTGAGGTGCTCTGGATGCTGACCGCCAAGTCTTGCGCGGCAAAATAAGCTGCGCCATTTCCGGCACATCGTGGTGGTTGAGGTCCGCGGGTCACCCTGAGCATGGACGCGGCGTGCCGGCCGGATACCCGACCATCGGCCCAGCGAAGAAGGCCCGGCTCTCGATCGGATTATCGCCGACGGCAATGGCGACGCTTCCAATTGCCGCGGCGGGTCCATATGACCGTCCAAAGCCAGAGCGTCCGCTTACCCGATCAGGGAGACCCCTTTGCATTCCGTCTACGTCTTCGACGCCTATGGCACGCTGTTCGACACAGGTGCCGCCGTCGCCCGCCATGCCGGTGACCTGGGAGAATCGGGCCGGCTTCTCTCCGAGATCTGGCGCCGCAAGCAGCTCGAATATTCCTGGGTCCGCGGCCTGATGGGACGGGCCGAACGGGATTTCTGGCGGCTGACGGAAGACGCCCTCGACTACGCCTTCAAAAAGGTCCCATCGGCGGACCCGGCGCTGCGCGACAAATTACTCGAGGCCTATCGCGACCTCGACGCGTTCGAGGAAGTGCCGGGGACCCTCAGAGCGCTCAAGGAGCGGGAGGCACGCCTCGCGATTCTGTCCAACGGCTCGCGCGAGATGTTGAAGCGAGCGGTGCGCTCGGCGGGAATCGAGGATCTGTTCGACGCAGTCTTCTCGGCCGAAGACTGCGGGGCCTACAAGACCGCCCCGGCCATGTACGAGTTGGTGACGACACGCTTTCGGCTCTATCCGGACGCCGTGTCGTTTCAGTCATCCAATCGCTGGGACATCGCGGGGGCCACGCAATTCGGCTTCAACACGGTCTGGATCAACCGTGGCGGTGAGCCGGACGAGTATCTGGATCTGGCGCCGAACGCCGTCCTGGCGGACCTTCGCAGCCTGCCGAATCTCGTCTGATCATAGCTCGCCAAGTCATAATCGCACTTGGACGGACGCAGGTCTGTTCGCGGCTATCGCCGAGGGGCGATCAAACGGATGTGATCGAAATGGAACCGAACAACTTGGAAAGTGTTCGCACGGTAACAACAATTTACGGCTTTCGCTCGTAGGGTGGCGGCCGACAAGAAAAACAGGCTGGATAGATGACGAATAACGGCAACTCCCTCTTCACGCGTCGCAAACTGCTCCTCGGATTCGGGCTCGGCGCAGCAGCGGTCGCGACAGGCTGTACCACCGGACCGCGCGCCAAGGTGTCGGTGGCACCCTATCCCGTAGAGCGCGGGATCGAACCCAAATATGTGTCGATGTACGGGCCTGTGGTCGACGACGGATACCGGATTCCGGCCGTCGATCTGAAGCGCGTCGATCCGAAATTCTATCGTCAGGAAGTCGCTGATCCGACCGGGGAAGCGCCCGGGACAGTGGTCGTCGATACCGCGAATTATTTTGCATATGTGGTGATGCCGGGTGGTCGCGCGATGCGCTACGGCGTTGGCATCGGACGGGCGGGCTTTTCCTGGAGCGGCCGGGCCAAGGTCCAGTGGAAGAGAAAATGGCCGACCTGGACGCCGCCCAGGGAGATGATCGCCCGGGAGCCGAGCCTCGCCAAATATGCGGACGGCATGGAGCCGGGTCTCGCCAATCCGTTGGGCTCGCGCGCGCTCTACATTTTCCAGGGTGGTAAGGACACGCTCTACCGTCTGCACGGGACGCCGGAATACTGGACGATCGGGACGAACTCCTCGTCGGGCTGCATCCGCTTCATGAACCAGGACGCGATCGATCTTTATGATCGTGTCAAGTCCGGCTCGCCGCTGGTCGTCACCCAGATCGGCATGGTCTGACCGGGTTATCCTGCGATCATTCCATTCGAAGGGGCGGGAGATTCTCTCGCCCCTTTTTTGTTGCGGGATCGGCTTTGTCGCAGGTTGGTATTACCGCAGGCGATCGCGCTCACGCTCCATATGGTCGACGCGGCTTTCGAGATTCTCTTCGCGCACCATACCGGGAATGAGGAACAGGTCGATCAGCTGGCCGATGCCCATAAGCCCCAGGGTGAGAAGCCATAAGAGACCGGTCCACGGCCGTCCGAGATAGAACCGGTGCAGGCCGCAGATCGCGCCGAAGCCCAGCAGCCACAAAATGTAAGAAGCGAGCGTCGACTTCCGGTTCATGGATCTTCCTTCGCAACGGTTAGCCGGGGGGAAAATGGGGTGTCGCCGGGTCGTTGGAAAGGTCTGCGGGCCATCACGTCCTCAACGCGGCGCCGGGCAGCGCCTGAGATCTACCGCGGTATCCCCTCAGCGACCGCGCTTGAAGCCGCCGAGAACGCCGCGCAGGATCGCACGGGTCACGGTCGAGGCGACTGTCCGGCCGACCTGCTTCATCACCGTTTCGGTCAGCGTCTGCCGCTGGTAGCCCGATGAGCGGCGGCGGCGGGGTGCCGAACCGCGGCGCGGAGCCGCTTCGTCGACCTCCTCGACCTCCTTGGTGTCGTCGCGCCCGCCGTCGCCGAGCCCGAAATCGGGAAGCTGGAAGCCGGTGCGCGTGCGCCGCCCTTCCGCCGCCTCCGCCCGCCGCGTCGATTCGCCCTCGCGGCTCGCCTTCTCCGTCTCGGTTTCGAGCCGACGTTGCTCTTCTTCCTGCCGAAGCTCGGCCTCGGCCCGGCCAACCAGCATCTCATAGGCCGACTCCGGGTCGATCGCCTGATCATACTGCCCCGCGACCGGGCTCTTGGCGATGATCGCGTCGCGCTCCGCGTCATTGAGCGGACCCAGACGCGCCGAGGGCGGACGGATCAGCGTGCGCTCGACCATTGACGGCACGCCTTTTTCGCCCAAGGTCGACACCAGCGCCTCGCCAACGCCGAGTTGGGTGATCGCCTCATAGGCGTCGAATTCTGGGTTGGGGCGGAAGGTCTCGGCCGCCGTCTTCACCGCCTTCTGCTCGCGCGGCGTATAGGCGCGCAACGCGTGCTGGACGCGATTGCCGAGTTGGGCCAGCACGCCGTCCGGCACGTCGAGCGGGTTCTGGGTGACGAAATAGACGCCAACACCCTTGGAGCGGATCAGCTTGACCACTTGCTCGACCCGATCGACGAGGATCTTCGGCGCGTCGTCGAAAAGCAGATGCGCCTCGTCGAAAAAGAACACCAGCTTTGGCTTCTCGGGATCACCGATTTCGGGCAGTTCCTCGAACAGCTCCGACAGCAGCCACAAGAGGAAGGTCGCGTAGAGGCGCGGATTCATCATCAGCTTGTCGGCGGCCAGCATGTTCACGATGCCCCGTCCGTCGCGGTCGGTGCGCATCAGGTCGGCGATCTTGAGCGCCGGCTCACCGAAGAAGCTTTCGGCGCCTTGCTGTTCGAGCACCAGCAACGAGCGCTGGATCGCGCCGACCGAGGCCTTGGCGACATTGCCGTAGAGCTTCGAGATGTCGTCGGCATTTTCCGCGAGATGCGCCAGCATCGCCTGCAAATCCTTGAGGTCGAGCAGCAATAGCCCCTCCTCGTCGGCGATCTTGAAAGCGATATTGAGAACGCCTTCCTGGGCATCCGACAGGTTCATCAGGCGCGATAGCAGCAGCGGCCCCATCTCGGAGATGGTGGTGCGGATCGGGTGGCCCTTCTCGCCGAAGATGTCCCAGAACACCACGGGGTAGAAGTCGTGATAATATGGGTCCAGGCCGATTTTTTCCGCCCGCTCCACCAGGAAGTCCTTGCCCTCGCCGCGCATCGAAATGCCGGACAGATCGCCCTTGATGTCGGCACAGAAAACCGGAACGCCCGCTTCCGAGAAACCTTCAGCGAGGATCTGCAGCGTCACCGTCTTGCCGGTTCCGGTCGCGCCGGTGACCAGGCCGTGGCGATTGGCAAGCTTGAGGTCAAGATACTCGCCCTTCTTGATCGCGTCCTGCGGGTCACGGCTGCTCCCCAGAAAAATCCGACCTGTTTCCTGCATCCAGCATCCCTCGCTCATTGACCATTGGGGTTATAGCCGGCCAGCGGCTTGGAACAAGCGCGGCGACGCGATAAGCGCGCGTTCGTCGATTGCGTCGGCGATCAGGCTTTGCCAAGCTTTGCAGCCACCGGCCCCCTCTTTCCGAGGCGCGGCGGCAGGAGGAGATGTCCATGGACGAGCTGTTGGCGAAAATCGCGGCGGAGACGGGTCTTGAGTCATCCACCGCCAAGGTCGCGATCGGTCATATCCTGACCTATCTCAAGGCCGAAAGTGACGATCCCGCCGTCGGCAAGATGATTGCCGAAACGCCGGGGGCTTCAGACGCGATCGCGACCACCGGTGGCGACGACGGCGGTGGTTTCCTTGGCGCCGCGATGGGCGGCGGCATCATGGGGCTCGGTTCGAAGCTGATGGGGCTCGGCCTCGACATGGGTCAGATTCAGATCGTCGCGCGCGAACTCGCCGCCTTCGCGAAAGCCCATTCCGATCCCGAAACTGTCGATCGCGCACTGGCGTCGGTGCCCGGATTGTCGTCCTTCGTCTGACCGCGGCATCGGAAACTCTGCCCGGCTTTCACCGCATCGATCAATCTCGCCAAAAGCACTCATCCCACCAAACGGTTATGGAATACCGGCCGAGACTGACGTATGGTCGTGGGATAAACGCAGGGGTTCGTTACCAGCAGGGGCCGTGGCGCAGATCGAGGATCCAAGTGCCGCGGAATATTGTCACTGATGAGTGTCGAAGCGGACGTCGCTCGCTCGCTGCCCGACAGGCTGCGATCTTTCCTGTCGTCGCCCAGACGGGCGCGATGGGCGATGCTTTCGCGCGCCATGCGGAGACCGCCTCTCCTCGCCCATCTCGTGCTGTTTGCTCTGATCGTCCTCATTCCCGCGCTGCTGTTCAGCGCGTTTCTGGTGCTGCAGTTCTCCGAACAGCAACGTGAAATCGCGGCCGCGCAAGTGAACGATACGGCCGAAATCGTCTCCAACGCCGTCGATCGGGATATTTACGGCATGATCACCAGCGGCAAGGTGCTGGCCTCCTCGCCGTCTCTGGCAAACGGACAACTCGCCGGCTTTCACGAGCGAACAGTAGCCGCTCTCAGAACCACCGAGACCAATGCCGAACTGATCGACCCGGCGCTTGGTGTCGTCGTCTCGACACTGGAGCCTTTTCCACCGACGCCGCGGAAATCCGAATACACAAAGGCCATCGAGCAGGTGTTCAAGACCCGACGCCCGATGGTCTCCGGGGTGTTCTTCGGCGCGCGGGCCGACCGCTTCATGTTCCATGTCGCGGTCCCGGTGATGCGGGACCAGACGGTCACCTATGTGCTGGTGATCAACAAGGCCGCCGATGCCCTCGACGCCGTCATCGCAAATCGGAACCTGCCGCGCGAATGGTCGGCGATCATCAAGGACGCCGAAGGCCGGCGCGTCTTCGCGGCGGTAACCAGCGAGGGACGGATGGAAGCCCAGCGAGGGATTTCCTACGACAACCCGTCGATCCTGGAAACGCTGGGGGCGCGAATGAGCGACGATCTCATCGAGGCGTCGACGGTCTCCAGCCTGTCCAACTGGACGACTACCGTCGCCGTGCCCAACGCCGTCATCGTCCGACCGGCACTCAGATCCTGGATACTTTTGATGAGTGCCGGGATCCTGCTTCTGCTGTTCTCGATCATGCTTGGCATTATTTTCGGCCGGCGCATCGCGGCACCGATCCTGCAATTGTCGCAGCAGGCCGAGGCGATCGGCAAGGGCGAACCGGCCATGCCGTTCGGGACCGATATCGCCGAGATCGGCGCGGTCTCGAAGGTTCTGGCGCAGGCCTCGCGCGAGCGCCGCGAGGCCGAGGAGCAGAACCGCTTTCTCATGCGCGAGATGACCCATCGCGCCAAGAACCAGTATGCGCTCATCGCCGCCATCGCCCGGCGCGCCGCAAAGGAGAGCGCCAATACGAAGCAGTTCCTGGACACGCTATCGGAGGCGTTGAGCTCGCTGGCGCGGTCCGCCGACTTGCTCGCCGGTAGCGGCTGGGAAAGCGCCATGCTGGCCGATCTTGTCGAAACGCAGCTCAAGGCGTTCGGCGCGGGGGGCAGCGGCGAGCAGATCGAACTGGACGGCCCCGCGATCCGTCTCAATTCCACCGCGGCACAGACGATCGGGCTCGCTCTGCACGAATTGGCGACCAACGCGGCCAAATACGGCTCGCTCTCGGTTGCCGATGGAACCGTGAAAATATCATGGTCGATCGCCGAGAAGTTCGAGCTTATCTGGCGTGAAATCGGCGGCCCAACGGTCGTCGAACCCAAACACGCCGGATTCGGCACACTCATCACCCAGAAGATGACATCGCGGGGCTTGGGCGGGGCAGTCGAGATGAACTACGCCCCGGCCGGCGTCGTCTGGAAGCTGGTCGCGCCCAAAGATGCCGTCATCGCGTGCGACTAGAGCATGGAACGCCCCGTGCAGGGGACGTGAGCCGAAGGCTGCATTTCGCCGACGCCGGAGAGGCGCTATTGAGGCGGGTGCCAAAGGTCGCTTTTGGGACCGCTGCGAAGGCGAAATGCGGCGCGGCCTACAGGGAGGTGCAATGACGGCGCTGACAATCGAGACGATCGATTTTCCTCAAGCTGACGATGCCGCATGGCGGAGCCTGGTGGAAAAGGGCCTGAAGGGTCGGGATTTCGAGTCGCTTGCCGCGCGGGCCGAGGACGGTTTTACCTACGGGCCCCTTTACGGCCGCAAGCGCGACGCGTCTCCCCTCGCACGCTCCGCGGGCGGGCGATGGGCGGTCCTCCAGCGCGTCGATGACCCCGACGCCGCGCGTGCCAATGCCCAGGCGCTGGCGGATCTGGAAGGCGGCGCCAATGG
Source organism: Aurantimonas coralicida (assembly GCA_011050685.1). Taxonomy (GTDB): domain Bacteria; phylum Pseudomonadota; class Alphaproteobacteria; order Rhizobiales; family Rhizobiaceae; genus Aurantimonas; species Aurantimonas coralicida_A. Next base: position 29,713 of record DRFF01000036.1, read on the forward strand.
CCTGTCTTTGGTTTTCGCCGGGTCGGCATCGGCGCACGGGTTCGGACTCCCGATGGATGGCGATGCGATCGCCCGCGCGCTCGCCGGCGTGAAGCTGGAGATGATCTCGCTGAGGATCGAGCCGCATATGGACGCGCGGCGCGCTGTCGAGGCAATCCGAACGCTGGCGAAAGACCGCGGCCAGGATTTCGAGGCGCTGTTCATCGACCTGTGTCTCGACGCGATCGGTCCGTTTGCCTTTACGGGACGCTTTCCCGGTCCCGAAGGTGATTTTCGGGCGCATTCGGGCCGCGCCACGAAGTCGCTTCGCGCGAGCGGCTTTCGCGGCCGTATCGCCGAGGCGGACGGGCGCGTCTTCCATGACGCGGGCGCAACCGCCGGGCAGGAACTCGGCGCGGTGCTGGCGACGGCGCTCTATTACCTCAGGGCGATGCTCGATGCCGGTCTCGGCCTCTCCGATGCGGCAGCTTCGATCGGCTTCACCCTGGCGGTCGATCAGCGACAGTTCGAGCAGACCGCGAAATTGCGCGCTTTGCGGCTCCTCTGGGCCAAACTGCTGGAGGAATGCGGCGAAGCGACCCCGCCCGCTGCCCGCATCCATGCCGAGACCTCCTGGCGCATGATGGCGGCCAAGGACCCGCACACCAACATCCTGCGCGCAACCATCGCGGCCTTCGCGGCTGGAACAGGCGGCGCCGACAGCCTGTCCGTGCTGCCACACACCGCCCCGCTCGACCTTGCCGATCCTGCCGCGCGGCGGCTGGCCCGCAATGTCCAGATCATCCTGCAGGAAGAATCCGGCCTTGCACGCATCACCGATCCGGCGGCCGGTTCCGGCGGCATCGAGGCACTCACCAATCTGACCGCGGAGGCCGCCTGGAACGAATTCCAGACGATCGAGGCCGAAGGCGGAATCTTCAAGAGTCTTTCCGCCGGCGTCCTGCAAAACCGCATCCTGGACGCCAGAGCCGCCAGAGCCGCCAAACTCGCGGAGGGGAAAACCGTCATCGTCGGCGCCAGCCTCTACCCGCTCGATAAGGAGCGACATCACGTTCTCCTGGGGCAGGCTCCCGACGCCGAGCTGCCGCCCCAGCCGACCGGCCAAACCCGCTGCGAGCCGCTGCGCCCATACCGAACCAGCGAGACCGTGGAGGCATCGACGTGACGAACGTTCCGGATTTCACCCGCATCGCTTGGAGCCGGCCGAGGCAGCCTGCCCTCGCGAAGACGCTTGGCGAGTCCTTCGAGACGCCGGAGGGAATCCCTATCGCCGGGGCCTATGGCGCCGGGGATATCGCGGACCTGCCGTTCCTGGACACCTATCCGGGCATCGCTCCATACGTGCGTGGCCCCTACCCCACCATGTATGTCGAAAAGCCCTGGACGATCCGGCAATATGCCGGTTTCTCGACAGCGCAGAAGTCGAACGCCTTCTATCGCCGCAATCTCGCGGCCGGACAGAAGGGCCTGTCGGTCGCCTTCGATCTCGCCACCCACCGCGGTTACGATTCCGACCATCCGCGCGTCGCGGGCGACGTCGGCATGGCGGGCGTTGCGATCGATTCGATCATCGATATGCGTCAGCTCTTCGACGGCATTCCGCTCGATGAAATGAGCGTCTCTATGACGATGAACGGCGCGGTGCTGCCGGTTCTGGCGCTCTATGTCGCGGCCGCCGAAGAGCAGGGCGTTGCCCAGAAGGATCTGTCGGGGACCATTCAGAACGACATCCTGAAGGAGTTCATGGTCCGTAACACCTATATCTACCCGCCCAAACATTCGATGCGGATCATTTCGGATATCTTCGCCTACACCTCGAAGCACATGCCGAAATACAACTCGATTTCGATTTCCGGCTATCACATGCAGGAAGCCGGGGCTACGGCGGATCTGGAACTCGCCTATACCATCGCTGACGGCATCGAATATGCCCGGGCGGGCGTCGCGACGGGTCTCGACATCGATCACTTCGCTCCCCGCCTGTCGTTCTTCTGGGCGGTGGGCATGAACTTCTTCATGGAGGTCGCCAAGCTCCGCGCGGCGCGGCTGATCTGGGCCGCGCTCATGCAGAAGAACTTCGCGCCGAAGGATCCGCGCTCGCTGTCGCTGCGCACCCATTGTCAGACCTCGGGCTGGTCGCTGACGGCCCAGGATGTCATGAACAACGCGGTCAGAACCTGCGTCGAGGCGATGGCAGCGACGCAAGGCCATACCCAGTCGCTGCACACCAACTCTTTCGACGAAGCGCTGGCGCTGCCGACCGACTTTTCCGCCCGGATCGCCCGCAACACCCAGCATGTGCTGGCCCGCGAATCCGGCACCACATCCCCGATCGATCCCTGGGGCGGTTCGGCGTATGTCGAACGGCTGACGCATCTGCTCGCGGAGAAGGCCCTTGCCCACATCGCCGAGGTTGAGGAGATGGGCGGCATGGCTGCGGCCATCGAAAAGGGCCTGCCCAAACTCAGGATCGAGGAAGCGGCAGCCAGGACCCAGGCACAGATCGATTCCGGCGCCCAGACCGTCGTCGGGGTCAACAAATTCCTCAATGACGCCACCGACGACATCGACGTCCTCTCCGTCGACAACGCCGAAGTGCGGCGCCAGCAGATCGAAAAGCTCAAGCGCCTCAAGGCCGAGCGCGACGACACCGCGACGCATGCCGCCCTGGCGGCGCTGACGGCGTCGGCCGAGCGTGGCGACGGCAATCTCCTGGAACTGTCGATCGCCGCGGCCCATGCCAAGGCGACCGTCGGCGAAATGGCTGGGGCGCTGGAAAAGGTATTCGGCCGGCATGTCGCGACGACGAAGGTCATCGCCGGCGTCTACAAACGGGAGGCCGGCGCGATGGCGGGGCGGATCGAACATATCCAGGCGATGAGCGCGGCTTTTGCAGAGGCCGAGGGCCGCCGGCCGCGCATTCTTGTCGCCAAGATGGGCCAGGACGGCCACGATCGCGGCCAGAAGGTCATCGCCTCGGCCTTCGCCGATCTCGGCTTCGACGTCGACATCGGCCCGCTATTTCAAACGCCCGAGGAAGCGGCCCGCCAGGCCGTCGAGAACGACGTCCACATCGTCGGCGCCTCGTCCCTGGCGGCCGGGCATCTGACCCTCGTTCCGGCGTTGAAGGCGGCGCTGGAAGCGGAGGGACGCGGCGACATCATGATCGTCGTTGGCGGCGTCATCCCGCCGAAGGACGTCGACACGCTCAAGGCGGCCGGGGCCGCCGCCATCTTCCTGCCGGGAACGGTCGTCGCCGAAGCGGCCGAGGACTTGCTGCAAGCCCTTTCCCGCCACCTTGGCCATGAGAAGGCGGCGGCCGAATAGTCTCTTGCCACCCACCTGGTTCAACATTAGTTATAACGCCAGAACCTGGAGATTGGAGGCTTTGCCATGAATACCGTCATTCGCAAGATCGGCAATTCCGAAGGCGTGATCCTGCCCAAGGAGGTGCTGGAACAGGCGGGATTGGCCACCGGCGACCGCTTGAACGCCATCGTTTCGGAAGATGGCGTCAAGCTCATCAAGGCGGGGCCAGACTTCGAGGAAGAACTGGCCCACGCACGTGTCTTCATGGACAAATATCGTGACGCGTTGGCGAAACTGGCGAAATGACCTGGCGCTGGGTTTCGCAGGCGAGCGTCGAGGCCTTCCATAGCGAGCAAATCGACCGCTTTGGCGGCGCGCGGGGAATTCGTGACGCTGGCCTGCTGGAGTCGGCCGTCGATCGCCCCCTCAACAAGGCCGCGTACGGAGAGCCAGACGTTTTCGACCTCGCGGCGGCGTATCTCTACGGGATCGCCCGCAACCACCCATTCGTGGATGGCAACAAGCGGACGGCGATCGTGGTCGCAGCGGTTTTCCTGATGAAGAACGGCTACGACATCACCGCCGACAACGGCATGGTCTACCAGTTCGTCATGGATGTCGCGGCTGGCGCCGTCGGCGAGGACAGCGCCGCGCGCTGGTTCCGCGATTTCACGGAAAAGCGTCGATGATCGAGGCCTATGTCCCGAGCGGTGCCAGAATGCACGCGGTCCGGGCATCGCCCGACGCAATCCCGACCGAGGCTGTCTGGATCGACCTGCTCGATCCGCATCCAGACGAAATCGCCGCCGTCGAACAGTTATGCGGCATCGACGTGCCGACCCGCGAAGAAATGGTCGAGATCGAGGTGTCGAGCCGGCTCTATTCCGAGGACGACGCCGACTTCATGACGGCCTCGGTCGTGTTCGGGTTGGACGGCGGCAAGCCGTCTTTCGCCCCGGTCACCTTCATGCTCGCCGACCGCCGGCTGATCACGCTGCGCTATAGCGCGCCGAAAAGCTTTGCAATCTACGCGACCAAGCTCTGCCGCGAGACACCGCGCCATGGTGGCGCTGCGGACAGCGGCGCCCAGCCCGGCGCCGCCGAAAAGCCGGCCGTCAGCCGCGGCGATCGGCCGCCGTCGGCGGACACGATCCTGATCGGGCTTCTCGAGACAGTGATCGACCGGGTCGCGGACCTCCTCGAGACCATCTCGGCGGACCTGGACAGCATCGGCGAGGACATCTTCTCCTCTTCGGCGCGCAAGAAGCCGACCGGCACCAAGGATTTCAAATCGCTGCTGCGGCGCATCGGAGCGGCCGGCGACCTGACCTCCCGCACGCGGGAGGGCCTGGTGACACTCGACCGCCTGCTCCCGTTTCTTCAGCTTGCCCTCGACCGCCGCAAATCCAGCGCCAAAGACGCCAAGCCGCGCGTGAAGGCGATGGCAAGGGACGTCCATTCGCTCAACGACTTCGTCACGTTCCTGTCCAACAAGACAACATTCCTGCTCGACACCACGGTCGGCATGATCTCGATCGAGCAGAATGCCATCATCAAGATCTTCTCAGTCGCTGCCGTCGCCTTCTTGCCGCCGACCCTAATCGCCTCGATCTACGGTATGAATTTCCGTGTCATGCCCGAACTCGGCTGGACGTTCGGCTATCCTTCCGCGCTTGCGCTGATGGTGGTCTCAGCGATCGTCCCGATGCTGTTCTTTCGGTACAAGAACTGGCTGTAGGCCAGCAACCCTGAGTGGTAAAATCTAGCATAAATTTGTTTTTAATCGTCACACTGTATTCTGGATTCCTTCGGTTGATTGGAGCGATGGTGCAGTTCGCGATTAAGAGGCTTCAGGCGATCCAGGCTGGCAGGCGCCCCGATCGTTACAAACAGATGCTCTTCGCCGACGCTGGCAATTTTGCTCGCGGGTGCGCCTTTACGCTTGTCGCTTGCATCGCGACGGCGATACAGACCGATATGCCGAGCGTCTGGGCAATCTTTGCCGCATTGAGCTTGGTAACGACCGTCCGCGTATCAGCGATCTATTATGGCGCACGGCGTGCCGACGACGACCGCGAGTCCGTCGCTATCGCGAAGCGCTTTTACGAGGTGACAGGCGTCATTCACGTCCTTCTCATCGGCGTTTGGCCGATGGTGATTTTCGCAGCTGACCAAACCTATGTCGCAGCCGAACTTTTTTCGTTCGCGACAGCCTTGTGTTTTATGACAGGCCTCGTTGGACGAAATTACGCCTCCAGAAAGCTGGTTGTCCTGCAGTTGTCGGCGGCCGGTGTCCCTATGTCTCTCGGACTCGCTTGGCAGATGGACGCATGGCACCTCCTTTTCGCTGCCCTTTTCGTGATGTTCTGCATGACCTTGCTTAGGATCGCGGACGGAATGCGGGGAATGATGGAAGAGACCGTTGCGGTTGCCGAGCAAAACTTTCATCTCGCTCACATCGACGGCCTTACCGGCTTGCCGAACAAGGGCCAGATGGTCCGTATTCTCGATACCGCGATCCATCACGGGGAGGCGATTGCGTTGCATTTCGTCGATCTCGACCGTTTCAAGCGCTTGAACGACACTTACGGTCACGCATTCGGGGATCGCGTCCTGGCCATCGCCGCGCGTCGCATGGAGGAGGTGAGCGAGGATGAGACTGTCGTTTCCCGATTTTCCGGCGACGAGTTCGTGATCCTGCAGCATCTGAACGGCGAACCGCGGCAGGAAGCGACCCGCTTCGCCAATCTTCTGATCACCGCGTTAGCGAACCCGCTCTCGATCGACGGAATATCGGTCACATCGAAATGCAGCGTCGGCACCGCGCTCTTTCCCGGCGACGCTCGAACAACCGCCGAGTTGCTTCAGCGCGCAGATCTTGCGCTTTATAAATCGAAGTCCGCGGGACGCGGGAGGCACTCGCGATTCGACGCCGAGATGGAGAGCGTCGAAATCGAACGCATGAGGATCGAGTCAAATCTGCGCAGAGCGCTCGATGCAAACGAACTGACATTTGTATTTCAACCCATCGTCAATCCCCAATACGGCCGCATCAGCACATGTGAGGCCCTCTTGCGTTGGGATGATCCCGTCCATGGCGCGATTTCCCCGGCGGTTTTCTTGCCAATCGCCGAGGAAAGCGGCCTTATGCCGGCAATCACCGATTATACCATCGACATGGCATGCGCGGCGGTCGCTACTTGGCCCCCCAATAAACGGGTTGCCGTCAATATTTCACCGAGCCAGCTGAATCGCGACGACATCGTCGATGTCATACTTCGATCTGCGGCCCGCCACTCGGTCGCCCCATCGCAGCTTGAGGTCGAGATAACCGAAAATATCTTTCTCGATCGCGATCCGGAAATTTTTCGACGGCTCGATATCTTGCACGCAACCGGGATCAGACTGTCCCTTGACGACTTCGGGACCGGCTATTCAAATCTCGAATATATCACTCGGCTACCCCTCGATAAGGTCAAGATTGACCGGCGTTTCATACGAGAGGCGCTTGAGAACAACAGGGAGCGCGCCTTGCTCCGTGGCATTCTCGGCTTGGTCGAATCCATCGGACTTGGCGTAGTGGTGGAGGGCGTCGAGCGAACCGATCAACTGGAATTTCTCACTGCAGAACTACCGTCAGCGGAGATTCAGGGCTTCATTTACGGCCCTCCGTTGCGCCCCGAGATGATCCGGGATCTGCTCCTGGCCGGCCGGCCGCCCGTCCAATCGGAAAGTAACACGGCAGCCGCGAGCGCCCTCCAAACGCTTTGTTAACCCTTACCAAACATTTATTGCATCGTTACAATTTTCGCTATCGTGAATGACAAATAATTAAGCTAGACTGCCTTTGCTATTTGTAGAGGCGCAACAAATGTCCAGATTTTCGCGACGAATATCCCGCGACCCCAATAGCAATAATACCGATATCCTTGCGATAACCGATTATCATATCGCAAATAATACAAAGAGTCGGGATGATATATATCGATTACGATATCGATCCTACCGTAGGGAAGGAATAATATCAGAAAATTCAAGACAGTTCTTTTTCGATAAATATGATTTCGACCCCAATGCTGTTGTCTTCGGAACTCATATCAATGACTACCTTGCCGGCTCAATCCGCATTCATCTGCTTTCCAAAGAGAACCCTACAAGTCCTGCGTACGACACCTATCACGATATTCTGAGTCCGCTTCTGCGGAATGCCGAAACGATGATCGATCCGAGCCGGTTCGTAATTGACCCGGAGGCCCGAACAACGCCACTCTTGCCATTCTCTGTGATCAGGCTGGCCTGTATGATGGCCGAGCATTTCGAGTCCGATTGGATGCTCGCCACCGTTCGGCCCGAGCACGCGGCGTTCTATAAGCGTTTCTGCTCGTTAGAACCGATGTCCGAGCTGCGTCCCTATCCCGGACTGAGCTGTCCACTCATGCTGCTCGGGGCACGCAACAAAGATGTCCAGGATCATGTGTTCGCGCGGTATCCGATCTTTTCGTCCACCTTTGCTGAGCGCCTTGCCTTGTTCGGTACCGAGCGGGCGATCGAGCGCTTCGGCATGGGGCCGGCCAACGATAGCGACGACAATTCTCCCCAACTTCTCCGAGAGCACTCGTCCGGACAATTGTAACGAGCGGGCAGTGCGATCTGCCTGACTCTCATCTTTTCCGAAACCCGCGATAGGTCGCCGCGCCGGGATCGGCAACCGTCGAGGCCTCGGTCGTGGCGATCTCGCCGAGCCGCTCGTGAAAATCGGATTTGACGCAGGCAGGGTCCGCGTTCGCCGGGTCGCCGGTCAGCGCCAGCGCCTGACAGCGGCAGCCGCCATAGTCGACATGCCGGCGCTCGCAGGAACGGCAGGGCTCCTTCATCCAAGCGGTGCCGCGATAGGCCTCGAAGGCCGGCGACGACGCCCAGATCTCGGCGAGGGAGTGGTCCCTCACCGACCAGAATTCCAGATGCTCGATCGTCTCGGCCGCGTGGCAGGGCAGCGCCTTGCCGGCCGGCGTGACGCTGAGCGTGCGCGCGCCCCAGCCGCCGTTACACAGCTTGGGATATTTCGCGTAATAGTCCGGGAAGACGGCGTCGATGACGAGCGTGCCCTTCAGCCGCTCGCGTGCTGATTCCACCTCGCCGATCGTCCGGTCGACGTCCTCGCGCGCGGGCATCAGCTGCGCCCGGTTCTTCAGCGCCCAGCCGTAATATTGCGTATGGGCGATCTCCAGCCGCTTGGCGCCGAAGGCGACGGCCTTGTCGATCATGTCCGGCACCTGATGGATGTTCATCCGGTGGATCACTGCGTTGAGGGTCAGCGGGAAGTCGCGCGCGACCACCGCACGGGCGAAGGCCTCCTTCTTCTCAAAGCCCCCCTTGTAGCCCGCCACCTGTTCGGTCACGCCGGCGTCGGCGCCTTGCATCGACAGCTGGATGTGATCGCAGCCGGCTTCGAACAGGGCGTCCAGCTGCGCCTCCGAGACGCCGATGCCGGACGTGATGAGGTTGGTGTACAGCCCGACCTCGGCAGCGTGGCGGGTCAGCTCGACGATGTCCTTGCGGGCGGTTGGCTCGCCGCCGGACAGATGGACATGGATGACGCCGAGTTCCGCCGCCTCGGTGAACACCCGCTTCCAGGTCTCGGTGTCGAGTTCCGACGAGCGCGTGTCGAGCTCGAGCGGGTTCGAGCAATAGGTGCAGCGCAGCGGACAGCGGTGGGTCAGTTCGGCCAGCAGCCCGAGCGGCGGCTGCGGCGCCGGCCGCTCGACCGCTTCGGCGGCGGGCTTGGGAAAGACCGCCTCGTTCATAGCGTCACCATCTGCTTGTCGCGAAGGTCGATGAGGAAACTCTCGACATCCGGGCGGATCGTCGCTTCGTCCGCCGTGAACGCCTCCGTCAGTTGTCGCAGGATATCACCGAACGTGGTCTTGCCATCCACCCGCTTGAGGATTTCCGTCGAAACCTGATCGGCGTTGAAGATGCGTTCCGGCCCGACCAGAATGAACTGGCCGCGCGTCTTGTCCTCGCGAAACCGCACCCCGTGCGGCAGTCTGGGCACCGTATCGTCGGCGATCGCGGTCATGCCGCCCCGCCTCCTTCCCGTAACCCTTCGCCCGGACGCCACGCGTCCGGCGGGGTCAGTCCCGGCTCGACATAGGCGAAATGCAGGGCATCGAGTTGCGCCCAGAGCACCTGGCACTTGAACCGCAAGGCGTCGAGGACGGCGCTCTGCTCCTCGGGCCGACGGGCATTGTCGAGGCAATAGGCGAGCGCGAAATCGGAGTCCCGCTTGGCCTGCACCGGCCGTTTGTCGAAATAGGCCAGCGTCTCCTTCGAAATGAAGTCGTAGTGTTCCAGCATGCCGCGAACGCGGGTGCCGATGACATTCGGCGAGAACAATTCGGTCAGCGACGAGGCGATGGCTTCCAGCAGCGTCTGCTCCTGGACGAAATGGACATAAGCATCGACCGCGAAGCGCGTACCGGCAAGAATGCCGACGCCGGATTCGACATAGGCGCGATCGAGACCGACGCCGTCGGTCAGCGCGATCCATTTTTCGATGCCGCCGCGCTGCCCCTCCTCGCCGTCATGGTCGATGATCCGCTGGCGCCATTCGCGCCGCAGTTCGGCAGTCTGCAGCCGGGCAAGAATGTAGGCATCCTTCACCGGGATATGCGACTGGTAATAATAACGGTTGAGCGCCCAGGCCTGGACCTGCTCCTTCGACAGTTCGCCGCTCTGCAATCGCTGCTGAAACGGATGCAGATGGTGATAGCGCTCCGCCCCGATCCGCCGCAGCGCCGCTTCGAATTCGTCGCGTCCCATCATGGCTTTCATGGCACGATCTCCCCCCCGTCCTTTGCCACCTGCCAACCCGCAGCCTCCACCATTTGCCGCTCCCTGGAATCCTCGATCAGGATCGGATTGGTGTTGTTGATGTGAATGTAGGTGCGGCTTGCGATTTTGAGCCCGTCGAAGGCCGCCAGGCTGCCGCCCTCGCCGGTGATCGGCATATGGCCCATCCGTCGACCGGTCTTCTGTCCGACGCCGGCCTTGGCCATCTCGTCGTCGGTGAACACGGTGCCGTCGAACAACAGCGCGTCGGCATCCCTCACCCTGTCGCGCAGTCGATCAGGCACGGTCGCACAACCGGGAATATAGTAAGCCGTCTTGCCGTGCGCCGTCAGTCGGACGCCGATGGTCATCTCGCCTTCCTCGCCGACATCGACCTCGCCCTCTTCCAGATAGAGCGGCACCTTGCCGGGAACGGAGAACACCTCGACCAGAAGTCCCGGCACCGGCTCGAACGTCTCCTCCATCATCACCGGCCGTCTCGTTACATGCGCGGGATCGAGAACCGAAAAGATCGGGTTGTCGGCGATGACGCCGAGAACGCCAGCTGTCCCGTAGAGCGGAAACGACTGTTTCTCTCGCAAGGTCAAAAGGCCGGCGACGTGATCGACGTCGCCATTGGTCACCAGCACCGCGCCAATGGGCGAGGCCCGCCTTTGGTCCGGAGAGGCTCCGGCGGTCGGCTGCAATGGTGGTGATCGCAAGATCTGCTCGCGCAGATCCGGCGATGCGTTGATCAGCAGCCAGTTGCGTCCGTCGGCGGTCGCGGCGATCGAGGATTGCGAACGCGCCGACACGCGGCTGTCGCCGGCCCAATAGAGCCGGCAGACATCGCACAGACAATTCCATTGCGGATAGCCGCCGCCGGCGGCCGAGCCCAAAACGAAAAGCCGCAGGCGGGCCTCGACCCGCCCGCGGCTGTCAGGTGCTGCCACCGATTAGAATTCGATCGGCATATAGCCGTTGATTTCCATCGCAAGGCAGACTTCCGTGAGAACAGGTTTGTTCCAGGCCATGGTACTTCTCCCAAAGCATGGCGGCTGGCGATACGCGCAAAGCCGCCTTTAATCGTTGCCCACCATCGAAGGCCTAGCAAACATGGCGTTCCTTCGGTAGTCATTGCCGTTCACAAGCCCGTTTCAGGCACGAGATCGGGAGGTTTTCCCACATCCTCGACAATGCCCGATCGGGGGCACCGACAGCCCGACCACACCGGTGATCATGACCCCTTTGCCCGATCCCGACGACCTGGCCGACCGCATCCGCAAAGGCGAGCGCGCCGCGCTGAGCCGCGCCATCACTCTGGTCGAATCGACCCGGCCCGAGCACAGGGGCGTCGCCGCCGCCGTCCTCGATCGGCTCGCCTCGGACACCGGCGGCGCGATCCGTATCGGCGTCAGCGGTGTTCCCGGCGTCGGCAAGTCGACGCTGCTCGATGCCTTCGGCTTGATGCTTACGACCAAGGGACACAAGGTCGCGGTGCTGGCAGTGGACCCCTCATCGGTCCGCTCCGGCGGCTCGATCCTCGGCGACAAGACGCGAATGGCGCGCCTCGCCGTCGACAAGAATGCCTTCATCCGCCCCTCCCCCTCTTCCGGCACGCTCGGCGGCGTCGCCGCGAAGACGCGCGAGACGATGCTGCTTTGCGAGGCGGCGGGATTCGATGTCGTCATCGTCGAGACGATGGGCGTCGGCCAGGCCGAGGTCAGCGTCGCGGACATGGTCGATCTCTTGCTGCTGTTGATGATCGCCGGCGGCGGCGATGAGCTCCAGGGCATCAAGAAGGGCATCCTCGAAGTCGCCGACATCATCGCCATGAACAAGGCCGACGGCGACAATGCCGGGCCGGCGCGGGCCGCCGCCGCCGAAATCCGCTCGGCGCTGAATATCCTCGCGCCGCGTTCGGCAGCCTGGACCGTCCCGGTGCTCGCCGTCTCCGGCATGACCGGCGCCGGTCTTGACGATTTGTGGACCGGGATCGAGCGGTTTCGCGACATCCACCGGCGCAACGGCTCATGGGACGACCGGCGGGCCGAGCAGCGGGTGCGCTGGCTCTGGACCAGCCTTGACGAGGGCCTGCGCCGGCGCATCCTGTCCGGGGCGCGCTGGCGCGCCGAAATCACCGCGGGGGAGGAGGCCGTGAGGGAAGGTGAACGGGCGCCGAGTGCCGTCGCCGAAGCCATCCTCGACCGGCTGGGGTTGCCGAACAGACCTGAGAACGGGCAAGACTGACGACGGCCCGCAGCCGTCTCCAGTGATCGCCAGCCACATACGAGGAATCCTTCATGTCTGCTTCAAGACCCGACAAGACCGATCGGCTGGCCGTGCTGATCGATGCCGACAACGCCTCCTCGCGCATCGCCGACGGCCTGTTCGAGGAGATTGCCAAGATCGGCGAGGCGAGCGTGAGGCGCATCTACGGCGATTTCTCCAGCCAGCGTTCCAAGGGTTGGGCGGACGTCTTATCGCGCCATGCGATCATCCCACAGCAGCAATTCGCCTATACGACCGGCAAGAATGCCTCCGACATAACCCTCGTCATCGACGCCATGGACCTTCTCCATAGCGGCCGGTTCGACGGCTTCTGCCTGGTCTCGTCGGACAGCGACTTCACCCGGCTCGCCGCCCGCATCCGCGAACAGGGCGTCGACGTCTACGGCTTCGGCGAGCAGAAGACGCCGGAGAGTTTCCGGCAGGCGTGCCGGCGCTTCATCTACACCGAGAACCTCCTGCCCGGACGGGTCACGGCGGAGAAGGACAACGGCGACGCGCCGCCACTGGCCAAGCCGCAGCAGGCGGCGGACCTTCTCAAGCGGGTGATCGAGCAGATGGACACCGAGGATGGCTGGGTGAATCTCGGCAGTTTCGGCAAGCAGCTTCTCAACCTGTCCTCGGACTTCGATCCGCGCACCTACGGCTTCAAGAAATTAAGCGATCTGGTCCGCTCGACCAAACTGTTCGAGGTCGACGACCCGGAAGGCGGCAGCGTCGAAATCCGGCTGAAGCCGCAGGCGGCGGAAAAGCCCCGCGCCACCCGCTCCCGCAGACCGGCTAGCCGTCCTCCAAGCCAGCCGAAAAGCGACTACAGCTAAGCGTCAGCCTCGGCCGAACGCCGGGTCGACCGCGGCCTCGCCTCAGCGCAGGACCGCCCGCACCGCGCCGACCGTGGTCTTTTCCCAGTTGCGCAGCGTCTTCGACGCCAGCGCATCGAAGCGTCCGGCCAGCGCTGCATCCTCATGCCGTAGCGCCTTGGCGATGACCGCCGCAACCAGCGCCTCGCTCGCCCGCGTCCCGCCGTCGTCGATCTTCAGCGCGAAACCGAGGCCGAGATCCGGCAGCGCTCCGCAGAAGACGCCCTCTGCCCCGGTCTTGGCGAACGCCCGGCCGGGCGCGGCCTCCATCAATGCCTGACAGGCGCGGCCGCTGCCGGACATTTCCCAGGGCGCGGCCATGCAGGCGGCGATCAACCGGCGTCCGGCGGCGGCACGCTCCGGGGCGACGCTCTGGCCGGTCACGAGCCTGGCGAAGCCATGCGCGAAACTTTTCAGCGGCGCCGCATAGGTCGGGATTGAGCAGCCATCGGTGCCGCAGACATCGTCGCCGAGTTCAGTGCCGGTCATATCCTCGATCGCGGCCTTCGCCCTCTGCTGCACCGGATGATCCGCCCGGACATAGCCACGCGGGTCCTCGCCCTGGTGAACCGCCGTGCAGAGAAACCCGGCATGTTTGCCCGAGCAATTGTTGTGAAGCGCCGTCGGCTCGCCGCCGCGCCGGGCGAGATCGAGCGCAATGGGCAGATCGAACGGCCAATGGCAGCCGCATTCGAGTGCGCGGCCGTCGAGCCCGCCCTTTGCCAACATGGCCGCGGCAAGCGTCACATGCCCCTCCTCGCCCGAATGGGAGGCACAGGCGAGCGAGAGTTCCCGGTCACCGAAACCGAAGGCATCCGCCGCCCCGGTCTCGATCAGCGGGATCGCCTGAAACACCTTGATCGCCGAGCGCGGAAACACCGGACGCGCGATATCGCCGGCCGAGGCGACGACGGCCCCCGCACCGTCGACCAACGCGAAGGCGCCGCGATGGACACTCTCGACCAGATCGCCACGGGTCACTTCCACGAGAACGGGGTTTTCCATTGATGACCTCGGTCCTACAAACAGTTTCCAAGCGCGCTCTAGCAGCCGCTCCGCCCCGCCGCCACCGATGGGACCCGATGCATCTGTTGAAATGGCTCTCCGTCGTCGTCGTGGCGGTCTATCTCCTGCCCGCAGCGCTCGCCGCGCTTCTCTGGTGGACGAGCGAACGTCCCGTCTCCTGGCGCCAGGCCGACTGGAGTTCGGCGTCGCTCCTGCCGACAGCCAGCACCAACGGGGACGCGGCGCTCTACATTCTCGCCGCGCGCACTGGCGGCCTCAAGGGCGCGATCGCCGATCACTCCTGGATCGTCATCAAGGACAAGAGCGGGAGCGCTTACGAGCGTTGGGACAAGGTCGGCTGGGGGACACCGGTTCGGCGCAACAGCCAACCCGCCGACGGGCGCTGGTATTCGAACGCTCCGCGGGTGGTCGTCGGGATCACCGGCGCGCGGGCCGAAGCCCTGATCCCGAAGGTGCGCGCCGCCATTGCCGCCTACCCTTATGCCGAGCGTGGCGGCTACGCCCTCTTTCCCGGCCCGAACTCCAATACCTTCGTCGCCCACGTCATGCGCGCTGTCCCCGGCATCGACGCGACGCTACCGGCGGCGGCGGTCGGCCGCGACTATCCGTCCGAGGGACATGTCTTCTCGATCGACCCTGACCGCCAAGAGTTGCGCCTGTCGCTTTGGGGCTATGCCGGCATCGTCGCCGGCTGGAAATCGGGGCTGGAGGTGAATTTCCTCGGTCTTGTGGCCGGCATCGATCCGTTGAGGCTGGCGGTCAAGGTGCCGGCCTTCGGGACGTTTGCGCTGCTGGGAGCGTGATTATTTGCACCGTCGACTGTCAGAAAGCGATGATCTGCATCGGCAAACGCATGATCATTTGAGACTGTTTGACAAGTGACAATTGTCGGCGCACACTACCTTCCAATGCATGGATGATTGCCAACTTTCGACCCAAAGGACTCCCACGCTTTTACGAGACCGGCGATGCGCGCGGCGTTCAGGCCGATCAGGTCAGACGCATTCGCCGCGTCCTGTTCGCGCTTGATCATGCCACCTCGCCGGAAACCTTCGTAGGTCTGCCGGGAATGCGTCTGCATCCTCTCAAGGGCCAGCTTGCCGGATTTTGGAGCGTGAGCGTGTCCGGCAATTGGCGGATCGTGTTTCGGTTCGACGACAGCCGGCCCGTCGATCTCGATTATCTGGATTACCACTGACGACTGGAGAAACTGACCTTGCCCCTCTACGACCCGCCCCACCCCGGCGAAATGGTGCGCGAGGAGTGCCTTGCGCCGCTCGGCCTGAGCGTCACGGAGGCTGCCCGCGTGCTCGGCGTCACTCGGCAGGCGTTGAATAACGTCGTCAACGAGAAAGCCGGGATCAGCCCTGAAATGGCGATCCGGCTCGAAAAGGCGTTTGGAGGCGAGGCCGATTTCTGGTTGCGGCTGCAAACCGCGTTCGATCTGGCACAGGCCCGGCGGCGGGAAGGCAGCATTGCCGTCGACCGCTATGTCCCGGAAAGCGCATAGCCGATTCAGCCACGCCTTATACCAACCTGCGGCGATAGGGACCCATTTGACCGGGACGATCGCCGATGCATGGCGAGGAACGGGACGATGCGCGATGCGGCGCATCGGGCGAGGCCCGCGACGAAGCCAGGCGCGGCGAGCGCCCGGCCTTCGGTGGGCTGGACAGGCTTGCCGGACGGCGTCGCACCGCTTGCCCGATGCGCCGCATCGAACCGCGCGTCGCTCCTGGCCGGACGCGCCCGTTCAGCTCCATCGAACGGGTCCCTATCGCCGC
Source organism: Aurantimonas coralicida (assembly GCA_011050685.1). Lineage (GTDB taxonomy): Bacteria > Pseudomonadota > Alphaproteobacteria > Rhizobiales > Rhizobiaceae > Aurantimonas > Aurantimonas coralicida_A. The sequence continues at coordinate 45,812 of DRFF01000036.1, forward strand.
AGGTTCGTATTACGTGCGGCCTCCGGGCGTTTCCAACCATCTGCCTCGTCGAACGCCCATAATCATTCCGCCCTTAGCGACAACCGCCCGAGCAAGTCCTCCGCCGTCCGCGTCGCCGCCCCCGCGGCCAGCGCCATTTGCGGCAACAGCATCCATTCCAGCGTCCAGGCCGCGCCGGAGCGCTCGTTCTCATGCAACAGCGCATGGTGCAGGCCGGAGACCAGCGTCGCGTTGAAGCGCGCCAGCGTCACCAGAACCTCCGCGCCGACCGGGTTCTGCTTGTGCGGCATCGCCGACGAGCCGCCGCCGCCGGAAAGCGTCAGCTCCCCGACCTCGCTCTGCAGCGCCAGCGCCGCATCCTGCCCGAACTTGCCGAGCGCGCCGGTGATCAGCGACAGCCAATGGCCGAATTCGGCGATCCCGTCGCGTTCCGAATGCAAGGAAGCTGCGGCTGACCAGAGGCCGAGCGTGTCCGCCACGCGCTGGACGATCGCCTCGCCCTTGTCGCCGAAATCCGCGCGGTCGCCGACGGCGCCGCCGAGCCGCAGGGCAAAGGCGCGCGGCGCGATCTCCTCGCGGCGCAGCCGACAGCGCACCAGCGGATCGGCCCAGGAGGCGAGCTTACGCGAAAACGGCGTCGGCCGCGCCGCCTGCATTCGTGTATGCGCCATCACGTCGCGGTCGCCGGCCTCGATCGCCCATTGCGCGAATGCATCGATCAGCGCTTCCAGCCGCCGGTCGAGGACCAGCGACACCGCTTGCATGCGCATCGCCATCGCCGCGTCGATCGCATCCTGGCTGGTCGCACCCTTGTGCAAGGCCGCGGCGGCGGCCGGGTCGAGCCCGGCGCGCAATTGCTGAAGCAACGCGGGTACGACGACGCCATCCCGCGCCGTTCCGACGGCAAGTGCTGCGAGATCGGGGGTGAATTCGTGTGTCCAGGCGCGAATCGCGGTGGCTGCTGCCGGCGCGATCAATCCCTCCGCCGCCTCGGCCTCGGCGAGCGCGACCTCGAAGGCCAGCATCGCCTCGAGCTCCGCCGCCGCGGTAAAATAGGAATCGAGTTCCTCGTCGCCGAGCAGCCCGCCCAGAAACGAATGCGAGAAGACCGAGGCCGTCACCGGCCGGCCGTCAGGCCGAAGACTTCGGCGGCAAAATCCGCGATCAGGCCCGCCGTAACCTCCGGCTGCTCGATGCAGGGCAGATGACCGGCGTCCTTGACGATCTCGAAGCGCGAACCGGCAATCAGATCGGCGGTCGAGCGCATCAGATCCGGTGGGGTCGAGCCGTCCTGATCGCCGACGACGCACAGCACCGGGAGATCGATGTTCGCCGTCGCCTCGGTATAGTCGGCGTCACGCAATGCGGCGCTACTGCCGAGATAGCCGGGTAGTGGGGTGCGCAGAAGCATGTTCGAATATCCCACGAAGTCGGGATTGGCCGGGCGGCGGAATTGCGGTGTAAACCAGCGCTCGAGGATCTGTTCGGAAATCGACCCGATTCCGTCCTTCTCGATCGCGGCGATGCGTTGGTCCCACAGTTCGGTCGTGCCGATTCGGTGCGCCGTATCCATCAGCACCAGTCCCTTGGCAAGAAGGGGATGGCGATGGGCAAGGCCTTGCGCGATCATGCCGCCGATCGACAGGCCGATGACGAGCGGGCCCGCCACGCCGAGATGGTCGATCAGGCCTTTCAGGTCGTCGACATGGGTGTCCATGGCGTAGGGCGCGGGCGTCGCCTCCGACAGGCCATGGCCGCGCTTGTCGTAGCGCACGATCCGATACGCTCCGGCGAGGCGCTCGACCACCGCGTCCCAGATTCGGAAATCGGTGCCCAGCGAGTTGGCGAAGACCAGCGTCGGCCCGTCAGCGTTTCCCTCGACCCGATGGTGGATGACGATGCTGTTGACGCGCTGAAATGGCATGGATGCGGTTTCCTCCCCGATTGGACGCCGTCGATCATAGGCGTCAGCGCGCGCTATGAAAGGGTCGCGGTAGCTTTGTGCAAAGTGCGGCGCCATCTTCCCCGCTTCGGCCTTTCCTGATAGCGGCATTTGAAACCGAACGCTGGATATGGTCCGGGAGATTTCGCCATGTTTCTCAGTTGCGGCGACGCGCTGTTCGATCTGTTCGCCGAACCCGACGCGGATGTGGCGAAGATCGCCCTGTCCGGGCGTGTCGGCGGATCGCCGCTGAACGTCGCGCTGGGCCTGGCGCGCCTCGGCCATCCGGCCGGCTTCTTCACCAAGGTCTCGAGCGATCTCTTCGGGACGCGCATCCGCGGCTTCATGGCGCGCGAAAATATCGACCAGCGCTTCCTCATTCCGACCGACAGGAACACCACGCTGGCGATGGTCTCGCTCGGCGCCGACGGTTCGCCGGCCTATATCTTCTATATCGACGGCACCGCCGACCGCTCGATCGAGCCCACCGAAGTGCCGGCAATGTTTCCCGAGGCGCTCGAGGCGATCCATCTGGCGTCCTACTCCACCGTGACCGAGCCGACCGCCTCGGGGCTCGCCCATCTCGTGCGGCAGGAATCGGCCCGGCGGTTCATCTCCTACGATCCCAATATTCGCGCATCGATCGAACCCGATCTGGACATCTGGCGGCAAAAAGTCGCCGAACTGGTGCCCTTCGCTGCCTTGGTGAAGGCAAGCGAAGAAGACCTCGATCTCCTTTATCCTGGCCGGGCCCTCGATGCCGTGATCGACGATTGGGTCGCCGCGGGCGCGGAGATGGCGGTGGTAACGCGCGGCGAGCGCGGCGCGATCGCCGCGACAAGTTCGGGTATCAAAGCCTGGGTCGGTGGACGACAGATCGCCGTCGCCGACACGGTCGGTGCCGGCGACACGTTTCAGGCGGCGCTCCTGGCCGGCTTGAAGGAACGCGGTCAACTCTCGCGCGCGGCGCTCAAGGCCGCCGACCAAGCCGGCATCGAGGAATTGCTGCGCTTCGCCGTCGACGCCGCCGCAGTGACCTGCTCGCGCCGCGGCGCCGACCTGCCGCGGCGTGCCGATCTGGATCTTCCGCCGCTCGCCTGAAAGCGTTTCTCGCGCGGCCTCAACTTTCAAGGTGGTTGTCAGAGACCAAAAAGCCCGCCGGATCCTGTGATCCGACGGGCTTTTGTCTGTAGGGCCGGGCGCTTGACGCGCCCGGCCGAAGGCATAGTGCCTTAGTTGAAGCGATAGGACGCCTTCGCCCAGATCGTGTGGAAGTCGAGATCGTTGTCGTTCGACTCCGAGGTGAAGTTCACCGTGTTGGTACCGTTGGTCCCGGTGATCGTCTGATCGTTCGAGCCGAGATTGGTGTAGAGGTACTCGACGCCGAACGAGATGTTCTGGGTGGCCATCACGTCGACACCGCCGCCGACCGCATAACCGACATCCGCGTCGTCGCCATCCTGCGTAAACGTATAGCCGGTGAAGGCGCCGCCGCTCGGCGCAGTCATCGTATTGTCGACGCCGGCATAGGCGAGACCGCCCGTACCATAGAGCAGGATGCTGTCCATGGCGTAGCCGAGACGAGCGCGAACCGTACCGAGATAGTTGATCTCGCTATTGGACGTGAAGGTCGAGCCCTGCGTGGTGTAGGACCGGTTGGTCTCCGCATCGATGTAGTTGATGTCGGCGACCGCGCCGATGACGAAGTTGTTCGGCATCTGGTAGTCGTAGCCGATATGCGCGCCGCCGATGAAGCCGGCGTTGTTATCGTCACCGTTAAAGGTGCCGTTGCCGAAGACACCGGTGTTGTTGGTGTCGAAGCGCGCGCCATCGTCATCGCCACTGAAGGCGACGCCAGCCTGGCCACCGATGTAGAGGCCGGTCCACGTGCTGGTCGTAGCGACCTGCTCGATCATCATCGGTGCCGGCGCAGGGGCTTCCTCATAGACCGGGTCGGCGGCGAGCGCCGGGGTGACGAACGCCGTCGAGGCGAGAAGCAATGCAAAGCGTTTCATAACTGTACTCCATTCTGTCGCGGTCGCGACTCTCTTCCCGACGCCACGTCCGCGTGGCGCCCGGATTTCCCGACCCGGCTGGCGGGTTCGGGAGTTGATATGGTCCGTCTCCGTGCCGGAAAAATGGCAGGAATAGGTTCTCCTCCGTCGTGTTGCCGATCCGCAACGCGAATTCCGATCGGGCCCGACGTCGTGAATTATTCGTAACCTTCGGTCGTTGATTTCCTCTTAAAATCGATGGTTTACGCCAAGTTTGGCCTGACCTGGGGCGCTTAACAAACATGGCAAAGTTGTGTCGGATAGGATTCCTAGCGAATAGACGCGCGGGTTACCCGAAGGAAATCGAATTGCGCCTTGTCACGATGTGAAGCCCCGAATGTTGACGTATGAATCCCTCGTCAGTCCGCTCGCATCGCGCAATGGCTACAGCCGAAAAATTCCATTTATACTGACAGACGGCGCGGACCGGGCGTGTTGCAATCCTTCGCAACGACAATGAATATTGAATTCTGCGGAGAAAGAACGCTGCGGCCCGCCTCACCCGATATATAATTCATCCCGTCAACCCGCGTTAATTACGGCTCACATTTGCGTTAGCAGCGCGTGATCACCGCCGGCCCCGAAACCGCACGCACCGCCGCGGCCACACACGCGCCGCCCCTTTCAAATGATTGCTATTGTGCGGCGCGCCTTTATATTCCCGCTAAGAAGAGCACAGCACTGCATGGAGGACTTATGCGTAATCTGATTTTGGCCGCTGGCACGATCTTGACGCTGACCATGGCGTCGGGAGCGATGGCCCAGACCGTCGGCGACGCCGACGCGGGCAAGAAGGTCTTCAACAAGTGCCGAGCGTGTCACGCCGTCGGCGAAGGCGCCAAAAACAAGATCGGCCCGGAACTCAACGGCTTGGTCGGTGAAAAGCCTGGCGCGGTCGAGGGTTACAGTTTTTCGCCCGCCTTCCAGGAATGGGCCGCTGACAAGCCGACGTGGAATGAGGCGCTACTGACCGAGTGGCTTGCCGACCCCCGTGCTGTCGTCAAGGGCACCAAGATGGCGTTTCCTGGATTGAAAAAGCCGGAAGACCTGACCAACGTTATCGCCTATCTCGCCGGCTTCGATGCCGAGGGCGAGGAACGCGATCCCGCCGAAGCGCTCGCCGCGGCGGCGGCGCAATAGGCCTTCGACGCAATTTCTCGAACAGCTCGAATATGACGGCCGCCTCGGGGCGGCCGTTTTCGTGTCAGCCGGGCTTTCAAGTCCCGGCGCCGATCGCAATCGATCAGGCGTAGACGTCCATTACCTGGTTCAGCAGTGCGATCGCCTCTTCCTTGCTGCGCTGGAATGAATTGCGGCCGATGATCGATCCGTTGCCGCCGCCGTCCCGGATGGCGCGGACCTCGTCCAGGAGCTCGTCGGTGTTCTTCGCCGCGCCGCCGGAAAAGACGACGATTCGTTTGCCCGCAAAGGCTGCCTGCATGATGTGGCGGACGCGGTCGGCGGCGGCTTCCCGCGGGATGGCGTGCTTTTCGTAGATCGGCTTCGCCGCGTCGAGGTCGATATGGGCGGTCGGCAGTTTCACCTTGATGATGGTCGCGCCCATCAATGCTGCCATATGCGCCGCATAGGCGATGATATCGAAGCCGGTTTCACCCTCCTTGGAAACCTTGCCCCCGCGCGGATAGGACCAGACGACGGTCATCAGCCCGCGCGATTTCGCCTCCAGACTGATCTCACGCAGTTCCTCCATCATGTCGTAGGAGTGGTCGGACCCCGGATAGATGGTGAACCCGACGCCGACGCAGCCCAGCCGCATCGCGTCTTCGACCTTGCCGGTCAGCGCCTGGTCGCTGCCGCCGACGAGAGAATTGCCGCTGTTGAGCTTGAGAATCAACGGCACTTCGCCGGCGAACGTGTCGGCGCCCTGCTCCAGAAGCCCGAGCGGCGCGGCATAGCCCGAAACGCCGGAATCGATCGCCAGTTCGTAAAGATAATGCGGGTCGTAGGCGGCCGGGTTGGGTGCGAAGCTGCGCGCCGGTCCGTGCTCGAAGCCCTGATCGACCGGCAGGATCACCACCCGTCCGGTCCCCGCCAACCGGCCATGCATCAGGAGGCGTGAAAGATTGCTCTTCAGGCCCGGGGTCTCGCCCTCGTACCAGGAGAGGATGTTCCGGACGGTGTCTGTTCTCAGCATTTCACTTGCTCCTTTGCCTCGCCGGCGGGCATCAAGAGCCTCGCCGCTTCCCATGGGCTTCTTCTGGGGCGCCGGCGCGGCGACGTCCAGATGCGTCACGCCGCCCGCGCACATTAAAATCGGTTGAAGGACCCGGGTCGCGCGATCATGCCTTTATCCGCATCCGTTCTGTGTGGCCGTCACTCAGTTTTGCCGAGCCTTTACTCAATTGAACCAATCGTCGGCTTCCGCGTTTCCTCAAGGTGGAGGTAATCACGATGACACGCGGTGTTTCGGCATTCCCATCGCCATTTGGGGTCGATTCAGACTTGATGTTCGCCGGCAACGGCGTTGCGGAGCGGTCTCTTCCGCCCGGCAATCCGGATGCACCCGCCGCTCCCCGAGCGCGGGCTAAGCTGGCACTCCTTGTACGCCCTCGAATGCGCAGGTCAGGGCAAAAGGCAGCGGTCCAGCAACGGACGGCCGCCCCGCTCGTTCACCACACCCCCTTCCGCATGGAGCCGGCCGAACGGGTCCCGCAAACCGTCAAGCTCGGTCGACGTGGTTTCTACCTGCGATCTCGTCCAGCCGATGACGCTGGTTTGGAAGATGACGGCGTGCGTCAGAGCGAGAGCATCCTGATTCCGACCGCCATCGTTGGCGCCATTCTCGCATCGGCTAGCTATTTCTTCAATTTCGTCGGCTGATCGCGGGTCCGCGCGTGCCTTCCGCGCTTCCGACCTAGCCCCAAGGCCCGGAAGCGCAGGTTCGTCGCAGGCTATTATAGGCTCGAAGAGCTTAGCGAGGTCGTCTGGACAGTGCTCCTCCGCCCGGCGGCCGAATTGGACGCCGCGATCGCGCGGCTGCCGGCGAACAGCGCGGCGGTGACCAGCATCAGACGGATCGGGAAGGGCCGGTGAATGTTACCTGCTAGCCCTTTCAATCCTGGTCTGTTCCTCGTCTCATGCGCCTGAAGACAAAAGATCGCCGGGAGGGGCATTCCGGCGAGCATGTCGAGCCCGCGTGCGACACAACGATCGCCGTGTCGAGACGCTGCTAAGCTGCGATCAGACGGTTCTCGATACCGGTGAGGTGGGATCGTCACGACGCCGGCACCCTGGGGCCTTGGGGAGCTGTGAAGGTTAACCCAATGACTTTGAAAGGGTATTTATCGCAGAGGAAAATCCGGTGCCGAGAAGATTATCCTCGGCTAACGTAATCAGTGATACTGAATAAATCAGAATTTCATGGTTATTAATGTCTTTAGATGACAATTTGTCGCAGGCGTTCTGAAGCTACGTTAAGTTAACGTTTACGGCGTCTGCCCTAGCGTCTCCGTAGAAATGCCTGTCCGATCGTCGGCGGTGCGTATTTTAGGGTCGCCAGAACAATGTCCTCACCGTCCGTTATTCCGAAAAAATCTCTGTCCCTCGCTGGGCGCCTATACGTCGTTCTGTTTCTTGCCGTGGGCGCGTTCGTCGTGATGGCTGGCATCTCCTGGCTGCAGGGCGGACGGGTGCAGCATTCGATGGCGACCGCCGAGGAATTGCGGGGGGACATCGACCACCTTGGAAAAATGCGGCTGGCCAATCTCGAGCTTATCCTTGCGGCCATGGACAGCATTGTCGACCGGGAAGAGGGGGTGATGCAACCCGAACGGCTCGAGGGCATCGCAGCCTCGATCGAATTTTTGCGCGGTGGCGAAGAAGATGCTGCGCACCTGGCGGAGGAGCTGGGCGACCCCTCCTTGATGGCGACGTTCGCGGCCGACCTCGGTACCGTCGGTCAGGCTATCCAGGTTGACCTGAAGCGGCTGATCGAGCGAAGAGCGCCCGTCGAGGCATTCTCGGCCATCGATGACGCCATCGATGCGGGCGGAGAGCACCTCACCGAAACCTTGGCGCTCCTCGCCGAAAAGGCGGATGTCAAGCTTCAGGTGGAGCTAGCCGATGCCCAAGGCGCGGCAACGACGTGGCTTTGGTTGCAGCTCGGCGCGGCGATGCTGGCGCTGCTGATCATCGCGCCCGTCATGTTGATGGTCAGCCGCTCGATCGTGCAGGCGATCAACAGCCTTCGGGCGACCATGGTCGGCTTGACCGAAGGCCGTCTTGACATCGCCGTCGAGGGTCAACAGCGGGGCGACGAGATCGGCGCGATGGCTGTTGCAGTGGAGAGCTTCAAGCAGGCGGCGATCGACCGTAAGCGTCTGGAGGCCGAGGCTGCGGCAGCGCGGATCGACCAGGAGCAGGCGAAGCAACGCCAGGCGGCGCTGGACAATGCCAAAGCCGAGGATCTGCGCGCCTTCGTCGGTGTGGTGGAGGTTGGCTTCGAGCGGCTGTCAGCGGGCGACCTGACGGTGCGCATGGCCGAACCGGTGGCGGCGGAGTTCGAGCCGATCCGGGCAAAGTTCAACGACAGCGTCGCCAAGCTCGAGGATGCGATCGGCAATGTGGTGACCTCGATCGGTTCGATCCGGTCGGGCCTTTCGGAGATCAACACGGCGTCGAACGACTTGGCGCAGCGCACCGAACAGCAGGCGGCGAACCTGGAAGAGACGGTGGCGGCGCTGGGCGAGGTGACGACGGCGGTGAATGAAACGGCCGAGGGCGCCGGCAAGGCGCAGACGGCGGCGAGTTCCGCCCGCGGCAAGGCCCAGAAGGGCGGTGAGATCGTCGGCCAGGCGGTTGCGGCGATGAGCCAGATCGAAAAATCCTCCGAGCAGATCAACCAGATCATCTCGGTGATCGACGAGATCGCCTTCCAGACCAATCTGCTGGCCTTGAATGCGGGCGTCGAGGCGGCGCGGGCCGGCGAAGCCGGCAAGGGCTTTGCGGTGGTCGCCCAGGAAGTGCGCGGGCTGGCCCAGCGCTCGGCCGAGGCGGCGAAAGAGATCAAGACGCTGATCGCGACCTCGCGCAGCCAGGTGGAGA
>DRFF01000037.1 GCA_011050685.1 Aurantimonas coralicida
CCCTTCGGCGCGCCGACATGGACGACGAGGTCGACGTCGCCCCAGTCGATGCCGAGGTCAAGCGTCGAGGTCGCAACGACGGCGCGCAGCCGGTTATCGGCCATCGCCGCCTCGACCTTGCGGCGCTGGCCGACGTCGAGCGAGCCGTGATGCAACGCGATCGGCAGCGTCTCGTCGTTGATCCGCCAGAGCTCCTGGAACAGCCGCTCGGCCTGGCTGCGGGTGTTGACGAACAACAGCGTCGTGCGATGCGCGCGGATCGCCTCGTAGACCTCTTTCATGGCGTAAGTCGCCCCATGCCCCTGCCAGGGCACGCGTTCCTCGGATTGGAGGATGGTGATGTCGGGCTTGGCACCGCCCTCGACCGTGATCAGGTCGGCCATCGGGGCGGCATCGGCCGGCTGCGCGACGAGCCAGCGGCGCAGTTCGTCGGGCTCGGCGACGGTCGCCGAGAGGCCGATGGTCTGGAGGTCCGGCCGAAGCTGTCTTAATCGCGCCAGCCCCAGCGACAGAAGATGGCCGCGCTTCGAGGTGACCAGCGAGTGCAACTCGTCGAAAATCACACAGCGAAGATCCGAGAAGAACCCACGCGCGTCCTTGGCGGCGAGCAGCAGCGCGACTTGCTCCGGCGTGGTCAGGAGAATGTCCGGCGGTTTCAGTTTCTGGCGCTGGCGGCGCACCTGGGAGGTGTCGCCGGTGCGCGTTTCCAGCGAAACGTCGAGGCCGATCTCGGCCACGGGCCTTTCCAGGTTGCGGCGGATGTCGGTGGCGAGCGCCTTCAGCGGCGAAATGTAAAGCGTGTGGACGCCGCGCGGCCGCGTGCCCGGCTTCGTGGGGGCGCGCCGGTGGAGGTCGATGAGCGAGGGGAGGAAGCCGGCGAGCGTCTTGCCGGCACCGGTCGGCGCGATCAGCAGCACCGAAGCACCTGCCTCGGCACGCCGCAGAAGGTCAAGCTGATGCGGTCGCGGCGACCAGCCGTTTCGCGCGAACCAGTCGAGGAACGGTTCGGGCAGCGAGGCCGCGCCGTCGGGCTGCGTGCCGCCCGGGAGTTTGCTTCTGGCTGTCATGATCCGGATCGATCCCTCAGAAACCCGTCCCACAGCTGCTCGCTGGTTCGGTGCCGGGCTGGCCATTGACGTCCTCGGCCGGGTGGCCATTTGCGCGGTGCGCCCGCCCGATCATCACCCTTTTCCGCCATAAACCAGGAAGCCTGCGATGTCCGTCTCCGATTCCGACACTTTGCTCGACTGCCTCGTCATCGGAGCAGGCCCGGCGGGCCTGACGGCGGCGCTCTATCTTGCCCGCTTCAAGCGCCGCAGCCTGATCGTGGACGCGGGTGATCCCAGAGCCGCCTGGATACCGACTAGCCATAATATTCCCTTCTTCGAACGAGGCATCACCGGCCGCGAGATTCTGGTGCGCGAGCGCGCGCACGCTTGCCATTACGGAGCGGAGATCGTCGAAGGCAAGGTCGTGCGCCTCGAGAAGCGTGACGACGGTATTTTTCACGCCCACGTGGAGGTCGTGCCGGGTGCCAAAGGTCGATCGTTCAACGTGACGGCCCGGAACGTCCTGCTCGCGACCGGCGCCCGTGACATCGAGCCGGACCTGCCTGACGTGCCCGATGCGGTGCGGCGCGGACTGGTGCGCTATTGCCCGATCTGCGACGGCTACGAAGCCCAGCACAAGGCGATCGCCGTTATAGGGCGCGGGGCGCGGGGGCTTGGCGAAGCCGCATTCGTGGCGCGGACCTATTCGCGCGATGTGACCTTCCTGACGCTCGGCGTCCCGATGGAGCTCGATGGCGAGGAATGGGAATTGGCCAACCGACACGGGGTGAAGGTCGTGACTGAACCAATCGGTGAGCTTCGGGTCGAGGGTGACCGGATTGCCGCGATACGGCTGGAAAGCGGAGCCGAACACCGGTTCGATCTCATCTATTCGGCATTAGGGCTAACGCTGCGATCCGAGTTGGCCGTGGTTCTCGGCGCGGAACATGACGCCACCGGGGCGTTGACCGTCGATGAGCACAACCGCACGAGCGTTGCGGGGCTCTATGCCGCCGGCGCCGTGGTGCGTGGGCTCGACCAGATCGTCGTCGCCATGGGGCACGCCGCAATTGCTGCGACCGACATCCATAACCGTTGCGCGCTCCCGACCCAGGAGGAGGAGAAGGAGCGCGCAACGAAAGATCGGACGCGGTCAGTTTCTGGATAGAGCCGTCGGTCCCGCTCTCGGGTGAAGGAGCCGACGATCAACGCTTCCTTACCAGCAGGGCCAGCGCGATACCGCCGAGAATGAGCGTTGCCGCCAGCACGAAGCGCAGCGTCAGCGCCTCGGCGAGAAACAATACGCCGCCCAGCGCAGCGATCACCGGCACGGTGAGCTGCACGATCGACGCACGCGTCGCCGTCAGGCCGGGCAGCGCCCGATACCAGAGGACGTAACCCAAGCCCGACGTAACCGCGCCGGAGGCGATGGCGATGACGATTCCGGCGGTCGTCATGCCGCTCTGGAACGCGGAGAGCGCGATCAGCGGGATCGCCAGCGGCACGGTGCGGATGAAGTTGCCGGCGGTCTCGCCCATCGGGTCCGTTGCCGCGCGTCCGCGTAGCGAATAGACGCCCCAGGCGACGCCCGAGGCGATCATCAGGACGGTTCCGAGGAGAGCTGGCGTCACCAGCGCGGGGGCGATCCAGTAGACGAAAGCGGCGAAGGCGATCGTCAGTCCGGCGATCTCTGAAAGGCCAGGCCGCTCGCCTCGAATCAGGCCCCACGCGATCATCGTCGCCTGTACGGAGGCGAACAGCACCAGCGCGCCGACCGCCGCGCCGAGCTGCAGATACGCATAGGAAAACGCCACGGCGTAGACGAACAGGGCCAGCGCCGAGGGCCAGCCGCCCGGCAGCCGGACTGCCGGGACGGACTTGCGGTTGGCGTTGACGAGCAGCAGCGCCAGCACCGCCGCGCCGGACGCGAGCCGCACGCCGGTATATCCGGCGGCGTCGATGGCGCCTTCGCCGAGGGCCAGTCGGGCAAGGATCGAATTGCCGGCGAAGGCGATCATCGCAAGCGTCGTGAGCCAGAACGTCGATGACATGGGCCGCCTGCCGAATCGGGTGGATCGGCGCGCACTATCGCCGGAAAACGTGGGCCTGCGCCAATCACCGTCCAGCGAGTGCCGCCACCGGGCGCTTTCTCACGGCGCGCACGGCGCTATCTGTCATCGACGATGAAGCCCGACGACCTCCTCCACCCGACGCCCGAAGGGCTCTATTGCCCGCCCGGCGATTTTTATATCGATCCGGTGCGCCCGGTCGCTCGCGCCTTGGTCACCCACGGCCATGCCGATCACGCGCGGCCGGGCAACCACAGCGTTCTGGCGACCCGGCAGACCCTCGACATCATGGCGCTGCGCTACGGCGAGGCGTTTTGCGCCGAACGTCAGACCGCTGCGCTTGGCGAGACGATCCGGATCGGCGACGTGTCGGTCAGCTTTCATCCCGCCGGCCATGTGCTGGGTTCGGCGCAGATCGCCGTCGAGCACAAGGGCCTCAGGATCGTCGCCTCCGGCGATTACAAGCGTCGGCCGGACCCCACCTGCGCCGGCTTCGAGCCGGTCGCTTGCGACGTGTTCATCACCGAGGCGACCTTTGCGCTGCCGGTGTTTCGCCATCCCGATACCCGCGACGAAGTCGCCAAGCTCCTGAAATCGGTCGAGCAGTTTCCCGATCGGGCGCATCTCGTCGGCGCCTATGCCCTCGGCAAGGCGCAGCGCGTCATCAAGCATTTGCGCGAGGCCGGCTACGATGCGCCGATCTACATCCATGGCGCGCTGACAAAGCTCTGCGACTACTACCGGAGCGAGGGTATCGACCTTGGGGAATTGCGGCCGGCGACGGTCGAAGGGGGCGGCAAGGGCGATTTCGCCGGCGCCATCATCGTCGGCCCGCCCTCGGCCTTCGCCGACAAATGGGCGCGGCGGTTTCCCGATCCGGTGTCGTGCTTCGCCAGCGGCTGGATGCGGGTGCGCCAGCGCGCCCGCCAGCGCGGCGTCGAACTGCCGCTGATCATCTCCGACCATTGCGACTGGGACGAACTGACCGACACGATCGACGAAATCGCCCCCACCGAGGTCTGGGTGACCCACGGCCGCGAGGAGGCATTGGTGCGTTGGTGTGAATTGCGGCAGCTGCGCGCGCGGCCGCTGCATCTGGTCGGCTACGAGGACGAGGCGGAGTAGCGAGGTGTCATGACGCCGGGCGCTCGAATCTTGGTGCGCGTTTTATCTGCCGAGGTTCGTGAACGCAGGAACGCATCGGTGTATCGTCACGTTGGTGAAGCAGACAGTCCCGGAAACGCAGGATGGAGTTCCATGACCCAGGTTCACTACGAGGTTGTCCGGCATGACGGCGGCTGGGCCTACAAGGTTCAGGATGTTCTTTCAGAGACTTTCCCGACCCATGATCGGGCGCTCTTTGCCGCTCGGAGCGCCGCGGCGCGGCAGCGTGCGGCAGGCGAGACGATCGGAATCCGCTACGAGGACGCCGACGGAAACTGGCACGATGAAATCGCCAAAGGCGACGACCGTCCGGAAACCGACGTTGAGGATACTGCCGGGGCGCAGTGACGGATTAGCCCGCGGCCATCCCTACCTCGGCGGTCAGGTCCCGCCTCGTGCGCCGGCGCGGCCCAAGATTCGAGGCTTCTCGCGCCGGGGATGGCGCACTCGTTCTGAACCACGCCGCAGCTCTCGACAGTCGGATCGTATTGGAAGGTTGGCTATCCATTCGTTACGGAACGCAGCGCGAACTCCGGAGTTTGAGGTCTGCAAGCTGCGTTCTGATTCTCCTGACCGCCGCGCTGCCACGATCGACGAAATGGGGTGATGAAATGAGCAAGAATTCCGGCAAGAAGGGCAGAGGCGCTATCGAGCTCGGCGGCGTCGAATTTGAACGGGGCGCAGGGGGCGAGATCCACCAGGTCGCCGGCGGCGATGTACCGGTATTGACAACCCAAGGCGGCGTTCCTGTAGCCGACGACCAGAACTCCTTGCGGGCCGGGCAGCGTGGGCCGACGCTGATGGAGGACCAGCATTTCCGCGAAAAGATCTTCCATTTCGACCATGAGCGAATTCCCGAGCGGGTGGTCCATGCGCGCGGATTCGGGGTTCATGGAACCTTCGAGACCTACGAGTCGCTTTCCGACATCACGCGTGCCGATATCTTTCAGCGGGCTGGCGAGAAAACCGATATGTTCGTCCGGTTCTCGACAGTGGCCGGTAACAAGGGGTCAGCCGATCTGGCGCGGGACGTGCGTGGTTTCGCTTGCCGATTTTATACCAAGGAGGGAAACTGGGACATCGTCGGGAACAACATCCCGGTGTTCTTCATCCAGGACGCGATCAAGTTCCCCGATCTCATTCATGCCGCCAAACAGGAGCCAGACCGTGGATTCCCGCAGGCGCAGACGGCGCATGACAATTTTTGGGACTTCATTTCGCTCACGCCTGAATCGATAAACATGGCCCTGTGGATTATGTCCGACCGGACGATTCCACGCTCCTTCCGCTTCATGGAAGGCTTCGGCGTCCACACCTTCCGGATGATCAATGCCGAGGGAAAATCCACCTTCGTCAAGTTTCACTGGAAGCCTAAGCAGGGTCTGCAGTCGGTCGTCTGGAATGAGGCACTCAAATTGAACGGTGCCGATCCCGATTTTCATCGTCGCGACCTCTGGGATGCGATCCAGATGGGTGATTTTCCTGAATGGGAACTCGGCTTGCAGCTCTTCGACGAGGATTTTGCAGAAAAATTTGATTTCGACGTTCTCGACCCCACGAAAATTATTCCCGAGGAGGAAGTGCCCATCCGCATCGTCGGCAAGATGACGCTCAATCGTTGCGTCGATAATTTCTTCCAGGAGACCGAGCAGGTCGCTTTCCAGACCGGTAATGTCGTGCCAGGCATCGACTTTACCAACGACCCGCTACTGCAGGGACGCAACTTCTCCTATCTGGATACCCAGTTGAAGCGGCTCGGCGGCCCAAACTTCACCCATATTCCGGTGAATGCGCCGCGTTGCCCATTCCATCACTTCCAGCAGGACGGCCACATGGCCATGCACAACCCGAAGGGTCGGGCCAACTACGAGCCGAACTCGTGGGGCGGAGAAATGGGCGGGCCGCGTGAAGCTCCGGAGAAAGGCTTCACATCTCACGCCGAAGACGTCGCCGGCGAAAAGCGACGTGTTCGCTCGGAGACATTCGCCGACCACTACAGTCAGGCACGCCAGTTCTATCTGTCCCAGACGCAGACCGAGCAGAACCATATCGCCGACGCGTTCATCTTCGAGCTGTCGAAAGTCGAAACCCCGGCCATCCGCTCGCGGATCGTCTCGCACCTTCTCAATGTGGATGAGGATCTGGCTAAAAGCGTCGGGGAGGGTCTGCGTTTGAAGGAAATGCCGCAGCCCGCTGACGCCGCACGGCCGACCAGGATGGACCTGAAAACGTCGCCGAAGCTGTCTGTTCTGCTCAACGGGCCCGAGAGTTTCAAGGGGCGCAAGCTGGGCGTGCTGGTGACGGACGGAGTCGACGCCGACCTGTTCAAGGCGTTGAAGTCGGCGATCGAGGCCGAGGGCGCGATGTTTGAGGTCGTGGCCCCGATGGTGGGCGGCGTGAAGGCAAGCGATGGCAGCTGGATCGAGGCCAAGCAAAAAGTCGATGGCGGGCCCTCGCTGCTTTACGACGCGGTCGCGGTGCTGGCCAGCAAGGACGGCGCCGAGTCGCTGACCAGGATCGCCCCGGCCAAGGACTTCGTCACCGACGCGTTCGCCCATTGCAAGTTCATTGCCTATTCGCCGGACGTCATGACGCTATTGGAGAAGACCGGCATCGCGTTGGATCTGGACAAGGGCTGTATGGAACTGAGTGCGCCAGAAGATGCGCGGGGCTTTGTCGAGAGCTGCCGCGCGCTGCGCCATTGGGAGCGCGAACCGAAAGTGAAGCCGGCCTGAGAGAACGCCAGCGCCGGAGGCACTGTCAGGAATTCCGTGTGTGGGCGGGCATAATGGGATCGAAGGAGATCGCCCATGGCCCGCCGCAAAGAACCCAGCATTCCCGACGCGTTGCTCGACCAGCTTCTGTCGGGCGCCGATCCGAAGACCGCTTTTGACCCCG
>DRFF01000038.1 GCA_011050685.1 Aurantimonas coralicida
TGGGGCGGCATGGCGGCCGCATCCAACCTGCGCGGCCATGCCGCCCCCGAGCCGGGGAAAGCCCGTTCGAGCGCCGCGGTCATCAGCGACGGCCTGATCCGCCGCAGATCGAACTCTGCGTCGATCAGCGGCTTGAACACGGGGTCGAGCACCTCGTCCGGATTCAGATACAGAACCGCATGGCCGCGACCGACGGTGTCGAGAACAGTGCCGAGATCGTGACCTGGATATTCGCCGAGCCTGCGCCCATCCTGAACGCTCACCCCACGGACCGGAAAACCGGAGGTGTCGATCAGTTCAACGAAAGCATTCTCGACCGGGCTTGCCCAGTGGTCGTTCGACACGTGGACGAGAATGCACGCCGTCTCCTTCGCCGCGATCCGGTGCGCGATCCGGCGCGGCAGGTCGGCCAGCAACTGAAGACAGACGAACTCGGTCGGCAACAGCGAGCCGGTCGCCGCGTTACCGTCGCCGAGATCGATATCGTCCTCGTCGAGCGGTGCCGGTAGCAGGTGAACGGGATCGTCCGGGATCCGCCGCTTGCCGACGACCCGGACGATCGGTTGACTGGCCTTCTTCGCCATCGATGATCTCCATCCTTGCGCACCGGGCCCCTGCCCTCGCGTCTTGGAAATCATCATGACCAACGGGTACTAAAATCCGGTGGTGCCCGACCGGAAAATTTTACGCGTTCTTAAAGTTCTTCCGCCTCGAGGATCGCGTCGGCGTTCGCGGCTTCCAGCAGCGCCGACCGCAACACCGCCCGCATGGCGCCGTCGTCGGCATATTCCGCGACCAGGTTCTGGATCTCGGCCGAAAATTCCCGCCGCAGCTTCGCCTGCTCGCGAAGCTTGCCGACCAGCGTCGGCGGCATCCGGCTTTCGCCTTTCACCCACCTGGTAACCGAGCGAAGCGGAACGCCGGTCAGCCGCTGCAGGACCTCCACGGTCGAGCGCGGAAAGACCTCGTGGATGAGATCGACGACGGCGTCGGTGTCGTAGTCCTCGGATGGGGGAGAATCGGTCATGCTGGCCTCCTTCGCCTGGTGGTGGGTGCCGTCCATAAGGATCGCCGACGGGGCTGGAGCGGAACCGTATCGTCCGAAATTGTGGATTACGGCGGACAGATTTCTCGGCCGATCCGAATCGCATCAGTGACAAAACAGTGTCAGAAATCCCGGCCAGTTTTCAGTGGCATTCTGCCGCCGTGCGATCAACCGCCTATTCCGCGGGACTTTCGTGATGGTCGGAGCGAGAGGATTCGAACCTCCGACCCCCTGAACCCCATTCAGGTGCGCTACCAGGCTGCGCTACGCTCCGACTGCTGACTGTCCTAGATAATCCGGACATGGCGTGCAACAGGCAAATGCGGTGCGGCGCACGCGATCTCGCGAAAAGCGCCCGTCCCGCTCCCGATCGAACCGGCGACAACGCCAGTGCCGGACCGCCTTGTGCAGCGGAGGGGCCGCGCGCGGCCGATCAGTCAATCGTCGGAAACCGCAAAACAGCGCCCCTGTAGCGGCCGGGTCGCTTGCCGTTTCCGACAGGCCCTGAGCGCCGAAGGGCGCAGACGCTGCGCTCAAGCCGATCGGCGTCACCGCACCTGATCGAGAAGCCGTTTGCATTCGAGCAACTGCAAAATCACGTCGTCGAGCTCTTCGGCGCTCTCGCGCGGGAGCAATCCGCCGCGGTGGCTATCTTCGGTGCCGGCGTTGCGGTGACGTTTCAGCAACCCGGCGAAGGGCTTGCCGGGTCCGTCCGCCGCGGCGGTCGGTTTCCCCGCCTCTTCCCGCGATTCGGGCGCAATCAGATCGATATCGTCGAGATGGGGCTCGTCGTTCGCGCCCGCATTGGCCGCGCTTTGCCGCCCCGCCTGAATCTGTTCGAGCGCCGCGATGTCACCGGAACCGATCGCCACGACGAAGCGTGCACCGTTTTCCTTCAGGATCCGCTGCACACCCTTGATGGTGAAACCCTTGACGTACAGGAGATACTGGATGCCCTTGAGAAGCTCGACATCGTCCGGCCGGTAGTAGCGACGACCGCCGCCCCGCTTCATCGGCTTGATCTGTGGGAAGCGGGTTTCCCAGAACCGCAGAACATGTTGCGGCAGATCGAGATCTCCCGCGACCTCGCTGATCGTGCGAAAGGCGTCGACGCTCTTTTCCGTCATGGCGGTGACCAATCGACCGTCGCGGCCTTACTCGGCGGCTTTCAGCATCTCGAGACCGTGCGCCTTCGGACGTCGCTCGCCATGCGCCCCCAGTATCCGGTCCTTCAGAACGTTCGAAGGTTTGAACACCGCGACACGCCGGGGCGAGATCGGCACTTCCTCGCCGGTCTTCGGATTCCGCCCGACGCGTTCGTTCTTCTTGCGAACCAGAAACGATCCGAACGACGAAATCTTGACCGATTCCCCGCTTGCGATGGTCGAGCAGATCTCGTCGAGGACCATTTCGACAAGCTGCGCCGACTCCGTCCTGGACAGACCGATCTTCCTGAAAACCGCCTCGGCAAGGTCGGCCCTGGTGAGGGTCTTGTCTCCCATACATGTCCCCTAACTTTCTGGAAGACCGTCGGACACAGATCGCTGGTCGGCGCCCTTACGTATGGCCACACTTTAGCGAAAACATCATCTGAATCAAGGCTTGATATCTACCAGCGGAGCAAAACCGCACCCCAGGTGAAGCCGCCGCCCATGGCTTCCAGAAGCACGAGATCGCCACGCTTGATGCGACCGTCGCGAACCGCCGCGTCGAGCGCCAGCGGGATCGAGGCAGCCGAGGTGTTGCCATGCCGGTCGACGGTCACCACCACCTTCTCGGCGGCAATCCCGAGTTTCCTCGCCGAGGCATCGATGATCCGCCGGTTCGCCTGATGGGGAACGAACCAGTCGATATCATCGGCCGTTACGCCCGCCGCCGCGAACGAGTCCTCGATCACGTCGGTGATCATCCCGACCGCGTGCTTGAAAACCTCACGACCTTCCATGCGCAGTTTGCCGATCGTCCCGGTGGTCGAGGGACCGCCGTCGACATACAGCTTCGACTGGTGGGCGCCGTCCGAGCGCAGCCGCGAGACGATGATGCCGCGCGCGTCGCCCGCCCCGGTTTCGGCGGTCGCTTCGAGCACCAGGGCCCCGGCGCCGTCGCCGAACAGCACGCAGGTCGACCGGTCTTCCCAGTCGAGAATGCGCGAGAAGGTTTCCGCGCCGATGACGAGCGCCCGGCGGGCCATGCCGCTCTTGAGGTAGAGATCGGCAGTGGTCAGCGCATAGACGAAACCGCTGCACACGGCCTGAATGTCGAAGGCGAAGCCATGTGAGATGCCAAGTCGATGCTGAACCTGCACGGCAGAGGCAGGAAACGTGTTGTTGGGGGTCGCGGTCGCCAGGACGATCAGGTCGATGTCGGCGGGTTCGAGACCGGCGGCGGCGAGCGCCTGCCGAGCCGCCGCCTCGGCGAGGGACACGGTGGTCTCGTGGTCGCCGGCGATGTGACGCGCCGCGATGCCCGTTCGCTGGCGGATCCATTCGTCGGAAGTCTCGACGATGCCTTCGAAATCCTGGTTGCGCATGATCCGTTCGGGCAGGGCCGACCCGGTCCCGCGCACGACCGATCTCGTTTCATTCGTCATTGCGGATTGCTTTCGGGAATTGCGACGGCTTCCTCGGAAACGCGCAGATAGAAGCTATTGAGGTCCGCCTCGATCTTTTCGCGCAGGCCGTTGCGCGCCATCGCGTGAGCTAGATCGATCGCCGCCGCGATCCCTTCCGCATCCGTGCCGCCATGGCTCTTGATGACGATGCCATTGAGGCCGAGAAACACGCCGCCATTGGCCTTGCGCGGGTCCATCTTGTCGCGAAGCCGTTCGAAGGCGCTCCTGGCCAGGATGTATCCGGCCTTGGCAAGCCAGGTCTGCGACATGGCGGCGCGCAGATAGGCGCCGATCTGCTTGGCGGTTCCCTCGGCCGTCTTCAACGCGATGTTGCCGGTAAAGCCTTCAGTCACGACGACATCCACGGTGCCCTTGCCGAGGTCGTCGCCTTCGACGAACCCGCGATAGTCGATGCCGGACAGCGGCGTCTCCTTCAGAAAACGGCCAGCCTCGCGAATCTCGTCCTGGCCCTTGACCTCCTCCACGCCGATATTGAGCAAGCCGACGGTCGGGCGCTCCACGCCGAAGAGAGCCCGCGCCATGGCGCCGCCCATCATCGAGAAGTCGATCAATTGCTGCGCGTCCGCGCCGATCGTCGCGCCGACATCGAGCACGATGCTGTCGCCACGCAAGGTCGGCCAGATCGCGGCGATCGCCGGACGCTCGATATTGGCCATCGTGCGCAGACAGAACTTGGCCATGGCCATCAGCGCACCGGTGTTTCCGGCCGAAACGGCGACATCGGCCTCACGCGTCTTCACGGCCTCGATCGCCCGCCACATGGAGGATTTGTACCGGCCCTGTCGGAGCGCCTGCGACGGTTTGTCGTCCATGCGAATCGAAATCTCGCAATGGTGAAACGTCGATGCCGCCGCCAGTTCGGGGTCGGCATCGAGAAGCGGCATGACGAGATCGCTCTGGCCGAAGAGGACAAAGCGCGTGTCGGGGTGGCGTTTCAGCGCGATGGCCGCACCCGCGAGAACCACGTCCGGCCCGTGATCACCGCCCATGGCGTCGATCGAGATCGTAATGCCGGTCTTTGAATTCAAAGGTCTCTCGCTTTCCTGCAGTGCACCCGGACGGCGCGGCGCGAAGATATCCGTTTGCGCGCGAACGGCAACCGTCGATTTTTCATCAATTCTTGTCTTCATCGTCACGCGGAACGAGGGACACCAAGGCCTCGAAGGCAGAGGGCGGGCGGGCGTCGGGATCGGGGTCCGTATCGACGCGATCGAAAACCGCGTCCGCCTCACGCGGATACGGGTCGAGGGCCAGCGCCATAGCCTCCACCAGATACGGACCAAGGTCGATGGTGTGACCGGCGTACACCTCAGGCGGATCCTCGCCCTCGGGATCGATGTATAATTCCTGCTCGCCCGGTTGCTCGATACGCGCCAGCTTGGAGCCCTCTGGCACGAAGATCATCTCGAACGGTTCCGTGATCGTCTGGCGCAGCGGCTCCAGACTGACGACGCTCAGCTGCACGACCGTCGCCGCAACCTGCCCGGTGACACGCACGCCCTCGGCCCGCCACGGCAGCACGCGGAGATCGCAGACAAACGTTTCGACGGCCGAAATGTCGAGTTCGCCGGCCAGCGCCCCACGCTCCGTTTCATCCGCCTCGAAGCGGACAAGCATGCCATCGCGCGGCAATTTGAGCGGCGATATGGGGTATCGGATGGCTTTGGACCCCATAAATTCCCGAGTCATGCCGCTCCTCCCAACTCGCCAGTCTCGATGTGTCCCGAAAGAATCGCGGAGACCGTCGTCGCCTGAAGCCGCGTTTTCATCCCCGCCATGTAAGTTGCCAGCCGCAAGGCAACACCCTCCCCCGCTTCGGCAGGAACAACGCGTGCCTGGAGTGCGGCAGCGAGGCGGGCGAGCGGCACCTGGGAATCGTCGAGCGCCGCCTCATAGGCGGCGACGCGCTCGTAGAAAATTCCTGCCAGCTTGCGCATGCGCTTTGGAACCGAGGGATCGCCCACTCCCAGTTCGCGGATCGACTGCTCGACATCGGTGATGAAACGGTCGACGACATCCTGCGCGATCGCCTGGAGCGCAGGCTCTTCCCGGCAACGCTGGAGAAACAGGAAGACATGGATCGACAAGGCGTCGAACCGTCCCATCACGGTATCCGGGATGCCATGCTCCAGATAAAGCTCGGGACTGCGGGCCAGCGCCACCAGTTCGCCATAGAGACGCTCAACGACTTCGCGATTACGACGGTTGGTTTTCAGTCGGGCGAACATGGCTGGGTCCGATGCGTTTCGGGCGATATCACCGGGGCGGGTGCCACAGCGCCGAGCCGATTGCAACGCCGCCGAAGGTGCTTTACCTAGTCCGACCGGCTTGGTTTGAAAGGCGGTGGAGGAGACCGCCGTGCCTTCGCGGCGCGTTGGAAATCGCCGTTATGCAGCGCAGCCTGCGGGACGCGACGTCAATGGCCTCAAGGAGAATGATCAGCGTGAACTCATCCGTCCGCCTGAAGCGATCGATGCTCGCTTCCGCCGCCGTCGCGGCGGTTCTCGCCCTGTCCGCGTGCTCGACCAGCGAGGTCCTGAACCAGGGCTACGTCGTCGACGAAAAAAGCCTCGAGCTGGTTCCGGTCGGCTCCAGCCGCGAGCAGGTGCTTCTGGCTCTCGGCTCGCCATCGACGACGGCGACGTTCGACAACGAGGTATTCTATTACATCTCCCAGAAGCGCGTTCGCCCAGTGGCGTTCATGCAGCCCCAACTGGTCGACCAGAAGGTGCTGGCGGTCTACTTCAATGCGGACGGACGCGTCGAGCGGATCGCCAATTACGGCCTGCAGAACGGCCAGCTCTTCGACTTCATCTCGCGCACGACGACGACAGGTGGCAAGGATAAAACCTTCCTCGGCCAGATCCTGACCGATACCGGGAGTGGTGGGCGCGGTATCCGCCTCTGACCTGAGCCGGACAGTCGGCATGAAAAGAGCCCCGCGAGCGATCTCGCGGGGCTCTTTCCTTTTCGCGACTCCCCGCGAGATCAGCTGTGGGCGAGGACCGCCAGAAGCAGCAGCGCGACGATGTTGGTGATCTTGATCGCCGGATTGACCGCCGGACCCGCCGTATCCTTGTAGGGATCACCGACCGTGTCACCGGTAACCGAAGCCTTGTGGGCCTCCGATCCCTTCATATGCTTGGTGCCGGAGGCATCGACGAAACCATCCTCAAAGGATTTTTTCGCATTGTCCCAGGCGCCGCCGCCGGACGTCATCGAGATGGCGACGAAAATGCCGGTGACGATGACGCCGAGCAACATCCCCCCTACCGCCGAGAAGGCCTGGCTCTTGTCGGCGATCAACAGGACGCCGAAATAGACGACGATCGGCGCCAGAACCGGCAACAGTGACGGCACGATCATCTCCTTGATCGCCGCGCGGGTCAGAAGGTCGACCGCCCTTGCATAGTCGGGCCGCTCCGTGCCGGCCATGATGCCCGGTTTCTCGCGGAACTGTCGGCGAACCTCCTCGACCACGGAACTCGCCGCGCGTCCGACCGCCGTCATCGCGATGCCGCCGAAGAGAAACGGAATCAGCCCGCCGAGAAACAGGCCGACGACGACGAAGGGGTTGGTGAGCGCGAAATCGGGCTCGACCCCTTGGAAATATTCGAAGCCCTGCCCTGCGTTGGCCTGCTGGATAAAATATTGCAGGTCGTAGTTGTACGCGGCGAACAGCACCAAGGCGCCGAGACCGGCCGAGCCAATCGCATAGCCCTTGGTGACCGCCTTGGTCGTGTTGCCGACCGCGTCGAGCGCATCGGTCGAACGGCGAACATCGGCGGGCAGACCCGCCATTTCCGCGATGCCGCCCGCGTTGTCCGTCACCTGTCTCTTATACACATCT
>DRFF01000039.1 GCA_011050685.1 Aurantimonas coralicida
GGGTCAAAGGCCCGGCCAGTCCAGCCGATCGGCCTCGCGAGGTGACGGCCCAGGCCCGACAGGCCAGCAATACCGGCTCCGTCGCGCCGGCTGTTGCTGAGCCCGCCGCTCGGCGGAAAAAAGCCCAGCCGCAAGCAGCGGTGCCGCCGGTGCCCAAACTTCCCGATTCGCTGCTGCCGACGCGACCGCCGGCGAACTGAACAATGAAACCCTGGAGCTTTCCCATGACGAGACCCGGTATCGTTCTTGCTGCCGCTGCCATCCTTTTGTTTCCCGCCACCGCTAGAGCGATCGACGTCGGCGCGGGCGGCGTGAGCGCCAGCGGTGGTCTATCGGGCGGGACTGCATCCGCCGGCGTCTCGGCAGGCGGGGTGTCGGCTAGCGCGTCGATAGGCGGCGATGGCGGAGGCGTTTCGGCGAGCGGTGCCGGAGTTGGAGTGAGCGCGGGGAGCAGCGGTGCCGTCTCTGCTGGCGCGTCGGCTGGCGGTACGTCCGCAGGGGTTTCGGCCGGTGGCGGTGACGCATCTGCCGGCGTATCGGCTGGCAGCTCTGGAACGACCGGCGCCTCCGGAACCGCTGCGGAAAACGCTGCCACGGCCGCCGCCCCGCAGGCGACCAGTGCTGACCCCACGATCGTATTGCCTCGCTATCTTCGCCCGACAAATGGTGGGGAGGCCGCTTTGCTCACCCGCGATGAGGCCTCGTCGGCTTCCATCAAGCAAATCGCCGGCACACCCCGCCGCGTCCTCGGGGCCTGCAAGAAGTCCGTCGCGCAAGCCGCCCAGCCATACGGCTCCACCGAGGTGACCGTCAGGAGCTATGGGCAAATGAAGAGCCTGAAGGATGGTGGTTATCTGGCGCCTCTATTCACACGGATCACGTATGAGCGCCGAGGCGGATACGAGGTCAGACAGGCTCCGATCTGGTGCCAAATCGATGCGAAGGGCACGGTCAGCAACCTCCTCGACAAGGCTTGAAGACCGTCGCTCGCCCGGCGGCAGAGGCAACGCGCTTGGCGTCGGCGCGTCGTTCCACTGGGTGCTGTTCGCAAGCCGGGTAACGATTTGGCTCAAGCCTCCGTGGAACACGGAAACGAGCCTTGTTGTTTGAGCAAAGGTTCCAGCCTCGACGGCACATCAGATGTTTCGCAAGACAGAAATCGCAAATTCCCCGGACGTAGCTTCGATCTTCGATCCGGCAGGGTCCGGCGCGCCAACGTCGGGTGCGACGACGAATGTCGTTCATCGTCCTTCGCGGTTCGCCTTCAGTCCAATGGCACTCGACCTGTGCCCCGTGATCGCTGTCCCGGCGCGCGACGAGGCGGAACGACTTCCGGGCCTGATCCGCGCTTTGGCGAAACAGAGTTGGGTCGGGCGTGGCGGCGATCGGATGAAGATCGTGCTCATTTTGAACAATTGTCGCGACGACTCGCTTGGAGCCGCTCTGCGGGAGGCGGAAAAGCATGTGGGTATCGCCCTTCATGCGGTGACGGTCGCATTTGAACCGGTGGACGCCCATGCCGGCTCGGCGCGGCGGCTCGCATTGGACACGGCCCGTGCACTGTGCCCGTCGGATGGGAGTGGCGTCTTGCTGACGACCGACGCCGACGCCGTACCTGCGAACAACTGGATCGAAGCCAATCTGATGGCGATTGCCCAAGGCGCCGATCTCGTCGGAGGACGCCTGATCGGCAATGCCGACGAGGAAGCCTCGCTTGGCCCGGCGTTTCTCCGCCGCGCACGCGATCAGCAAGAGTTTGCGATGCTAAGCGACCAATTGACCGCGATCCTCGACCCGCTGCCGCATGATCCGTGGCCGCGCCATCACGACCATACCGGCGCAAGCCTTGCGGTAAAGGCCGACGTGTATGATCGGGTCGGTGGGCTGCCGGCATTGCCTCGCCGGGAGGACCTTGCCTTCGTGACGAATGTCCGTTCAAGCGGCTT
This sequence comes from Aurantimonas coralicida, assembly GCA_011050685.1. Lineage (GTDB taxonomy): Bacteria > Pseudomonadota > Alphaproteobacteria > Rhizobiales > Rhizobiaceae > Aurantimonas > Aurantimonas coralicida_A. The sequence goes on from DRFF01000039.1 coordinate 1,947, forward strand.
CAAGGTGCGGCACGCGCCGGAAGTCATCGTCGAGGTCTCGGCGCGTTTGTCGGGTCGCGCCGCTGGCGGAATGGCGGACTGTCTGAAGCAATGGGTCACGGCGACACAAGCCGGCGATCCGCATCTGGTGGAGGCTCCAACGGCGATACTGGAACGCGCGCGGCGCCGCCGACTGTTGCGGACGCTCGGTGATTGCGATGCGGCGTCGCTCGCCACGGCCGCCATGCGTCTTTCCATTCTGCCGGCCGACCTCCACGATTCGTTCGGGCAGCTGCTATCGCCGGAGGAACTGGTGGAACGCTTCGCACCCGAGGCGCCCGACGCGATCGCGACCGTTCCGGTCAGGGCGGCAATCGACGAACTGGACGGGCTGATCCGACGTCTCGGGGGCGCGTCCCGTGCGGCATGATCTGTACGAGGCGGCGCAACTGGAGGAACTTTCTGATCGTCTCGCCGCCCTTGCCGCGGCGCGAGACCGGGACGGCGAGTTTCCCCATGAGGCGTTCGCGGTGCTGGAATCGCGCGGCTACTCCACGCAACCGCCGGTCGGCTCTGGCGAAACGGCGAAGCTGCTGCGGCTTCTGGCCGCGATTGGCCGCGGCGATCTCAGCACCGGCCGGATTTTCGAGGGGCATGCCAACGCGTTGCTGCTGGTCTATCGCTATGGGACGCCGGAACAGGCCGCGGCGTATCGCGCCAAGGCGGAGAGGGGGGAATTGTTCGGTGTCTGGAACACCGACGCGCCGACCGACCCACTGCGGCTCGAAGAGGGACACTACGCCGGCAAGAAGAACTACGCTTCCGGCGTCGATGGCTTGTCGCAGGCGATCGTGACGATGCCGACGGCGGGAGGACGTCAGATGATGCTGGCGCCGCTCGACGCCGCGTCGGTCGACCGCTCCTGGTGGCGCCCGCTCGGCATGCGCGCTTCGGGCAGTCACATCATCGACCTGACCGGTGTGTCCGCCGACGCCGATCATGTCCTCGGGCAGCCGGACGACTATGTCCGGGAGCCGTGGTTCAGCGGTGGCGCCATCCGCTTCGCCGCCGTGCATGTCGGCGGCATGCATGCAGTGCTTGATGCCGCGCTGGCCCATCTGACCAGCACCGGGCGAGCCGGTGACCCCCACCAGCTGCATCGCCTGGCGCGCATGGGGATCGCCGTCGAGTCCGGCTATGGCTGGATCGACCGGGCCGCCGGCGCCTGGGACGCCGCCGAGAGCGGGCGGGCCGACGATGAGGCCCCGGCGCAGGCGCTTCTGGCCTATGCCAACGCGACGCGATCCGCGGTCGAGGCGAACGCGCTGCAGGTTCTGGAAATGGCGGAACGAGCCGTCGGAGCCGCGGGGTTCAACGCGCCGCATCCATTGGAACGACTGGTCCGCGATCTTCGGACCTATCTGCGTCAGCCGAACCCGGATGGCGCGCTCCGATCCTTGGGCGAAGCGATGGGGACGGGCGACTGGCATCCCGGCGCGGTGCCGCGGACATGACCGACACGGGAGTTCCCCAGGCGTTCGCAGCCGAGCGGGTCCTCGTCGTCGCGCCGCATCCCGACGACGAATCGCTCGGCTGCGGCGGAGCGATCGCCCGCTCTGCGGCGCTCGGGCGGCAGACCCACACGATCTTCGTCACCGACGGCGGCGCGTCGCATCCCGGCTCCGCAACATGGTCCCGGGAGCGGTTGGCGGCCCAGCGCGAAGTCGAAGCATCGAATGCCTTGGAATGCCTCGGCGCCGGCGACCATCCGCGCAGATTTCTGCGTTTGTGGGACGCCGATATGCCGGCCGAGGACACCGCGCTTTGGCGCGAAGCCAAGAGCAAGGTTGTGCAGATCGTCAAAGATTTTCGTCCTGACCTCGTCCTTCTGCCTTGGCGGCGCGACCCGCACCGGGACCATCGCGACAGCTGGGGGCTGGTGACCGCGGCCCTGACGACGGCGGCCCAGCAGCCCTTGCAGCTCGAATACGCGATCTGGCTCGACGAACTGGGCGCGGCGGACGCTCGGCCCCGGGCGGGCGAGATGGTCGAACGGCGCCTCGACATCACTTCGCATCAGGCGGCCAAGCGAGTGGCCGTGGCCGCGCATGTCTCGCAGACGAGCGAGTTGATCGCCGACGACCCAGACGGCTTCCGGTTGAACCCTGCGACCATCGCGCGGCTGACCGGACCCGAAGAGATCTACTGGCAGCCATGCGAAAGGTGATCGACGTTGCCGGGTTCGAGGCGCTGTTCGCCGCCGATCCGGACCCCTGGCGCTATGCTGCGGCACCGTTCGAGCACTACAAGCGCGGCGTGCTGCTGCGGGCTTGCGGCTCGCATAGCTACGGCAGAGGGCTGGAACTCGGCTGTGCCAACGGCGAAACCACGGCGGCACTGGCTGACCGGTGCCTGCGCCTGACCGCGACGGACGGTTCGGCGACCGCCCTGGACATTGCCCGGCGCCGCAATCGAGGGCGAGATCGGGTGAAATTCGTGCAGGCCGTGCTGCCGGAGGCAATGCCCAGAGGGCCATTCGATCTGATCGTCGTCTCGGAAGTGCTCTACTACTTGTCGCCGGAGGCACTGCGGCATTGTCTGCTGGCGCTCGAACAGGCGATCGCACCGGGCGGCCGGATCGTCCTCCTCCATCACATCGTTCCCTTCGACGATGCGGCCACCTTGCCGGCGCGCGCCACGATGATGGCCTGCCGCTTCATGCGTCGGCGCTGGCGGCTGCGATATCATTGTCGCAACGCCCGCTATGTGGCTCTCGCCTTCGATGCGGGACCAAAGCGCGTCGTCTCGGGCCACGCGCGAGGAAGCCGGGGATGAGGCACGGTCGAACCAGAGCTGACCCCCGATCCTTTTGGCGGCAGAGCGCTAGCGAGCCGCCAGCAAGGTTCCAACCGACGTCCCCCGATTGCAGTTGCGGGCCGCATCGGCTAGGGAACGCCCGCTTAACCCTTACTGGGCATTTCAAGAACGCGCCGTGACAAGCGTTCCCCGCACCCGTCACCGATCGGACCCCTGGGGCTCGGTCCCCCAAGACAACGAACCCGTTTTCATGGCCCGTCTCGTCCTCAAATTCGGCGGAACCTCCGTCGCCGACATCGACCGCATCCGCAACGTCGCGCGGCATGTCAAACGTGAGGTCGACGCGGGCCACGACGTCGCCGTCGTCGTCTCCGCCATGGCCGGCCGGACCAATGAGCTCGTCGGCTGGTGCCGCGAGGCCTCGCCGATCCACGACGCGCGCGAATACGACGCCGTCGTTGCGTCGGGCGAGCAGGTGACGGCCGGCATCCTGGCGATCACGCTTCAGGGGATGGGGGTCAACGCGCGCTCCTGGCAAGGCTGGCAGATCGCCATCAAGACGGACGGCGCCCACGGCGCGGCCCGAATCCAGGAGATCGACGCGTCCGACATCATCCGGCGGTTCGAGGATAACCAGGTTGCGGTGATCGCCGGTTTTCAGGGAATCGCGCCCGACAACCGCATCGCCACGCTCGGCCGCGGCGGCTCCGATACCTCCGCCGTGGCCGTGGCCGCGGCGCTGGGCGCCGATCGCTGCGACATTTATACCGATGTCGACGGGGTCTACACCACCGATCCGCGGATCGAGCCCAAGGCGCGGCGCATGGCCCGCATCTCCTTCGAGGAAATGCTGGAAATGGCCTCGCTCGGCGCCAAGGTGCTACAGGTGCGATCCGTCGAACTCGCTATGGTGCACAAGGTGCGCACCTTCGTGCGGTCTTCTTTCGACGACCCAGACGCGCCCGGCATGGGCGATTTCGACAACCCGCCGGGAACGCTCATTTGCGACGAGGATGAAATCGTGGAACAGCAGGTCGTCACAGGGATCGCCTACGCCAGGGACGAAGCACAGATCTCGCTGCGGCGGGTGGCCGACCAGCCGGGTGTCGCGGCGGCCATCTTCGGGCCGCTCGCCGAGGCCGGCGTCAATGTCGATATGATCGTCCAGAACATCTCCGAATCGGGCGCCTCGACGGACATGACCTTCACGGTCCCGGCCGGCGACCTAGGCAAGGCCACTGCCGTGCTCGACAAGGCCAAGGCGGAAATGCGCTACGACGCGATCCAGAGCGAACAGGGGCTGACCAAGGTCTCGGTCATCGGGGTCGGCATGCGCAGCCATACGGGTGTTGCCGCCACGGCCTTCAAGGCGCTGGCCGAGCGCGGCGTCAACATTCGCGCCATCACCACATCCGAAATCAAGATCTCGATCCTGATCGATGGCGATTACACCGAGCTTGCAGTTCGCGCTCTGCATTCGGTCTATGGCCTCGATAAGGGGTAATGTTTTGGGGCGGCGCGCCGAATCGTGCCATCGAGGACGCCAAGGCACTTTTCTTGGCGGTCACGGCTCATTTCCCCAATGGGGTTCTCAGCGAACCTGAGTATGTGATCTTGTAGGGACAGGCCGTGGCGTAGCCGGACTGGATCGGTTGCGACACTTTGTCGGCCCCTGAAACGGAAGACCGCGTTGTTGAGAAGCGACATGTCAGGCCCGCGTGTTCTCATGCGCCGCATCAGGGAGCTCATGGCCGAGCCTCTCGATGCACAGGTGCGCCTCGACCAGATCGTCCGCTCCATCGCCCAGAACATGGTGGCCGAGGTCTGCTCGCTCTACGTGCTGCGCGCCGACGCGGTGTTGGAACTCTATGCCACCGAGGGTCTCAATCCGGGCGCGGTCCACCTCGCCCAGCTCAAGCTTGGCGAGGGCCTCGTCGGCACCATCGCGGCAACGGCGCGGCCGCTGAACCTGTCCGAGGCACAAAAGCACCCGGCCTTCACCTATCTGCCGGAGACCGGGGAGGAGGTTTACCACTCCTTCCTCGGCGTGCCGATCCTGCGCGCTGGCCGGACCCTCGGCGTCCTCGTCGTCCAGAACAAGTCCGCACGGATCTATCGCGACGAGGAGTCCGAGGCGCTGGAGACGGTGGCGATGGTCGTCGCCGAGATGATCGCCGCCGGCAGTCTGGAGGGCTTGCAACGTCCCGGCGTCGCGCTTGACCTGTCGCGGCCGGTCAGCTTCGATGGCGCTGCCCTGTCGGACGGCATCGGCCTGGGCAAGGTGGTTCTGCACGAGCCGCGGGTCGTCGTCACCAACCTGTTCAACGAGGACATGGAAGCGGAGGTCGAACGCCTCGACGCGGCGCTCGGCATCCTCAGGGTGTCGATCGAGAACATGCTATCGCGCCGGGACGTGGCTGGCGAGGGCGAGCATCGCGCTGTTCTCGAGGCCTATCGCATGTTCGCCCATGATCGGGGCTGGGTGCGCAGGCTGGAAGAAGCGGTTCGCAACGGACTGACCGCGGAAGCCGCGGTCGAGAAGGTGCAGTCGGACATGCGCGCCCGCATGATGCACATGACCGATCCGTATATTCGCGAGCGGCTGCATGATTTCGACGATCTCGCCAACCGGTTGCTGCGCCAGTTGATCGGCCGCGACGACCACGCCGGCACGGACAATGCCGACGCCATTATCGTCGCGCGTTCGATGGGCGCGGCGGAGCTGCTGGACTATCGCCGCGACGACATTCGCGGGCTCGTGCTGGAGGAGGGCGCGGCGACCAGCCACGTCGTCATCGTCGCGCGGGCGCTGGGAATTCCCGTCGTGGGCCAGGTCAAGGGCGCGGTCTCGATGTCGGAGAACCGCGATTCGATCATCGTCGACGGCGAGGATGGCAGCGTTCATCTGCGGCCGCGGCCGGAACTGGAGGCGCTCTATTCCGACAAGGTGACATTCCGGGCCAAGCGCCAGGAGCGCTATCATTCGCTGCGCGATGTGCCGACCGAGACCAAAGACGGCGTGCCGATCAGCCTGCAGATGAACGCGGGCCTTCTCGTCGACCTGCCCCAGCTCGACGCTGCAGGCGCGGAAGGCATCGGCCTGTTCCGCACCGAACTCCAGTTCATGGTCGCTTCAACGATGCCGCGTGCGCGCGATCAGGAGCGGCTCTATTCGGCGGTCCTGGATGCGGCCAACGGCCGGCCGGTGACGTTTCGCACACTGGATGTCGGCGGCGACAAGGTGTTGCCTTATCTCAGCCAGTCGCCGGAGGAAAATCCGGCGCTGGGCTACCGGGCGCTGCGGCTTGCCCTCGACCGTCCCGGCTTGATGCGCACCCAGCTGCGGGCGTTGCTCAAGGCGGCCGCCGGGCGCGAACTGCGCGTCATGTTCCCCATGGTGACGGAGGTATCGGAGCTCAGGCAGGCGCGCGAGATGATCAGCCGCGAGTTCAAGCATCTGACGCGCTTCGGCCATGTCATGCCGAAGCGGCTGAAGGTGGGCGCGATGATCGAGGTGCCGGGTCTTTTGTTCCAGCTCGACGAGCTGATGGAATTGCTCGATTTCGTGTCCGTCGGCTCGAACGACCTGTTCCAGTTCTTCAATGCAGTCGATCGCGGCAATGCGCGTGTCGCCACGCGCTTCGACGATTTGTCGGCGCCGTTCCTGCGGGCGTTGAAGTCGATCGTCGATGCCGGGCAGCGTCACGATGTCCCGGTGACGCTGTGCGGCGAGATGGCCGGTCAGCCGCTCTCGGCGATGGCGTTGATTGGACTCGGCTTCCGCTCCATATCCATGGCACCGCCCTCGATCGGTCCGGTGAAGGCGATGATCGTCGAACTGGAGGCGGAAAAGCTTTCCGAGGCGCTGGCGCAGCAACTCAACGGCAGCCAACTGGCGGCCAGTCCGCGACAGCTTCTCGTCGATTTCGCGGAAGCCAATGGAATCCCGTATTAGCGGACCGCAGTGATCGGCGGCTCGCCCCGTCTCTTCGCCGCGGCGTCGGCCGCGCTCCATTCACTTTGACATCAGCTTCAGGACATTATGGCGACGCTGCCGAATTCGACCCTCGATGAGATCCTGGCCCGTTTCGGTCATCTCGAGAACGAGATGGCCAAGGGGCCGGCTCACGACGTCTATTCCAAGCTCGCCGCGGAATATTCCGGCCTCGAGGCGGTGGTCGCGGCGATTCGCTCGTATCGCAAGGTGGAACGGGAACTCGCCGATTCCCGCTCGCTGCTGGACGATCCGACCGCCGATCGCGAGATGCGCGACCTCGCCGAGGTCGAGATCGACGAACTGAAGCAGCGTCTCGACCAGCTCACTGACGAGATCCGTATCCTGTTGCTGCCCAAGGACGCCGCCGACGAAAAAGGGGCCATCCTGGAAATCCGCGCCGGCACCGGCGGGTCAGAAGCGGGACTCTTCGCCGGCGACCTGTTTCGCATGTATCAGCGCTATGCCGAGTTGAACCGCTGGAAGGTCGAGCTCCTGTCGGCGAGCGAGGGCGAGGTCGGCGGCTACCGAGAGGTGATCGCCTCGATCCAGGGACCCGGCGTATTCTCACGGCTGAAGTTCGAATCGGGCGTCCATCGGGTGCAGCGCGTTCCCGCGACCGAATCGGGCGGCCGAATCCATACCTCGGCCGCGACCGTGGCGGTCCTGCCAGAGGCGGAAGACATCGACGTCGACGTGCGCGCCGAGGATATTCGCATCGACACGATGCGCGCCTCGGGCGCCGGCGGTCAGCACGTCAACACCACCGATTCGGCCGTTCGCATCACCCATCTGCCGACCGGCATCGTCGTGACATCGTCGGAAAAATCGCAGCATCAGAACCGCGCGCGGGCGATGCAGGTGCTCAAGGCGCGCCTTTTCGATCTCGAACGCCAGAAGGCTGACGACGAACGCTCCGCCGCGCGCAGGGGACAGGTCGGCAGCGGCGATCGCTCCGAGCGCATCCGCACCTACAATTTTCCGCAAGGCCGCGTGACCGACCACCGTATCAATCTGACCCTTTACAAACTCGATCGCGTGATCGAGGGCGAGATGGACGAACTGGTCGGAGCCCTGGTCGCCGACCATCAGGCCCACCAGCTTGCCGCCGTCGGCGTGGATGACTGAGGCGGCCGACAGGCTGGGCCCGTTGCTGCGCCACGCTATCGAGCGCCTGCGCGCGGCCCAGTCGGCAACGCCGGAGTTCGACGCGCGCCTGCTCATTGCCGAGTGCGCGGGCCTCCCACTGGGAGAGGTTCATTCCGCGTCCGCCCTGACGGTGTCGAGCGGGGGGGTGGCGTGCCTCGAATCGCGCCTCGCCAGACGGCTCGCCGGCGAGCCCGTTCATCGCATCCTCGGCCGCCGCGCCTTCTACGAGCACGAGTTCGAAATCTCTCCCGACACCCTGGAGCCGCGACCGGACACGGAAATTCTCGTCGATGAGGCGCGCAAGGCGATGGCCGAGATTATCGACCGGCGCGGGGAATGTCTCTTCGCCGATATCGGGACGGGGTCGGGTGTCATCGCCGTCTCGCTGCTGGCGCTGTTTCCGCGGTCGCGGGCTCTAGCGATCGATATCTCGCCAGGCGCGCTCGCAACCGCATGCCGCAATGCCGAAGCGGCGGACGTTGCCGACAGGATGCAGCCTGTCCTGTCGGATTATCTTGCGGCGGCCGGCGGCCCCCTTGATCTGGTGCTGTCGAATCCACCATATATCCGGAGCGGCGATATTCCGTCCCTGGCGGTTGACGTGCGCGAGCATGATCCGCTGGCAGCCTTGGACGGTGGCGAGGATGGGCTGGATGCCTATCGTGCGATCGCGGCGGGAATCGACGCGGTTTTGCGGCCCGGCGGCCGCGTGATCGTCGAGATTGGCCTGGGGCAGGAAGACGACGTGGCGGCGATATTTGCATCACAAGGGTTGCATCTCCACGTTTGCACACGCGATTTTTCCGGTGTGGTTCGCGTCCTGAGTTTCGGCCGGGAGGAGAAACCGCTGTCAGAGCAGGAGGGGGATCGCGCTTCGATCCAGTGTTGACCGCCTTAATTGTTGAAAAGGCACTTGTTACGGCGCGCGTTACCCTCTAGGGTCGCCGCCAGTACGGAACATCCGAGGGGGCAGTTCCTTTAGGCGCCGCTCGACGGCAGCCCACAGGACGCTCGAGATGACTGGTAGGTCGTCCGTCAAGCCGGCGTGAGGGTATCGCCAGGCACAACCGATTTTAACCTCTCTATGTTGGCTTTGCTCCGGCGGAGCTAATTTCGTGCGGGCGCGCATGGCGCACCCTGAGGCAGTAGGCCATACCGGCGCGACCGGTGCATCCAATAGACAGGAAGTTCATGAGGCCAGGACAGCAGAAAAACCGTATGCGCAGCCGCGGACGGAAAGGTCCTAATCCGCTCTCGCGCAGTTACGAGTCGAACGGCCCGGATGTGAAAATCAGGGGTACCGCCCAGCATGTCGCGGAGAAGTACACGACGCTCGCGCGCGATGCTTCGGGTGCTGGCGACCGGGTGATGGCCGAGAACTATCTGCAGCACGCCGAGCACTACAACCGCATCGTGGCGGCTGCGCAGGCGCAGTTCCCGCAACAGCGTGACGAACGTGATTCCCGCGACGATTCCGATGAGGACGACGATTCGCAGGATAATTCGAGCGATCGCGGCGAGCGCAACGATCATCGTCAGCAGGACGGCGATCGTGATGGCCGCGAGGGTTTTCGCGATCGTGATAGCAACCGTGATCGGGATCGCGATGGCAACCGCGACCGTGAGAACGCTCGCGACAACCGAGACCGTGACGGCAACCGCGATCGCGATGGCAACCGAGATCGTGACCACAATCGCGACCGGGACGGCAATCGGGGTCGCGACGGCAACCGTGATGGCAATCGCGACAGGAACCGTGATCGCCGGGACAGGGTTCAGGCGGACGGCACCGGCCCGCAGCCGGTGATCGGACGCGAGAACTCCGAACAAGGCGACAGCGGCCGCCATCAGCGCAACGACGGCGAGCGCACCCGTGACGAGCGTTCGTCGGAAGCGCCAAGCGGCGCAGCGGTCGCTGCCGGCGAATCGCAACCCGACGCGCAGGCGGAACGGACGCCGCGTCGTCGGGGCAGGCCGCGCCGGAGCCGCGAGGGTGACGAAGCGATCGCCGGGAGCGAAACCCGTCCGGGCGATGAGGCCGCGACTGTCGAAGCCCGCACGGCCGAGGCGACCGTCAACCCGGATCACGGGGTGAAGCCACCGGAGACGGATGGCGAAGCGCCCGTGAAGCGTCGGCCCGGCCGGCCGCGCAAGAAGAAGCCCGAAGAGGCGTCGGCCGAGACCAGCGATGGCGAAGGCAACACCCTGCCGGACTTCCTGTTGGCGTCGAACGGCTGAACCGGCTGGCCTTTTTTCGGCCGATCGTGGGATGCATATGATCAAGATCAAGGACGTCGCGGCTGCCGCGGCGTCCTTTTGCGTTCAAGATGGCGCAACATTTTTGCAACAGTCCGGCACGCCGCCTCTTTCGCGGCGACCCGTCCGATCCCATATCCATGGCGGGCGGCTCGCCGGTGTCGGGAGCCGTTCTCCATGGATGCGCGGCTCATGCCTCGAGCGAGGGTGAACCGCCGAAAGGAGAAGCGATCCAATGAATTTGGAAAAATATACCGAACGGGTACGCGGCTTTATCGAGTCGGCTCAGACGCTCGCGGTGTCCCGCGATCATCAGCAATTCACTCCGGAGCATCTTCTCAAGGTTCTCGTCGATGACGAGGAGGGGATGGCGGCGGGCCTGATCGAGAAAGCCGGTGGTCGGCCAAAGGACGTGCGTCTCGCCGTCGATGCGGCGCTGGATGCGATGCCCCGCGTCTCGGGCGGCGGCGGGCAGATGTATCTGGCGCAGCCGCTGGCCAAGGTGTTCGCGACGGCCGAAGAGATCGCCAAGAAAGCCGGCGACAGCTTCGTCTCCGTCGAACGGCTGCTGCTGGCGCTGACGATCGAGACATCTGCCAAGACCGCCGACATCCTGAAGAAGGCCGGCGTGACGCCGAACGGCCTCAACGAGGCGATCAACGATATACGCAAGGGACGCACCGCCGATTCCGCCTCGGCCGAGAGCGGCTACGACGCCTTGAAGAAATACGCCCGCGACCTGACCGCCGCAGCGCGGGAAGGCAAGCTCGACCCGGTGATCGGCCGGGACGAGGAAATCCGCCGTACGATCCAGGTCCTCTCCCGGCGCACCAAGAACAATCCCGTGCTGATCGGCGAGCCGGGTGTCGGCAAGACCGCGATCGCCGAAGGTCTGGCGCTCCGGATCGTCAATGGCGACGTGCCTGAATCGCTGCGCGACAAGCAGTTGATGTCTCTCGACATGGGGTCGCTGATCGCCGGCGCGAAATATCGCGGCGAATTCGAGGAACGGCTGAAGGCGGTGCTGTCGGAAGTCACCAGCGCGGCCGGCTCGATCATCCTGTTTATCGACGAGATGCACACGCTGGTCGGCGCCGGCAAGGCGGACGGGGCGATGGACGCATCGAACCTACTGAAGCCCGCGCTCGCCCGTGGTGAGTTGCACTGCGTCGGCGCGACCACGCTCGACGAATACCGCAAGCACGTCGAGAAGGACGCGGCGCTGGCCCGGCGTTTCCAGCCGGTGTTCATTGCCGAGCCGACGGTCGAGGATACGATCTCGATCCTGCGCGGCCTCAAGGAGAAATACGAGCAGCACCATCAGGTGCGCATCTCCGACTCCGCCCTCGTGGCGGCGGCGCAATTGTCGAACCGCTACATCACCGACCGCTTCCTGCCGGACAAGGCGATCGACCTTGTCGACGAAGGCGCGGCGCGGCTGCGCATGCAGGTGGATACCAAGCCCGAAGCGCTCGATGAGATCGATCGGCGTGTCATGCAGCTGAAGATCGAGCGCGAGGCGTTGCGCAAGGAGACCGACGAGGCGGCGCGGGATCGGCTGGAGCGGCTGGATTCGGAGATCGCCAATCTGGAGGAAGAATCCGGTCGTATCACCAGCGCCTGGCAGGCGGAAAAATCCAAGCTGGGCCTGGCCGCGGATCTGAAACGCCAACTCGACGAGGCCCGCAACGAACTCGCCATCGCCCAGCGGCGCGGCGAATTCCAGCGGGCGGGCGAACTCGCCTATGGCGAAATCCCGAAGCTCGAAGAGGAACTGAAGCAGGCCGAGGCCGTCGATACGACGGTCAACGCCGACGCGATGGTCGAGGAGACGGTGACCGCCGACCACATCGCGCAGGTGATTTCGCGTTGGACCGGTATCCCGGTCGATCGGATGCTGGAGGGCGAGCGCGACAAGCTGCTGCGGATGGAAGACGCGCTGCAAAAGCGGGTCGTTGGTCAGGGCGAGGCGGTGCAGGCGGTCTCCAAGGCGGTGCGTCGGGCGCGCGCCGGCCTGCAGGACTCCAACCGACCGATCGGCTCGTTCATCTTCCTCGGCCCCACCGGTGTCGGCAAGACCGAGCTGACCAAGGCGCTTGCTTCCTTCCTGTTCGACGACGAGACGGCGATGGTCCGGCTCGACATGTCAGAGTTCATGGAGAAGCATTCGGTCGCGCGGCTGATCGGCGCGCCTCCGGGCTATGTCGGCTACGAGGAGGGCGGATCGCTCACCGAGGCGGTGCGGCGCCGGCCCTATCAGGTCGTCCTGTTCGACGAAATCGAAAAGGCCCACCCGGACGTCTTCAATGTCCTGCTGCAGGTGCTCGACGATGGGCGCCTGACGGACGGGCAGGGGCGGACGGTCGACTTCCGCAACACCATGATCATCATGACATCCAACCTCGGGGCGGAATATCTGGTCGCGCTCAAGGACGACGAGGACGCCGAAGCGGCGCGCGAACAGGTCATGGCCGTGGTGCAGGCCTCCTTCCGGCCGGAGTTCCTCAACCGGGTGGACGAGATCATCCTCTTCCACCGTCTGCACCGCTCGGAGATGGGCGCGATCGTCGACATCCAGATGGCACGGCTCGAAAAGCTGCTCGTCGATCGCAAGATCCAGATCGAGCTCGACGAGAGCGGACGGGCCTGGCTGGCGGAGAAGGGCTACGATCCGGCCTACGGCGCTCGACCCCTGAAGCGGGTGATCCAGCGCGAGGTGCAGGACCCGCTGGCCGAGAAGATCCTGCTCGGCGAGGTTCGCGACGAGAGCACGGTGAAGATCACCGGCGGGACCGATCACCTGATTTTCCATGTGGTCGGCTCGAAAGCAAACGCCGCTGGCGACCGGGCGGCCGCCTGACAAGTGCGATAACGAACGAAAAAGGGCGGCCGCGAGGCCGCCCTTTTTCATTGGGCCCTTATTCCCACCGGTCAGATGTAGGCCGGGCGATAATAGTCGTCGATGCTGCGGCCGTAGTCCGGGTCGCCCCAACTTGGCGTGGCGCCCGCGGCATAACGCGGCGCGCCCTCGAGTTGATCGCGGGTGATGCCAACGACATAGCCACCTTGCCGCTCGTCATATTTCAGCACCTGCCAAGGCAGGGGATGAAATTCCTCGCCGATCCCCAGAAAGCCGCCAAACGACATGATCGCGTATTTCACCCGCCCATCGCGCTTGCCGAGCACGAGGTCATGGATATGACCCAGATGATGACCGTCGGTGTTGTAGACTTCGGTCCCCGAGACGCGGCTCGCCTCGATATTGTCGACGCCAACACCGCCCGTGGCCTCGTCGCCCATGATAGTCCGTCCTTCCGTCGATGACATGCTGCTTCTCCGATCCGTTTCGGTTGCCCCATCAACGGGTTGCGGACCCCTCGTGTTCCACCGGGCCGCATTCGGCGGCGGGCGAGGAGGCGGTCGGGTCGTCGGAAGGCGGGCTTGCCGCGGGGTGCCGTTCGGGCGCATCTGGCGCTGTCGCGAGGCTGGATCAGCCGATTAAGACCGAAAAAAGAAGCAAAACCGCCATTTTCATGTCCGGTTCATCTGCCATTCGCTATGGCAATACGGTCAGGACCGGTCGTCAAGCTGCCACGAAATCCGCTTGCCTCAGCGAGGAAGCGTTTTCGCAGGCTGATCGAGGCGTCCGGGTCACCGGCTTTGGTGGAGAGGTGAAGATGAGTGTAATCGCGCGGTTGTATCTTCCGGCGCTCGTGCTGTCATTCGGCGCGACGGCGGCCTTGGCGCAGACCGCCGATCCCGCGAGGCGGGTCGATGAAGGCGTGCGGCTGGCGCAATATTACGATCCAAACGTCGAGATCTACGACGACAACGTCGCCGAAGTGTACATCGACGAGATGGGTCGGCGCGTCATGGTCGATGCCTATGGCCGCATCATCGGCGTGGAGCAGCCGCGCCGCCAGCAGTTCCAGGAACGCCGTCAGCGCTTCGAGGACCGCCGTGGCGCGATTATCGATGGGCCACCGCCGCCGGGGGTTACGCTCGAAGGGCGGGTCGACATCGCTCCTCCGGGCGTCATCGTCGAGTCGGTCCCCGTAGAGCCTTCGATAGTTCGTCCACGCTCGGCGGACCCGTACCATACAGAGCCCCGTAGCGGCCCGGGTTTCGATGCCCCGGTGATCGCCGCGCCATTGCCCGCGCCCGACCAACCGGCCGCCGAGCCGCGCCGCGAAGCGGAACTGCCCCCATCAGCGCCTGCAGATGCGGTCGTCGAGCCGCAGAGGGATGCCGCGCTGCCGGACACGATTCCGTCTTCCGAGCCGCTGCCGGAGCCGGGCGCGCCGATCGTTCAGCCGGAGGGGCAGACGGTCCAGGAGAGCGATCCGGCCCCCAAGGTGGCGACGCCCAAGGGCAAGAACGCCAAGGCCGAAATCGCGGCCCTGCAGATCTTGCTCGACAGGGCCGGCACGTCGCCCGGCGTGATCGATGGGCGCATGGGCTCCAATGTCGATAAGGCGGTGGCCGCCTATCAGGAAAAATTTGGTCGCACCCTTCCCACCGGCGACGCCCAGGCGTTGGCCGAGGAACTCGACGCGACCGGCGGTCCGGCCATCACTACCTACGAGTTGACCGCCGACGACGTCGGCGGCCCCTTCGTAGCGTCGATCCCCTCCGATTACGGGGAAAAGGCACAGTTGCCGGCGATGAGCTTCGAGCGGCCGTCCGAGAAGATCGCCGAGAAATTCCACATGGACGAGGCCTATCTGCGCGAGATCAACCCCGGCGCCGACTTCAGCCGTCCGGGCACGCGGATCAAGGTCGCCGCGATCGGCGAGCCGGTGAAGCAGGACGTTGCCAGAATCATCGCCGACAAGGGCCGCGAGCAGGTCCGCGTCTACGCCGCCGACGGCACGTTGATCACGGCCTATCCGTCGACAATCGGCTCGACCCAGACGCCGTCGCCCTCGGGCACCGTCCAGGTGAACCGCATCGCCTTCGACCCGAACTACACCTATAACCCGAAGATCAACTTCAAACAGGGCGACAACGACAAGGTGCTGACGATCCAGCCGGGACCGAACGGCCCGGTCGGCTCGATCTGGATCGCTTTGTCGAAGCCGACCTATGGCATCCACGGCACGCCCGAGCCTTCCAAGATCGGCAAGACCAACAGCAATGGCTGTGTGCGCCTGACCAACTGGGATGCCACCGAGCTTGCCAAGATGGTCAAGCCGGGCGTCACGGTGGAGTTCGTGGAATAGTCGGACGGCGGGATCGATATTTACGGCTCATTAGCCATACCGGGGAAGTTTATCGATATTGGGGAGCCTTCGGGCTCCCCTTTTGCGTTGTACGGACTTGGATCACTCGAGATGCGAGGCCTTTTATGAAAATTCTTTCGATCGCCGCCGCCAGCGGAATACTGGCGTTTCTTTCGACACCCACGTCTATCGCCGCCCCCGTTTCGCTTTCGAAGGAAGCGATCGAGGCCGCGACATTCATGGATTGGCAGTCTCGTCAGACGGACGCCAAGGCCGTTGCGGCGAGCGCGAAGTCCGATCCGCCCTTGCCGGAAGCCCAATCACTGCCGGCCGGCGAGACGCCCGCCATTGTGCCGCCTGCTGATCATGGCGCTGCCGACGCGGCGGCCGATGGCGTCGACACCGCAGCTCCACCGGTGGTGGAAGTGACCGGCGAGCCCGGCATGGTCGTCGAGACACCGTCCTTTTCAACCGATATTCCCGACGAAGCCGGCCTTGAAAACGCCGATCAGCAGGTGGCGCCTGATCCGTTTCTCATCCGCATTCAAGTGTTGCTCGGCCGTACGCATGCCTCGCCGGGTGTCATCGACGGATTCTTCGGAGACAACACCCGCAAGGCTGTCAGAGCCTACGAAATGATGCGCGGTCTGCCGGTGGATGGTGAACCTGATGCCGACCTTTGGACCGTCCTCGCCGTCGACGAAGGCGAGGCCATGCAGACCTACGCGATAACGGCGGAGGACGTCGCAGGGCGCTACGTTGAGGCGATCCCGGAGGATTACGGACAGCGCGCCGAGATGGAATGGCTCGGCTACCATGATGCTGCCGAAATGCTGGCCGAAAAATTTCACATGGACGAGAATCTTCTCAGGGCGCTCAATCCGGGTGCCGATTTTTCAAAGGCGGGCACGACGATTCTCGTCGCCGATCCCGGGAAGGCGCCGACGACCAAGGTGGCCCGGATCGTGGTCGACAAGACGGCCGGCCGTCTCGTGGCCTACGACCACGACGGCGAGATCGTGCTCGCTAACCCGGCGACGATCGGATCGACCGCGACGCCCTCGCCGTCGGGCACCATGAAGGTCAACGCTCTGGCCTCTGACCCGACCTATAGTTATAACCCGAAGATCAACTTCCAGCAGGGCGAAAATGCCGAACCGCTGACCCTTCCGCCGGGGCCGAACGGCCCAGTTGGCTCGATGTGGATCGACTTGTCGAAGCCCAGTTACGGTATTCACGGCACAGCCGAGCCCTCGAAAATCGGCAAGACCAACAGTAATGGCTGTGTGCGGCTGACCAACTGGGACGCCGAGGCGCTGGCCAAGCTGGTCGAGCCGGGGCAGACGGTCGTCGAGTTCACCGGGTGAGGGGCGCGGCGCGCCGCGCGGCGGTCTTCCTCGGCTGCTGCGTCGCGGCCGCCTGGCTGGCTCCGGCGCCCGCTATGGCACAGACGCCGGACAATGCACCGCCGCGGCCTGAGGCGCGACCGGACGCGGCGGCGGGGGCGCGGGACGGAATATCCTTGAAGCCGGCGGAGGGGGAGCTTCGCAAAGAGCCCGCTGGACCGGATGCGCATGGCATCGACGGCAAAAGCGGTGGGGTGCGCAATCGCAAGACCGAAAGCCGCGCGCCGGCTGCCGGCATCGCGGCATCCGAAGAGCCCCTCGACGTTGTTCCCACGCCCACGCCACGGCCAGAAGCGGTGCCTCACACGGCGTCATCGGTTGCGCCGGAGAAGGCCGCGCCAGCGACCGTCAGGCCGGTCGTTCCGGAGATGGGGAACCTCGCCAAGGTCTCGAATGCCCCCGATCCTTCGAACGCGCGCGAAGCGGCGATCACGCCGGCCGCCGCCGTCCTGGCTGCCGCGGCCATCGAAGACGCCAGGATGTGCGAGGCGGAACTTGACAAGCGCGGTGTTCTTTTCACCATTGGTGAGAGCATCAGCGACGGCGCCTGCGGCGTCCTGCGGCCGGTCAATATCGAACGGCTTTCCAGCGGCGTTGCGATTTCGTCCGACACCCAGCTCCTCTGTCGATCGGCGCTTGCCCTCGACCGGTGGATGACAGACAGCGTCGTTCCGGCGGCAAAGGCAAGTTTTCCGGCCGAAAAACTCGCCGAATTCCGGCATGCCTCCACCTATGTCTGCCGCAACCGCGCATCCGAAAACGGAATTTCCGAACATGCGCGCGGCAGCGCCGTCGATATCGCGGCTTTCGCCTTCAAAGATGGCACGAGGATCGGTGTCGAGACGCAGAAGCCGGGCTCACCGGAAGCGCGGTTTCAACGCGCGATCCGCGAGGGCGCCTGCGGGCCGTTCAAAACAGTGCTCGGCCCCGGCACCGATGCCGACCATGCGACGCATTTCCATCTCGATATCGCCGCGCGGCGAAATGGCTCGACCTACTGCAAATAGGCGCATTAGGTCGAAGACGTCGAACGAGCCGGCGTCCCCTCGCTCTTTTCTCGCACCGCGCGACCGCCTATACCGGGAAACACTCCTGGTTCGCCAAAAAGGTCCGCTGCATGCCCTACCTCGCCGAGGCCAATCGTTACGACGCCATCCCTTATCGCCGGGTTGGGCGCTCTGGTCTGAAACTGCCGGCCATTTCGCTCGGCCTTTGGCAGAATTTCGGCGGCACCGACGTCTTCGAGACCGGACGGGCGATCCTGCGGCGGGCGTTCGACCGGGGCGTCACGCATTTCGATCTGGCGAATAATTACGGCCCGCCCTACGGCTCCGCCGAGGAGAATTTCGGCCGCTGGATGGAGATGGATTTCCGGCCCTACCGGGACGAGTTGATCATCTCCTCCAAGGCCGGTTACGACATGTGGCCCGGTCCCTACGGCAATTTCGGCTCGCGCAAATATCTGATTGCCTCCTGCGACCAGAGCCTGAAGCGCATGGGGCTGGACTATCTCGACATCTTCTACCATCACCGGCCGGACCCCGAGACGCCGCTCGAGGAGACGATGGGCGCCCTGGATCACATCGTGCGGTCCGGGCGGGCGCTCTATGTCGGCATTTCGTCCTATTCGCCGGAGCTGACGCGGCAGGCCTACGCGATCCTGAAGGAGCAGGGCACGCCCTTCATCATCCACCAGCCGTCCTATTCGATGCTCAACCGGTGGGTCGAGGACGGGCTCCTGACAACCCTCGGCGAGCGGGGCATCGGCTGCATCGCATTTTCGCCATTGGCCCAGGGGCTTTTGACCCGAAAATATCTGGAGGGCGTTCCGAGCGATTCGCGTGCGGCGCGCGAACGCTCCTTCAAGACCGAGATGCTCAGCACCGCGAACATCGAACGAATTCGCGCCCTCACCGCGATCGCCGAGGCCCGGGGACAGAGCCTTGCGCAGATGGCGATCGCCTGGGTGCTGCGGCGGCCGGAGGTCACGTCGGCGCTGGTGGGAGCGCGCACCGTCGCGCAGCTCGACGATTCGCTCGACGCCCTGAAACGGCTCGACTTCTCCGAGACCGAACTTGCCGAGATCGATCGTCACGCCGGCGAGGGCGATATCGACCTCTGGCGGGCGCAGTCGCGCGTCGAGAGCGCCGGTTGATCGCAAGGGATGATGGCCGGTCGCTGCCGCACATGAGAAGGCGCCAGGGACCATGACGTCCCCCGGCCCGGCCACACCCTGTTCAGGCGAGGGCGAGGCTCAGGGAGGGACGAAGGTCGGCGAAGCTTTCGGTGACATGCTCGGCGAGCGCGTCGGCGATCTTGCCGCAGCCTTTCCGCTTCATCAGCGCCACTTCATATTGGCGCAGCGGCGGCAGTCCGTCGGCTTCGCCTAATTGGCGCAGCGACGCGGAGACATGGCTTTCGGGAAGTGGCGCGATCGCCAGATCGGCGAGAACCGCGGCGATCTGTCCTTGCGAGTGTTCGCTCGAATAGGCGATCCGGTAACCGATGTGAGCCGCGTCGAGCGCAGCGAGGGCGCTGGCTCGCCAGGCACAGCCCCGGGTTGCGAGAGCCAGCGGCAGCGGGTTCTTGCTGACGGCTTGACCGTGCTTGAGCCCGATCCAGACGAGATTTTCGGTGTGAACGATCCGAACGTCCCGCTTGCCGTAATCCGAACAGCACAGCACCGCGAGATCGAGCGCGCCGGTATCGCAAAGCCGGCGCAGTTCGTCGCTGGACTTGAGCTTCACGTCGACTTCGACATGGGGATGGGTCGAGGCGAAGCGCTTCAGAATCTGCGGAATCGCGATATAGCCGATGTCGTCCGGGGCGCCGAACGCCACTCGACCCTCCATGGCGGGCGCGCGAAAGCGCGAGACCGCCTCCTCGTTGAGCTGCATCAGGCGGCGCGCATAGCCCAGAAACGCCTCGCCGTCGCCGCTGAGGCCGACTGAGCGACCCTCCCGCACGAAAAGCTCGCGGCCCAGAAGCGCCTCGAGCTTTTTCATCTGCAGGCTGACGGCCGAAGGCGTGCGAGCGACGTGCTGCGCGGCTTTTGAGAAGCTGCCGGTTTCGCAGATCGCGACGAAGGTTCGGACGAGGTCGACGTCAATCAGGGGCATTGGACGGATCCTGCTAGAGAGATTTGACGAGTTTTTCTCACCGATCGGTTTAAAACTTGTCGCTGGACTAATCAAACGAATTGTCGCACAGTAAAATGGTATCTGCAGACAAGCGTAGGGGTGCGACATGTTTGGATTGAAGACCGGTATCAAGACCAAGACCGCCGGCCGGGCCATGAAGAGTGCCGAACTTCTCAACCGCTCCATGGCCGCGCATGACGGCCATATTCTCGCAGATGTCGGACTGCTGGGGCGAAGCGGCGACGCGAACGAGACCGTGCTGTCGACCTCACGGCGCTGGCGGATGGTGCAGGAAAGCCGTTTCGCTCCCTACCGGACCTTCGCCTGAGGTATCACTGGCGTCCCGTCCACTTGGTCGGGAGTTGCTCCAGCGCGTCGGCGCGGGGCGATTAGGACTCAGCGGCTTTGACGGGTTCTCGCGTCGCGCGGACGCGACGCCATCTCCGATGGTCAGCGACTGGCGACCAGCGGCGACTCGACGCGCTCGCGCAACAAATTGTCGATGCGGTCGCGTTCCCGCTCGAAGGTGTCGAGTTCGGCGCCCTTCAGCGCGCGACCCGAGGGCAGCTTGATGCGCATCGGATCGACCTTCTTGTCGTTGACCGACAATTCATAGTGAAGATGGTTGCCGGTCGACAGGCCGGTCGAGCCCACATAGCCGATCACCTGCCCTTGGCGCACTTTGGCGCCCGCCTTGACGCCCTTGGCGATGGCGTTCTGGTGCGAATAGGAGGTCTCGTAGCCATTGGCATGACGGATGATGGTCTGGCGGCCATAGCCGCTGGACCAGCCGGCCTTTTCGACGACTCCGTTGCCGGAGGCGAGAATCGGCGTGCCGCGCGGCGCCGCCCAGTCGACCCCCCAATGCGGACGCACATAGCCGAGCACCGGATGCTTGCGATTGGGAGAAAAACTCGATGTGAAGCGGCCGTTTGGCACGGGATTGCGCAACAGGAACTGTTTGGCGCTGCGGCCTTCCGCATCGAAATAGTCGGCACTGTCGGCGTCGTTCGGTCGAAACCGGTAGAAGCGCTTCGTGGTGTCGCCGAAGCGGACCTCGACGAACAGGATCTCTGATTTGTCGGTTGCGTCTTCTTCGCCTTCTTCCAGGGAATAGAACACGGCCAGTCGATCGGTCGGGCTCAGCCGAGCCTGGAGGTCGACCTCCGAAGCGAGCATGCTCACCAATTGACGGCAAAGCCGGCTGTTCAGACCATAGGAAAGCGCCGCCTGGTAGACGCCATCATAGACGCTGGGCATGTCGGCGCGCAGCGGCGCCTCGTTTTCGTTCTCATTGAAGGCATCTGCAACCGATTCGCCCATTTCCGGCGCCGCCGCCGCCGCGAAGGGGCCATCCTCGGTCTCGGCGGCGGTGGCAAGATGCCGGCTGCCGCGGTAGGCCGAAAGCCGCACGACCCGCGCGCGATCATCGCTCGTGACGATACCGACCCGCAAGGCGTCACCGGCTTTCAGTTCGTCGGATTTCAGAAGTCCAACCAACGCCTCCACCGCGGCGTCAGCCTCGGCATCTGCGCGTCCATTGGCATCGAGAATGTCGGCAATCTTCGTCGTCTCGCGCAACGGGATGACTTCCTCGTGGAAGCGCGGGAGCGTGTCGTCCGTGTCGGAGGTTGCCAGCGAGACGTTTTCCTCGACCACGCGGAACGCGGAGCCCGGCTCGTAGTCGGCGGCGTCGCTGGTCAGATTGAAGCGCATCGGGTCGACGGTCGCCAGCGACGCGACCTGGACTGGCCGGTAGGACAGGCTCGGCGCGACCGAGCGCACAAGCTGCTCCGCATTGGCGGCGGTGAGGGCGTCGATGCGTTCATAGGCGGCCTCGTTATAATCGAAGGACTGGACCTTGAGTTGCACCTCCGATTCCACCCGCGCGCCATAAATCTGGGCAGGCTCCGCGTCCACGCCCGCCCCGCCCTCCGCGGCGTCGGCGAAGATTTTCAACGGATCGAAGCTCGGATAGTCGGCGCCGGCCTGATAGCGCGCGCCAAGCAGCATGTTGACGTAGCCGAAGGGCAGGGTGCGGATGACCTCGCGATCACCCTCCTTGCTCATGGTCGACAGCTCGATGATCTGGCGGCTGCGGGCGACCGGGATTGCGGTCGCAACGACGCGTTCACCTTTCTCGGTGAGCGTCTTGTTGAAGACCAGCGCCGCGAGGCCGGCGGGCCGCGCGGCGCCGCGGTGACCGTCGAGCGCCGCGGAGAGGGCGATGCCCATCAAGGCGGTCGAGGTGAGGCCTGTCAACAGCGTACCGGCCAGCCAGCGCGCCGACACCTGCCGCCGGTCCGGTCGGCGACGCCGATCGGCTACCAGCGGCGGCTCGTCCCCAAAAGCCGGCCTGTCATATCGCAAGCAGTCTGTCCCCCGTCGTCATTTGTTCATCGCGTTTGCGCGTACAAGGTGGCGAAATATCGACCGAGGTCCATCGTCGATGCAGCGCGCCTTGGAAAACTCCCGCCCGCCGGCAATAGCGTCTCGACCATGTGGGCTCAAGGGTGGATGGCTGTCCGCGCCTCGATCCGCCGCTGCGGTTCAGGCCCTACACGCACGAGGCAACCGCCGGCGCTTCGGCGGATGACATTCCAAACCGGAGGAGCACCGCGCCGAGCGCCTTTGTGCGCCGCGCGGCGCTGGCGCCAGGCAGCCGCCGTGGGCTTTTTGAATTTTTTGCGACGACCGGCGTTGACAGGCGGATCAGCGATCGCCTATATGCCGGTCATCGACGACGGCGGTGGCGCCGGGGTGACCTGAACGGGCCGCCAAGAGCCGGTACGAACAAAATGTTCTGACCGGTTCGGTTTTGTGCCGCCTTCGTCCTATCTTTTCGAGTGCCGCTAATGCAGCGACCCTCTCAAGGGTACGGCAAGTTTTCGCTTGCTGTTCCCGGCGTTGTGGCTTTGGTCATGCCGTGCTCTTTGACAATTTGATATTGAGAAGAAAGAGAAGCGTGGGCGGCGGTCAGTCTGCGTGGAGTTTCGTGCCGATTTCCTTTTCGGTTACGAGGCATCCATGAGAGAATGAACTGATCGTTCTACGTTTCGGTATGAGA
>DRFF01000040.1 GCA_011050685.1 Aurantimonas coralicida
GATCGCTTGCGTAGCGCGGACAACGCCGCTCATAGTGAACTCGGGTGATTTCAGTCCAGGGCATCGTGATCTCCGTCGAATCCAAGCAATCCGACAGAATCATAACCAACTGAAATCACTCACCTCTTTTTGGAACGGACACTGACAATCCGTCGCCATCAGGGATCAGGAGTCTGAAGGGAGGCACCGCCCCTTTGCTCATGGGCGAAACCAGCGGCGGATAAGACGCCGCCAACTTACCGGAACGGCCCGGTAAAGAGCTCGTACGCCAGGAATGGTGAAAACCCAGCGTATCAATCGAGGAAGCGGACGAAGAAAAGCATTCGGCTGATCGGCCAATTGACGTGACAAGGAACGCAAATGATCGGACGGCATTCCGGTGTCCGACATAACGACCCCCTTCATCGTCGTAATCACTCCACCGGACTTTTCGGCGATCGGTGCAAACAATCGTTCCAATGCATGCGCCGTCGTGCCGTCAACTTGCCCGACTTCCTCCTCGAACAGAGGATCGAGATCGCTGGCTTCCAGTAAAGCGAATGCTTCGCGCCGAAACCAGAACATCGACCCTGCGCAAAAGACCGGTGTCTGGTGACCGGTCATTGAAATATCCAGACCCAAACGCTCCGCGGTGCGGTTCATGGGCTCCCGATTGCCTTGCATCCATCGGTCAAGGGAAACCAGCATCCCATCAGGTGCGACCATGACAAGGCGCCTGTCCCGGGACATTTGTTCGACAATCTGGTCGGTCGTTCTCCTATCGGGAAGAAGAGACTGGACCAGCATCCGCCCCCAATCCGCCCCATCGAGGCGATGCGCCGAACGCTTCGTATGCAGCTTCAGGCCGATTTCATAGTCGATCGGAGCGCGGAGCGCCCGCAGGAAGGGCCGGATATCACGTCCGCGGTTGGTGCAGGTTATCACTCTCTGCGACACAAGGAATGTTCCGCCTGGAATCGGCAAATTATTGCCTTCTTCCGATGTGGTCAGAACAAGATGGAATGGCCTGGCGATGGCCCGCTCGATCCAGATCGCCATCTCCTCCCACACATCCGGATAATGCACGTGCACAAAGACGGCTATTGGCGTTTGGACGTTGGGGTCAGCGCGCGACTGACGATCAAGGGCCATGTCAGTCTCTTTGCCTGTCACGTGCCGCGGTTTGGCCCAAACGACCCGACAAACCGTCCCAAAGTGATCGCAGCATCCTGCCCGCAAATCGAACCCGGTGGCCCGGCGTCTGCATTATGAACACCGCGATCTGGAGCGGAACATAGACTACCGTGCGCAGCTTCCAGCCCAAGGGAACATGGCCAAGACGCAGCAGATGAAACTGGTTGCGGGCGTAGCTTTGCATCCGCGAGCGGCTTTGCCGCGGAAACCGGATCGGGCCGAACTGGATGACACCCTCGCCAACGCGATGCCGCATCGTCACATCACGAACATGCCAGACCGAATAGCCGGCGGCCCAGGCCCGAAAACACCATTCGGTATCGATGGCGTCCATGCGATATTCCTCCCGAAACAGCCCGACATCATCAAGCGCCGACAGCCTGATCAGGCTACCCGACGTAATCACATAATCGACGGCACGATACCGGTCGCTGGACGAGGAAAGCGAACGCTCCCTATAGCTGGGTGACTTTGACGTCTGGCCTTCATCGGCAATCGGTGTCGGCCCGACGACCGCTGGGTGATGCCCGGCCTTCCGCAAAAAGGAAAATGCCGCCAGCAATTTTTCCGGAAGATCCGGCGCGGGTGCGCTGTCCTGATCGAAGAACAGAACCCATTCGCGTCCCTGTTCCCGCGTTTCCGCTAGCATCCGGTTGAGGGCGGCGCCGATCCCGCGATTGCATGGCGCCTGGAGGATCCGGTAGCGCCCGGTGGCCGTCAGGGCCGCCAGTTGGTCGGCGCGGATCGCCTCGCCTGTCGGGCCGTCGATATGCAGGATGACCAGAAACGAAGGATCAATCGCGGCAAGCAGATCGTTGAAAAGATCGTTGTCAGGACTAAACACGGTGATGCAGATCGCCATGCGCTCATGAGCATTGTCCGTCATGGCAGCTCCACCCGGTGTTAAACAAAGGCCATTCAGCACGGCACCCCTCTGCTGGTCCATTGTTCGAAGGAGCGTTATAATGCCTGTTGCGGGACCGCCAAATGTGCTCGCCCGAGCGCATCCCAAGGAGGGAGTGGGCGTGAGATGACGGCGAACGCAATAAGATCAAGCCGGTCGATCCTAGACCGCGGAGCTCACTTTGGACCAGCACGACATCCAGATGGATCTGTTTCCGAACCGACTTCAGCTTGAAAGCCGAGAGGCGGCTCGCAACCGTTTTCGCTTTTATGAGATGGTGGTCGAGCGCGACCTCTTCGGAACCTGGTGCCTGGTTCGGCGATGGGGCCGCATCGGCACGCGCGGCCGCGCCCGAACCGATCTCCACCGGTCACCCGAGGAAGCGCTCGACTCCCTCGCCGACCTTGCCGGTCGCAAGCGGCGGCGGGGTTATGCCGTTCGGCACGACAAACCCCAAGCTTGACACGGACCGGTTCCTGACCGCTATCCCTCCCCTACAAAGCAAATGCAGGACCACGACATGGCGCAAGAGGCCTCCTGGACACATCTGCGGCGTCTGGAAGCCGAGTCGATCCACATCCTGCGCGAGGTGGTGGCCGAGTTCCGTCAGCCGGTGATGCTCTATTCCATCGGCAAGGATTCCTCGGTGATGCTGCATCTCGCCCGCAAGGCGTTCTATCCATCCAACCCGCCCTTTCCGCTTCTTCATGTCGACACGGGCTGGAAGTTCAAGGAGATGATCCAGTTCCGGGACGAGACGATAGCCCAGCTTGGCCTGAACCTCATCGTCAGGCGGAACGAAGACGGTATCGCCCAGAATATCACGCCGTTCACCCACGGCGCATCGGCCTATACCGGCGTGATGAAGACCGATGCGCTAAAGGCGGCGTTGAACGAACACGGCTTCGATGCCGCCTTTGGCGGCGCGCGCCGCGATGAAGAAAAAAGCCGTGCCAAGGAACGGATCTTCTCCTTTCGCTCCCAGAGCCACGGCTGGGACCCGAAGAACCAACGGCCGGAACTCTGGAACCTCTATAATGGGCGCATCCGGAAGGGCGAATCAGTTCGCGTATTTCCCCTGTCGAACTGGACGGAGCTGGATATCTGGCAGTATATTCTGGCGGAAGAAATCCCCATCGTTCCTCTGTATTTCGCCAAGGAACGGCCTGTCGTCGAGCGGGACGGGCAGTTGATCATGGTCGACGATGATCGGCTGCCGCTTGCGCCAGGCGAAAAGCCCATCAAGCGGCGTATTCGGTTTCGCACGCTCGGCTGCTATCCCCTCACTGCCGCGATCGAGTCCGCCGCCGCCACCCTCCGCGAAATCGTCTACGAGATGCTGCTGGCCCGCAGCTCCGAGCGTTCCGGCCGTTTGATCGACCACGATGGCGCCGATTCCATGGAAAAGAAGAAGCGTGAGGGGTATTTCTGATGGACGAGATCGCATTTGATCCGGCCGCCTTTGCGGCTTATCTCGCGCGCCATGAAAAAAAGGGGCTGTTGCGCTTTTTGACCTGCGGAAGCGTCGACGACGGCAAGTCCACCTTGATCGGGCGCCTCCTCTACGACTCCAAGCTTCTGTTCGAGGATCAACTGGCCACCCTGGGGCGCGATTCCGCCAGACACGGAACCGTCGGCGCCGATATCGACTTTGCGCTGCTGGTCGACGGCCTCGAGGCCGAGCGCGAGCAGGGGATTACGATCGACGTCGCCTATCGGTTCTTTGCCACCGATCGACGCAAGTTCATCGTCGCCGACACCCCGGGCCATGAACAATACACGCGCAATATGGCGACCGGTGCTTCCACCGCCGAACTCGCCGTCATTCTGGTTGACGCCCGCAAGGGCGTTCTCTCCCAGACGCGGCGGCACTCCTACATCGCCTCGCTGCTTGGCATTCGCCATGCGATTCTGGCGGTCAACAAGATCGATCTCGTCGGCTATTCTCAGGATGTATTCGACACCATTGTCGAGGATTATCGCAGCGTTTCAGAGCAGCTGACATTTGCCAGCGTGACTGCAATCCCGATGTCGGCTCGCTTTGGTGACAACGTCACCCATCGCGGTGACCATCTCGCCTGGCATCAAGGGCCGACGCTTCTGGAACATCTGGAAACCGTTAACGTCGAGCCTGACTCCCCTGATCGAGCGTTCCGCATGCCGGTGCAATGGGTCAATCGACCCAATCTCGACTTTCGCGGCTATAGCGGGACCGTGGCCAGCGGGCAGATCCGCGTCGGTGATCCCGTCGCCGTCGCCATGACCGGGATGACCTCGACCATCCGCTCCATCGTCACCTTCGACGGGGAATGCGAGAGCGCGTCGACCGGCGAGACGCCGACGTTGGTTCTCGCTGATGAGATCGATATTTCCCGCGGCGATATGTTGAGCAGCACGAACGCCCGCCCGGAAATGGCGGACCAGTTTGCCGCGCGGCTCATCTGGATGAACCAGGAGCCCTTGGTACCCGGACGGCTCTATCTGTTTAAGATCGCCAGCAAGACGGTCGTTGGTAGCGTCACCGAAATCAAACATATCGTTGACGTCAATACGTTCCAGCACCTGGCGGCCAAATCGCTGACGCTAAACGACGTGGCTCTCGTCAATCTTTCGTTTCGTGAGCCGATCGCTTTTGACCCCTATGAGGAAAATCACCAGACCGGCGGTTTTATCGTCATCGACCGTTTGAACAATTCGACCGTTGGCGCCGGCATGATCGCATTCGCCCTGCGACGGTCGTCCAACATCCATTGGCAGGCGACCGAGCTATCCAAGGAAGTGCGGGGAAGCACCTTGGGGCAGCGCCCAGCGGTAATCTGGTTTACAGGCCTATCCGGCGCCGGCAAATCGACCATCGCCAATCTCCTTGAACGCCGGCTATTTGCACTGGGATGCCACACCTATCTCATTGATGGCGACAATGTCCGGCACGGACTCAACCGGGATCTTGGCTTCACCGAGGGCGATCGCGTCGAAAATATTCGTCGGGTGGCTGAGGTCGCTCGATTATTCGTGGATGCCGGTCTGATCGTGTTGGCCTCGCTGATTTCACCGTTTCGATCGGAGCGAAAGATGGCCCGCGAACTCTTCGAGCCTGGTGAGTTCATCGAGGCTTTTGTCGACACGCCGCTGCAGGTGGCCGAACAGCGCGATCCCAAGGGCCTATATAAAAAGGCGCGCGCCGGGGGGATCAAGAATTTTACCGGCATCGACAGTCCCTATGAGCCGCCCGAGGAACCTGAACTTCGCCTGGCCGCCAGTATCAAGACACCGGAAGCCCTTGTCGAGGAGATCGTGGCTCACCTGAGGGGCAACGGCTTCGTCAAGTCGTAAGACGCGGAGCCTATGCACCGGTCCCGTCGCTAACTTGGGGCCACAGCCACAAATCCCGAGCGGCAAAGACTTCGGACCGCTAGCCCCCGTGGGAGCTGTGCGCAATTCTATTGCACTGTGATGGTGTAGGTCCGGCTGGGCTGCCCCTCGCCAGTCGAAAGCGCGAAATTGTCGGTCCCCGTAAAACCCGGGGAAGAGGTGTAGAAAACGACGATCGCCGGAATCTTGATGCCGGGACAATTGGGAACAGTATCGGTCTGGACCTCGCCCTCGGTCAGCCTGATCTGGCCGTGTTTTGCTAATTCAGCCGGGGTTATGGCCGGGAGGGGGTTGGTCTGACAATTTTCGCCCACCGACCCAATCCAGCCCACGCGAACTTCCTCTCCTGATTTGGCCGTCACCTGCTCCTGAGCCATCGCCGGCAAGGCCAGGAAGAATGAGGTTGCGGCAAGAATGAGAAATTTCATCACAAAGGTCCCTTGTTCAGCTTGCTCTGTTGAGCATGAAGCCGAAAAGCGGCGACGCTTTGTCGCTCACGGCTGGCGCCAGGTTTCAGGTTTGCTGATGCTCGCGGCTTATTCAGCGGCGATACGACCCACCGAGCGGCGGGCCGGACGAGGCGCGTCAGTGAATCGAGACAAAACTGTCGTAAACATTCGAACGAAACCCCAAGGACACCCCGTTAGTCCAGCATACGCTGTGACATGTCCGCCGCGTACGGCTTAGCTCGCCCCCGTGTTATTGCCACGAATGGCTGAATTCAACTTGGCCGCCGGCGGCTTTTTTTACGGGAATTAACGGCGACTCCCGCAGAACTCGTAGACGACCCACCCCACGCGTTTCCGGTCACTCGCGCCCACCATAACCTGAAAGACGCAAGTCCTCAATCGTATATAAGAAAGTGAATTTCAACCCTTTGCGAGCCATCCCGCTGCTCACCGAATGGCCATCCGGCGACGGCCGCAACCTCTCCGACAGCGAAACGTAGGAGCACATTGCCGGTGAGTGTCTGCCTTGTGAATGGCCACAAATCGCATTAAGATGACCATCTAGATGGTCATATTCAGGTGCGCTATGAGCGAAATCAATCTGGCGGAAGCAAAGGCCCGACTTAGCGAACTCGTGGACCGCGTCATTGACGGGGACACCGTTCGCATTCTTCGACGCGGCAAGGTCGTCGCCAAGTTGACCTCAAATGTCGTGCCGCGCCAGCCTATCGACATCATGCCGCTCAAGAAGCTCACGCGCGAGCTGCCGCCCCAAGAACCGGCGCGCACCTTCATTCGCCGGATGCGGGATGAGGAGCGGTATTGAGTCTTTACGTCGACACCTCGGTCCTGGTCGCGGCGTTAACGAACGAGGCGCAGACGGATCGGATGCAGATTTGGCTGGCTGATCAGGATCCGGAAACTCTCCTCATCAGTGAGTGGGTGGTCACCGAATTTTCCGCCGCGCTGTCGATCAAAATCAGAACCAAGCAGCTGAGGCTTGAGCATCGAGCGGCCATTCTGGCGATCTTCTCCCAGCTGTGCACACAGTCCTTTCGGCGCCTGGCCGTCACCCCCGCGCATTTCAGGACGGCGGCGCGTTTTGCCGATCAATATGCGCTCGGCCTACGAGCTGGAGACGCCCTGCATCTCGCCATTGCCGCCGAGGAGGGAGCGACCATTTGCACCCTGGATCGCCGCTTGGCAGATGCCGGACCCATCCTAGGGATCTTGTGCGAGTATCTCTGACCCCCTCCCCACACGAACGCAGCGGACGAGGATAATATCAATTTCAAGCCGGACGCCACTATCGGCGGAGCGGCGATTTATAGCGGTGCGAGTATGAAATCGCGCTGTTTCTTCCGCCTCTGAGCCTGTTCATGCGCAAACCCGTCACGCCAAAGCCGGTGCTCCGCCGAACCCAAGAAAAAGGGGTTGATCTTATCGGTCACGGCTTGGCGACAGGCAAGGCGGCCTTCTGACCAAGCCTGCCGTTCCCTGCCCGCTAGTTTGATCTGCTCGGCAAGTTGCTCCGCACTCATTCAATCCTCTCGAGTTGGGTCGAGTTCACATCCCTTTAAGCTGCCAACCAAAGTCAGCCACACCGTATACATTCCAGACCAAGTTGACGTGAAGCTTGTGCCGCGACGAAGAAACCCGATCGATCCAAGGCGGCTTTGCAAGCGACCGGCGCTGTGCGACGCGAAAGCCTCGGTCCCAGACAACCGGATAGTGTTGCTTTTTCAGTGATTTGTCGTTAACCGGCACCAGTTTATACTGGCCATCCTGTCGAATTGCGACCAGGCGCGCTGTTCGACATATGAGACTCCGAGTTCTCGGGCATCGTCCGAAGCTTGAAGCGCGAATGATTTCTAATCGGCCGAGGAGCCAAGCGGATGGCGAGCCTTTACACCGGAACCAAATGGGGGCCGTCAGGTCAGGGCTACGCGGGCGGGACGGTATCCTGGAGCTTCGCGACTGGGGCCGGCAGCCTGGTCAGCTTTGACGGCATAATCAGCGCAGCACCGTTTCAAGACGCGGTGCGCCTCGCATTTGATCTTTGGGAGAGCATTGCCGACATCGATTTTCTTGAAACAGTGGATTCGGTGCTGTCCAATATCCGGCTCGGCTGGGATGGTATTGACGGTGTCGGCGGCACGCTGGCTCAGGCAATATGGCAATATTCCGGAACGCAAACCCTTCATAGTGAGATCGGCTTCGATCTGTCGGAAAGCTGGACGGCACCGGCAAATTCCTTTGGGATAGACTTTTTCGCTGTTGCTGTTCACGAAATAGGCCACGCCATCGGGCTGTCGCATTCCGATGTGCCGGATTCCATCATGTATCCATACATCCAGGGAAATTATGCTGGCCTTTCGAGCGGCGACATCCAGGCGATTCAGCAGCTGTATGGTCCGAGCAGCGTAAGCAGCATAATTTTGGTGGGGACGGCTGATGCCGAGCAGCTTGGCGGGGGATACGGAAACGATATCATTTCCGGCGGCGAGGGTGATGACATCCTTACCGGCGCTGCCGGCCACGACCGCCTTTATGGCGGCAAAGATAACGACGAGGTATTTGGGGATCTGGGCGACGATCAGGTGTTCGGCGATCTGGGCGACGATTTCGTGCAAGGCAACATCGGCAATGATCTGGTCAATGGCGGTCAGGGCAATGACCTGGTATTTGGCGGTCAAGGCAATGACC
>DRFF01000041.1 GCA_011050685.1 Aurantimonas coralicida
ACCTCGGCCAGTCGCCGGCCGATGTCGTCGTGCTGTCGGCGGCCGACACGGAGATCGCTAGCCTTGCGGCGGCGGCCCGGCGCCTCGGCGATGCGGCCCCGACGCTGCGGCTCGCCAATCTCTTGCGTCTCAAGCATCCGATGTCGGTCGACGCCTATGTCGAGCGAACGTTGCGCCACGCCAAGCTCGTCGTGGTGCGGCTGCTCGGCGGCGCGGCCTACTGGCCCTACGGGCTGGACGCGCTGCTCGCCAACGCGCAGGCGAGCGGAGCCGCGCTCGCCGTCTTACCCGGCGACGACAAGCCGGATCAGGGGCTCGACCGCTACACCACGATTCCGATCGCCGAGCGTGACCGGCTCTGGCGCTATCTGGTCGAGGGCGGCGCGGCGAATGCCGGGAAGTTCCTGGAGGGTTGCGGCGCGATTTTGGGCGGCGACGAATGGCCGGCCGAGGCGCAACCGCTCCTGAAAGCGGGGGTGCTGGAGATTGGCGCCGGAGTATCCCGCTCCTCCGACCATTCTTTCCCGAAGGCGCTATCCTCTGACGAAGCGGAGGAAAAGCCCCTCGCCGCCATCGTGTTCTACCGGGCGCTGGTGCAGAGCGGGCAGACCGAGCCGGTTGAGGCGCTGGCGCGGGCGCTAGCGGCGCGGGGGCTGGAGGTGCTGCCGATCTTCGTTTCCAGCCTGAAGGACCCGGTGTCGATCGAGACGGTGCGGGCGCTGTTCGCGGATCGGGCTCCGGACGTCGTCGTCAATCTGACCGGCTTCGCGGTGTCCTCGCCGGGCGGAGAGCGGGTGCCAACCGTACTCGAGGAACAGGGGGCGGTCGTCTTGCAGGCGGTTCTCGCGAGCGGGTCGGCGGAAAGCTGGACGACATCCGCGCAAGGGTTGTCGGCCCGTGATCTGGCGATGAGCGTTGCGCTGCCGGAGGTCGACGGCCGGGTGCTGTCGCGGGCCATTGCCTTCAAGTCGGCCGGCGAATGGGACGCGGTCACCGAGACGGACATCGTCGCGCACCGCTCGGTGGCCGACCGCGTGGCGTTCGTCGCCGCGCTTGCCGCCCGTTGGGCGCGGCTGCGGCGCAAGCCTGTTTCGGAAAAGCGGGTGGCGATCCTGCTCGCCAACTATCCCAACCGGGACGGGCGGCTCGGCAACGGAGTGGGGCTCGACACGCCGGCCGGGACGATCGAGGTTCTCAAGGCGATGGCCGCAGCGGGTTACGCGGTGGCGGACGTACCGGAGACCGGCAACGCCCTGATCGACCATCTGATGGCCGGGCCGACCAATGCTGGCACCGCGATGCGGGAGGTGCGCGAGACGCTGTCGGTCGCGGCCTATCGCCGCTTCTTCGCTTCTCTGCCGGAGGCCGTGCGGTCGGCGGTGACGGAACGCTGGGGCGAGCCGGAGAGCGACCCGTTCGTGGTGACGCATCGCGGCGAGGCGGCATTCGCGTTACCGCTGGCGCGTTTCGGAAAGACGCTGGTCGGCATCCAGCCGGCGCGTGGCTACAATATCGATCCGAAGGAAACCTACCACTCGCCGGACCTGGTGCCGCCGCACAATTATCTCGCGCTCTATGCCTATCTCAGGACCGAATATGATGCCGACGCCGTCGTCCATATGGGCAAGCACGGCAATCTCGAATGGCTGCCGGGCAAGGCGCTGGCGCTCTCGGAGGCCTGTTTTCCCGAGGCGGTATTCGGACCGCTGCCGCATCTCTATCCGTTCATCGTCAACGATCCGGGCGAGGGCACGCAGGCCAAGCGGCGGACCAGCGCCGTCATCATCGACCATCTGACGCCGCCGCTGACGCGCGCGGAAACCTACGGGCCGCTGCGCGACCTGGAGGCGCTGGTCGACGAATATTACGAGGCGGCGGGCACCGACCCGCGCCGGCTGACGCTTTTGAAGGGGCGCATCCTCGATCTGGTCCGCGACATCGGCCTCGACCACGACGCCGGGATCGCGGCGAAGGACGCCGAGGAGACGGCGCTGGAAAAGCTCGACGCCTATCTCTGCGACCTGAAGGAAATGCAGATCCGCGACGGCCTGCATATCTTCGGACTGGCGCCGGAGGGACGGCTGTTGACCGATCTCGTCGTGGCGCTGGCGCGGCTGCCGCGTGGGACGAAACCGGGCGAGGCTTCGCTGCACCGGGCGATCGCGGCGGATGTGTTGGGTGCTGGGGGGCAGGGGGAAAACGACCCCTCACCCGGCCGCTTCGCGGCCACCCTCTCCCCAAAGGGGCGAGGAATGGCGGCCGTGCCTGGGGCGTTGGTGGAAGCGCGCCATCCTTCTCCCCAGCGGGGAGAAGGTGCCGAGCAAAGCGAGGCGGATGAGGGGGCGCCGTTCGATCCCCTCGACTGCGACATGGCGGCGCCGTGGGAGGGGCCGCGTCCACAGGTTCTCCACAGCTTGTCCACAGACCCGTGGCGGACGAATGGCGATACGGTGGAGCGCATCGAGCTGCTGGCGGCCAAGCTCGTCGCGGGCGAAATCGCGTCCCAACCGGAGTGGCAATCCACAGGTGTCGTCATGGCGGATGTGACGGCGCGGCTGAAACCGGCGGTGACAGGGTCGGGGCCGGCCGAGATCGCCGGGCTGGTGGCCGGGCTTTCCGGCCGCTTCGTGCCGCCGGGACCGTCCGGGGCGCCGACGCGGGGGCGGGCGGACGTCTTGCCGACGGGCCGCAACTTCTTTTCGGTCGACACCCGCGCCGTGCCGACGGAAGCCGCCTGGCATCTTGGTGCGAAGTCGGCCGAACTGCTGGTCGTCCGACATTTGCAGGATCACGGCGACTGGCCGCGTTCGATCGGGCTCACCGCCTGGGGCACGTCCAACATGCGCACCGGCGGCGATGACATCGCGCAGGCGCTGGCGCTGGTCGGGGCGAAGCCGGTCTGGGATCGCGCCTCGCGGCGCGTCACCGGCTATGAGATCGTGACGCTCGCCGAACTTGGGCGGCCACGGGTCGACGTGACGCTGCGCATTTCCGGCTTCTTCCGCGACGCCTTTCCGGATCAGATCGCCCTGTTCGACCGGGCGGTCCGGGCGATCGGGGCGCTGGAGGAGGAGGCCGTTGACAACCCGATCGCCGCGCGGATGGCGGCCGAGCGGCAAGCCTTCATGGCGGACGGACGGTCACCGGAAGAGGCGGACAAGCGCGCCGGCTTCCGGATCTTCGGATCGAAGCCCGGCGCCTACGGGGCGGGGCTGCAGGCGCTGATCGACGAAAAGGGTTGGGACGACAAGGCGGACCTCGCGGAAAGCTATCTCGTTTGGGGCTCCTATGCCTACGGGGCAGACGCCGAAGGCGAGGCCGAGCGCGCGAGTTTCGAGACGCGGCTTGCCGGCATCGAGGCGGTGGTCCAGAATCAGGACAATCGCGAGCACGACATTCTGGATTCCGACGATTATTACCAGTTCGAAGGCGGGATGACGGCGGCGGTGGAGCATGTCTCCGGCACACGGCCCGTCGTCTATCACAACGACCATTCCCGGCCCGAGCGGCCGGTCGTGCGGACGCTGGAGGAAGAGATCGGCCGGGTCGTCAGGGCCCGCGTCGTCAACCCGAAATGGATCGCCGGCATCATGCGGCACGGCTACAAGGGCGCCTTCGAGATCGCCGCGACGGTCGACTATCTCTTCGCCTTTTCGGCGACGACGGGCGCGGTGCGCGATCATCATTTCGACGCGGTGTATCAGGCCTTCGTTGCCGATGACGACGTTCGCGCGTTCATGCTGGAGAACAACCCGAACGCCTATCGCGAGATGAGCGACAGGCTCGCCGAGGCGATCGACCGGAGCCTGTGGACGCCGCGCTCAAACTCGGCCCGCGCCGAGCTGGGTGTTATGGACGGGCTGGATGATGCGGAAACGGAGGGCGTAACATGACCGACAGAACCAAGATCACGGACGGAATGTCGGAGGAGGACCTCGACGCCCGCCATGCCGAGAAGATGAAGAAGAAGAAGGCGGCGCGCGACAAGATCCTCGCCACCAAGACGATCGAGAAGGGCCTGCTGATCGTCCATACCGGCAAGGGCAAGGGCAAGTCGACGGCCGCCTTCGGTCTCGTTTTCCGGGCGCTCGGCAACGGCATGAAGGTCGCCATCGTGCAGTTCGTCAAGGGCAAGTGGGAGACCGGCGAGCGCAAGGTGCTGGAGCATTTTCCCGATCAGGTGACGATGACCGCGATGGGCGACGGCTTCACCTGGGAGACGCAGGACCGCCAGCGTGACATCACCGCCGCCAAGGCCGCGTGGGAGCGGGCCAAGGCGCTGATCATGGACGACGAGCACCAACTAGTGCTGCTCGACGAACTCAACATTGTCCTCCGCTACGACTATCTCGACATCGCCGAGGTCGTGGAATTCCTCAAGGGCAAGCCGGCGATGAAACATGTCGTCGTCACCGGCCGCAACGCCAAGGACGAGTTGATCGAGATCGCCGACCTCGTCACCGAGATGGAGATGATCAAGCACCCGTTCCGCTCCGGCGTGAAGGCGCAGGTGGGGATCGAGTTTTAGGCTCCGGCGGCCGGCCGATGTCGATGCGTCGTGAGAGGATCGATTCCGACCAAAAATCTGGATCGGAGACCATCTCCACGAACTCGGTCCCGAGCGGGATGAGTGAGGCCGCTCCAACCGCGACAGTGAACGATTCTCAAAATCTGATCGCTTTCGGCCGCTGACTCAATCTCCATGCACTTCTACAGAAGCGGGGAGTCGCATGAGCATAGAGGAAAACTGCGTGGCCTTTCCGACCGCGCCCAGAACCATTCCAACGCCATGATTGCCGAAGAAGCCGTCAAAACAGCCATCATGCTTCCGTTCTCGTCGGCGCTTGGCTACGATGTATTTGATCACGCCCCGGTATCGCGAGCACGTCACGATCTGCATGGCGCAAGACCTCTTCAGCGACGCTACCCAATAGCAATTTGACCAGTCCGGTTCGCCGCGCCGCCACGACGACGAGATCAGACAAATGTTCCTTCGCGGCCGCGAGAATTTCATTCGCGGTCGAGGTTTCGTTATATCGAACTAGCTGCTCGCTCGAGCGCGTCCCAAGGTGTCGAGCAATTTTCGCAAGTGAGCCCTCTGCCTCTCTCTGCGCTTCCGCGAGGATTCTCTTCCTCATTTCTCTTCCCAATGTGTGGCTCATGGCGAGTCGAAGTTCGTGCGCCTCAAAAACATGCAGAACCGACAAGTACGCTTGCGGTGCTGGATCGAGCTCCGTGAAAAGCTCAGCCACGTGCCGGAATTCTTCGGACAGGTCCGTAGCAAAGAGAACGTGGCGATACTGACCGACCGGCGGCGCGTTCGCCATGAGGACAGGACATGGCGCTGACCGAATAGTCCGTTCCGCCGTCGTGCCGACAAATATGTCGCGGAGCGCCTGTCGGCGATGAGGCCCGATAACCAGGAGGTCCGGCGCGTCCTCTTCCGCTGCTCTAATGATACCGACGAAAGGGTCGGCGAGAACGACCCTAGCGTTGCAGGCCACGCCATCCACGTTTTCGAGTGTGGCGGTCTGTTCGCGGAGCAGCTGCCTGGCGACGGTTCGCTCGCTGTCCACAATCCGCATCGGCTGATCGTCATCAACGACATGGACAAGTGACAAGCGGGCACCGGACTGCTTGGCGAGGAGCGTGGCGCGCCGTAACGCGCGGTCTGACCGCTCGGAGAAATCAGTGGCCACCAAGATAGTCTTCATTGCATGCTCCCCGAGGCATTTCCTTCACACCAAACCACAAAGGGACCTCGCTTGTTTCGATTCACAACGATGACTGGCCAATTTCGGCTAATCGCTCGTGTCCCATCTCGTGATGTAGCTGACGTCTTGCCTCGTGGATCGCGGCGGCAAACTACGGGTTCGTCCGCGCCGGTGTGTATGCGTACTTATGGCAAATTTCGACTTTGGGTAGCACCGTAAGGAGCGCTAGAGGTCTCGAACGGGTCGGATTACGACGCTTCGATGGGGGGTGCCGAATGATGCCAAAAGGACCTCGCGAATAGGCCTGCGCCGTTCGCCACCACGAGGTCGCGACCTCAACCAGCCCTAACCATTCCTCACCACGAAATCCGCCGCAACGCTTTTTTCCAGCACCAGCCGCATGTTCGGCAGGTCGTTGCCGGCCATCTTGTCGCGCAGCGCGGCGCCTTCGAGGCCATAGCCGACCCAGCGCTCGGTCAGGCGGGCTTCCAGAACCGCCTCCGGCACGGCGAGCATCACCGTCATGTCGAAGCGCTGGCGCAGCGGTGCCCAGGCGGGATCGTCGAGCAGCAGATAATTGCCCTCGACGAGGATGATGGGGGCGGAGGCGGCGATGATCCGGGCTCCGGCGCGGGCGATCTCGATCGCCCGGTCGAACACCGGGACCGCGACGTCGCGGCCGTCGCCGGCCCGCAGCCGGTCGAGCATGACGGCCAGGCCGTCGACGTCGAAAGTGTGCGGCGCGCCCTTGCGCGGTCGATCACCGCGCGCTTCGAGAACGGCGTCGTCGAAATGAAACCCGTCCATCGGCAGAATGTCGGTCGAACCCGGCGATACGGCGTTCAAGCGGTCGCGAAGCCGCTCGACGAAGGTGCTCTTGCCCGAGCCGGGCGAGCCGGCAATGGCGACAATCAGGCGGCCGGACTTTTGCCGGGCCGCGATCACGTCCGCGAGGGCATCCGGCGTGATCGGCTTCGGACCACCTTCCATGGTCGGTTCAAAGGAAGCCATGGTGTCGCTCCGGCACTTCGTTCGGGATGTGAAAACGGCTGTTCACAAAACAGAGACGATTCGTTACGAACCGGGCTCTTTTCATCGGGGGCGTGAAGCCGCTTATTTCGTCGAGGAATTTGAACCGCACGGAGCAACCGCCATGAGCATCGCGTTGAAGGGCATTCACCATCTGACCGCCATTACCGCCGACGCCCCCGGCAATCTGCGCTTTTATACCGAGGTGCTGGGGCTGCGTCTGGTCAAGAAAACGGTGAACCAGGACGATACCAGCGCCTACCATCTGTTCTATGCCGGCGGAAAGGCCAGTCCGGGCACCGACATCACCTTCTTCGATTTTCCGGCGGCGCCGGAACGGCGAGGCACCAACGCGATCTCGCGGACCGGGCTGCGCGTGGCCGGCCGCGACAGCCTCGCATTCTGGCGTGATCGCTTGAGCGAGGCGGGCGTCGCGGTGGGCGACATCCGCGATCTCGACGGCCGGGCCTCGCTCGACTTCGAGGACCCGGAAGGCCAGCGCCTGCGGCTGGTCGATGATGGCGGCAAGGGCGATTCCAGCCCCTGGGATGGCAGCAGCGTGCCTGAGACGCATCAGATCCGCGGGCTCGGCCCGATCGTCATGTCGGTTCCCGAGCTTGGCCGGACGGAACCGATCCTGACGGAGATCATGAACATGCGGAAGGTGCGGACCTACGAGGCGGACGGGGCGAGCGTCCACGCCTTCGAGATGGGCGAGGGCGGCCCCGCGGCGGAGCTGCATGTGGCCGTCGAGCCTGACCTGCCACGGGCCGGGCAGGGCGCCGGCGGCGTGCATCATGTGGCGTTTCGGGCCGCCGATGTCGAGGAATTGCATGAATGGACCGAGCGGGTGAAGGGGTTTCACGTGCCGTCGAGCGGCGAGGTCGAGCGCTATTACTTCCGCTCGCTGTATTTCCGTGAGCCGAACGGCATTCTCTTCGAGATCGCGACGGACGGGCCGGGCTTTGCCGTCGACGAGCCGATGGAAAGCCTTGGTGAGAGCCTGTCGCTGCCGCCTTTCCTGGAGCCGAAGCGGGCGCAGATCGAAGCCAATTTGAAGCCGCTCGGGTGAGACAGGGAGAAAACAGCATGATGGAACAGGCAACCGGCGCGCTGCTGACGGAGCAACGGCTCAGCCATACCGGCGCGTCCCTCGCCGAAGCCACGCGCGTCGTGCTCTGCCTGCACGGGCGCGGCGCGACGGCCGAGGACATCCTCAGCCTCGGCGAGGCGATCGCCATGCCCGGCATCGCCTTTGTGGCGCCGCAGGCCGAGGGCGGGGCCTGGTATCCACGGCCGTTCATGGAGCCGCTGGCGGCGAACGAGCCGTTCCTGTCGGCCGCGCTCGATCGGATCGATACGATCCTCGGCGCGCTGGCCGATGCCGGCTTCATCAGCGAGCGTGTGGTGCTGGCGGGGTTTTCGCAGGGCGCCTGTCTGGCGCTGGAATATGCGGCGCGGCATCCGGGGCGCGTGGCGGGTGTCCTCGGATTCAGCGGCGGGCTGATCGGCCCGTCGGTGGCGGAGCCGACGGACGCAGGCTATCTCGCCGGACTGCCGGTGTTCATGGGCTGCAGCGAGCGCGACCCGTTCATTCCAGCGACGCGGGTCCGGGAGACGGCGGAGCATCTGCGAGGCCGGGGCGCGATGGTCACCGCGACGCTTTATCCGGAGCCGGGACACGCGATCAACATGGACGAGATCGCGGAAGCGCGGTGGCTGATCGGTGGGCTTGCAGTGTAAAGTTCGCGATCGTTTTCGAGCTAAGCGGTTTGGCGCGTCGGCTGTGCGCCAAGCTTGTAGCGATCCCGCAATTCGCCGATCGGCATCGGTTTGCCGAAGGCATAGCCCTGCAGGTAGTCGCAGCCCGTCAGGCGCAACAGCCGTTGCTCGTCGGCGGTCTCGACACCCTCGGCCACGACGCTGAGATCCAACGCCTTTCCAAGCGCGATGATGGATTGAACGAGACTGGCGGCCTGCGGACTTCGTGTCATTTCGGAAATGAAGCTGCGATCGATCTTCAACGTGTCGAAGGGCAGTTGACGGAGATATCCGATCGACGAAAAACCGGTGCCGAAATCGTCGAGGGCCACGGTAAAGCCAGCCTGCTTCAGCGCCAGGAGTTTCTGTCGCGCGAGTTCGGGATGCGTGACCAGAATTCCCTCGGTCAATTCGAGACAAATGCGTTCGAGCGGGATTTTTGCGTCACTCGTCATGGCGACAAGCGTGTCGACGAACATCGGATCGCGTAATTGCACTGGCGATACGTTGACGCTGACCCGCAAATCCGGAATCGCAGCGAGGTCCGCGAAAACCCGGCGGAAGATGAATTGGCTGAGTTCGATGATCAGCCCGGTTTGCTCGGCGATCGGAATGAAGATCGCCGGCGATACAGGGCCGAAATCCGAGGAATTCCAGCGGGCAAGGGCCTCGACCGCTTTCATTTCGGCGGTGCCGGCCGCTACGATCGGCTGATAATGGACCTCCAGTTCGCCGGCGTGAAGCGCATGGCGAAGGGCGTCTTCGATCTTGTGGTTCTTGTAGAGGTCGGACTCATAATCCGGCGTGTACAGGACCGGTTCGCCCGATTGCCGACGTTTCGCTTCATACATCGCGACGTCGGCGTGTCGGACGATCTCGGCCGGCGATGCGCTGCCGTCGCGGGAAACGGCGTAACCGATCGACGCCGAAATCCGGAATGATTTTCCGTTGACCTGAAAGTCCGTTTTCAGCGCATGAATGATCGCGGCGGCGAGGTCCTCGGCGGCTTGCCGCGGTTCGGGCGAGGCGATCAAAATATTGAACTCGTCACCACCGACACGCGCGGCGAAGGAGTCCGGTGGGAGCATCGCCCGAAGCATTTCCGCGAACGCCTTGATCAGGTCGTCGCCGCCGGCATGCCCGATGGTGTCGTTGACGTTCTTGAAGCCGTCCAGATCGATGAAAAGAGCCGCGCATTCGCCCCTGGCGCAGGTTTCTCCAATCAATGGGTCGTTGAGCTTCTCGCTGAACAGCAACCGATTGGGCAGGCCGGTCAGCACGTCATGGCGGGCGGCTCGCGACGCCTCTTCTTCCTTCTCGGCAAGAGCGTTGGCCGACCGGCGAGCGCTTCTGGCGGCAGCCCAGCCGGCCAAGGCGAAGAGGGCAAGAGCGGCGGCGACGGGAATGGCGGCTTGTTGGAGGAGCCGATCGCCAGGTTGATACGGAGACCATTCGAGCTGAGCCAACGGCCTGCCGTCATCTGCCCGCAAGACATTGGTTGCCATCTGCGAGGCGCGATACGGCGCAAGGGTCAGATCCGCGATCAGGAACTTTCTCCCGAGCTCGGCAATGCGCTTATCGCTCAAGACGAACCCGAATATTCCAATGGGAAACGCACTCGTCTCGATCCCGCTCAATTCCTCGGGCGAAATCCTTGCCGCCGACAGCACGTATACGGAATCGCCAATCCGTGCCGTCATATGGACCGGTGTGACGTCATCAATGGGGACCAGGTTGATCTTCTCGACCATCTGCTCGATCACCTCGCGCGGCAGCACCGTGGGATCCGGAGTGTCGCCGGAGTTGGTGTCCCAGCCATATCTGATCGTCTTGTCGGGCTGGACGATCAACAGAAGATCCATCGTGCTCGATTCGGTGACACCCGCACCCATGTTCGACAGAACCCAGTCGTCGTTCAAGGTGCGCACGTTGTCCCAAGCGTCCTGCCACCAGGAATAGTCGATGGCTATCGTGTCGAGTGTCTCGCCAATGCCGGCGACACCCCCTTCGACCATGGTCATCGAGCTCGCCGCAGCTTGCCTGTCGTGCTCGACGGACATCCAGACGATGGCGGCGACCACGATGGACGCAGCCACGATCATCGTGCCGATCAGCACATGGGTGATCTTCCTGGTAAGTGAGCTATGCATGGGCGCCTCGATTCCCATAGGGTTATGGCGGTGCGTTTCTGAATAAAGCGGTAATGACGCGCGAGGGGTGACGTAAAGTCGCAGGTCGTTAAAATGCGATTTGTTTGGTAGAGGGGCAAAGCCCGCAGGTCGTTCTGCGGTGCGCGCCGAATACGCTGGCGGACGCCCTTGCTTCGTCGTAAGCTTGAATGATGTTGACAGGGAGAATCCCATGGTTCGCGTCGGCAATCTTCCAATAGTTGTAGCGGGGATCGCGATCGGTTTTGCGATCCTCATCGGGTCGTCGTCATATGCTCAGGAGGCAGGCGAGCGGCGCGTCATCACGACCGAAGGCGCCGATTATTTCGGCCGTGACTACGACATACTGAAGGATGTCGATCTCGACCGTTGCACGGCCGCCTGTGTGGGCGACGATCGCTGCAAGGCGTTCACGCTGAACACCAAGAGCCAGTGGTGCTTCCTCAAGGAGGAAATCGGCGAACTCAGGACCGTCGAGGGTGCCGTCTCCGGCAAGATCGTCGTGGCGACCGCAGCCGATGAGAACAGCCTCGAGCAGCGAGCGGCGGAACTGGATTTTCTGCCGCAGTCGGCCGTCGACGAAGCCAAGCGCCTGCGCCTCGAAATCGCTGACGAGGAACGCGATACCGCCTATGACGATCAAACGGTCGACGATCTTGCCAGAAGCGCCACGGCGGCGCTGACCTATCCCGATGCCATCCGCATCTGGCGCGAGGCGCTGAAGCGCGAACCGTTGGCCTATGGTGCCTGGCAGGGCATCGCCGAGGCGGCGCTGGCCTATAATCCCGAACAATATAGCCAGCGGCCAACCAATGACCGGCTGCGGGAGTTTGGCGCGATCAACGCCTATTTGACGGCGCCCGGCGACGACGAGCGGGCCGAGGCGCTGCGAGCGCTCGGCCAAGCC
This sequence comes from Aurantimonas coralicida, assembly GCA_011050685.1. Lineage (GTDB taxonomy): Bacteria > Pseudomonadota > Alphaproteobacteria > Rhizobiales > Rhizobiaceae > Aurantimonas > Aurantimonas coralicida_A. The sequence goes on from DRFF01000041.1 coordinate 11,580, forward strand.
TATGAGGCGGCGGAGAACTGGAAGCTTTCGATCAAGACGTACCGGCGGAGCCTCGATGTCGCGGAAACAAGCGCCGCGCGCGCGCGCCTCGACGCCGTCGTGGCGGAGCATGGCTTCCGGATCGTTGACAATGCCGTCGACAACAACGCCGCTAACCCGCGCATCTGCCTGAATTTCTCGGACGCGCTGTCGACCGCGCTGACGAGTTCGGAGAATGTCGGCGATTATGTGCGTGTGGAGAACGGCGAGACGCTGCCGGTGTCGGCGAGCGGCTCGCAGATCTGCGTCGACGGCGTCAAGCACGGCGAGCGCTACCGGATCGTCGCGCGTCCGGGCATTACCTCCGCTGACGGAGAGAAACTGACGAAATCCGTCGAGACCATCGTCTATGTGCGTGATCGCGATCCGTCCGTGCGCTTTACCACCACTGCTTATGTCCTGCCGGCGGGCGGCGAGGCGACGATTCCGGTGACGACGATCAACACCGACGACATCGAGGCGCGGCTGCAGCGGATCGGCGATCGGGCCTTGTCGCGGGCGATCAGCGACGAACGCTTCCTGCGCCAGCTCTCCGACTGGCAGATCGACGAGGTCGCCAGCAGCAGCGGCGAGGACGTCTGGACGGGAACCGTGACGGTTGCTCGCGAGACCAACCAGGAAGTGACGACGGCGATCCCGGTGTCGGCGATCGCGCCCGATATCAAGCCGGGCGTCTACATTTTGTCCGCCAAGGCGAAGAACGGTCCGCAATATCAGGACAGTTTCGCCACCCAGTGGTTCGTGGTCAGTGACATCGGGCTGACCAGCTTCGCCGCGGCAGACGGCTTTCACGTCTTCGCCCGCTCGCTTGGAAGCGCCACACCGATCGACGGCGTCGAACTCGAACTTGTCGCCGCGAACAATCAGATTCTCGGCTCCGCCACCACCGACGCGGCTGGCCATGCGCGGCTGCCGGCGGGGCTCTTGCGCGGCACCGGCGGCGACCGACCGGCGGTGCTGACCGCGAAAAACGGCAGTTCCGACTTCGTCTTTCTCGATCTCACCCAGTCGCCTTTCGATCTGACAGACCGAGGCGTCGACGGCCGGCCGCCTGCCGGTCCGCTCGATGTGTTCCTGACATCCGAGCGCGGCATCTACCGGACCGGCGAGACCGCATTCTTTACCGGACTGGTGCGTGACGCCAAAGGCGAGGCCGTCACGGGGCTGACGCTCACGGAAATCGTCACCCGCCCGGATGGCGTCGAATACCGTCGCCGGCAGGTCGCCGACGAAGGCGCGGGCGGGTTCGCCTTCGGGCTCGAGTTGCCCGAGAACGCCATGCGCGGGATCTGGAAGGTGGCGCTGCATACCGATCCCAAGCAGCCGGCGCTGGCGGAAGAAAGCCTTATCGTCGAGGATTTCGAGCCAGAGAAGATCGACTTCGCGCTGACCTCGTCCGCCGATATTCTCGACCCTGCCGCGCCGCCCGCGATCGATGTCGCGGCGCGCTATCTGTTCGGCGCGCCGGCCGGCGAATTGGAGGTCAACGGCGAGGCCGTGCTGAGTGCCGGAACAAGCATCGCGGGCTTCGATGGTTATCGTTTCGGCCTCGCCGAGGACGAGACGACGGCCATGCGCCAGCCCTTTGACGGCGCCACGACAGATGCCGAGGGAAATGCCACGATCACGCTCGCGCCCTTCGCGCCGCCGGTCACGACGAAGCCGCTCGCGGCCTCGCTGCAGGTTCGTGTCGTCGATACCAGCGGCCGCCCGGTGGAGCGAACGCTGAGCCTGCCGCTCGCCGGCGCGCAGCCGCGTCTGGGCATCAAGCCGCGATTCAACGGATCGGTGGGCGAGGGGAGCGACGCGGGCTTCGACCTGATCGCGATCGATGCGGACCGGGTGCGGACGCCGCTGGCGGGCGCCGAGTGGGTGCTCAACAAGGTCACGACGCGCTTCCAATGGTATGCGAGCAACGGCAGCTGGAACTACGAGCCGGTGCGCACGTCCGCGCGGGTCGCCAGCGGTACGATCGACATCGGGGCGGAGAAGCCGGCGGCCCTGTCGCTGCCCGTCGAGTGGGGCGAGTACGAGTTCGTCGTCCGCGATCCTGCCGGGGCGGCGGTGCCGGCGAGTGTCGGCTTCGAGGCCGGCTGGTACGTCGCCGCGTCGTCGCTCGACACGCCCGACATGGCCAAGGTCTCGCTCGACAAGCCGCGCTATCGCGTCGGCGACACGGCGATCGTCCATATCGAACCGCGCTTTGCCGGAACGGCTGAAGTGCTGGTGATGGACGAGCGCGTCATCGCCACCAAGACCGCTGAAATCGGCGCCGATGGCGGCGAGGTGACGCTCGAAGTCACCCGTGAATGGGGGCCAGGCGCCTATATCACCGCCATCGTCTACCGGCCGATGGATATCGACGCCAAGCGGATGCCCGGTCGGGCGCTCGGCCTTGCCCATGCCAGCGTCGATCCGGGGGATCGCGCCCTGTCTGTCTCGCTGGAGGCGCCTGACAAGATCACGCCGCGGCAAAGCGTCGACGTTTCGATTGCGGTCGACGGCGTCGAGCCGGGCGAGACAGCCTATGTGACGCTGGCTGCGGTCGACGTCGGCATCCTCAACATCACCGGTTTCGAGCCGCCGTCGCTGTCGGGCTATTATTTCGGCAAGCGCCGGCTCGGGGTCGAAATCCGCGATCTCTATTCCAAGCTCATCGACCGCATGCAGGGTGCCCCCGGTACGGTGCGCTCGGGCGGCGACGCGGGCGCCAGCTATCAAAGCCCGCCGCCGATGGAGGATCTGGTGGCGCTGTTCTCCGGTCTCGTGACCGTCAAAGACGACGGCAAGGCGACGATCACGCTCGACGTTCCCGATTTCAACGGCACGCTGAAGCTGATGGCGCTGGCCTGGACGAAGACCGGCGTCGGCGAGGCGACTGCCGAGATGGTCGTGCGCGACCCGATGGTCCTGGCGGTCAGCCAGCCGCGCTTCCTCGCGCCGGGCGACAGCTCCCGCATCTCGATCGACGTGACGCATGTGGAAGGGGCGACCGGGGAGGTGACGCTGATTCTGTCCGGTGGAGGCGGCATCGTCTCGCTGGGCGAAGAGGCGAGCGAGCGCTTCGATCTGGCCAAGGGCGCGCGGGAGCGGCTTCTGGTGCCGGTCACGGCTGAAGCCGTGGGCAACGCCAGCTTCGAGCTTGCCTTGACCCTGCCGGGTGGCGAGATCTTGTCGAAAAGCTTCGCGCTGCCGGTTCGCTCGATCGCGCCGGAAACCGTCGACAAGAGCACCGTGACGCTGGCGGCCAGCGGCGGCCGGCTCGATCTCGACGCGAATCTCTTCGACGATTTCGTTCCAGGCACCGCGGCCGCGACCGTCAGCGTCACCGGCGCGGCGCGCTTCGACGTGGCCGGGGTGGTGCGGGCGCTCGACCTTTATCCCTATGGCTGCACCGAGCAGATCACCAGTCGCGCGTTGCCGCTGGTTTATCTGGACCGGACCATCCTCGCCGCCGGCCTGGCCGGTTTCAGCGGCGCCGAGGACATCACAAAGCGCGTCGACGACGCGATCGCCGGCGTGCTCGCCAACCAGTCGTCGAATGGCGGCTTCGGCCTGTGGCGGCCGGATTACGGCGATCTGTGGCTCGACGCCTATGTGACCGATTTCCTGACCCGCGCCCGCGAGGCCGGCTACACGGTGCCGGAGGAGCGCTTCGCGCAGGCGATCGACAATCTGCGCAACAGCCTCGCCTATCTGCCGGACGCGCCGGACTGGGGGCCGGTCGCCTATGCCACCTACGTGCTGGCGCGCAACGGCCGGGCCGCGATCGGCGACCTGCGCTACTATTCGGACAACGAGCTGTCGAATTTCCCGACGCCGCTGGCCAAGGGGCAGATCGCGGCGGCGCTGGCGCTTTATGGCGACCGGGTGCGGGCGGAGCGGGTGTTCCGCGCGGCGATTACCGACGCGCTCGCGGGACTTGCCGTGAATTCCGGCCGCACCGACTACGGGACGCAATTGCGCGATGATGCCGCGATCCTGACGCTGGGGCTGGAGGCCGACGTGGAGGGGCTGTCGTTCGACGATCTCGTGCAACAGGTCAACGCCGCGCGCCAGCGCCAGCGCTACACCAGCACCCAGGAGGACGCCTGGTCGCTGCTGGCCGCGCACGCGCTGCTGGCCAGCAATCCGCCGAAGCTGACGGCCGCCGGCCGCAATGTGGATGGACCCTATTCCGCCGTCTTCGACGCCAAGGACCTCGTGTCGGGTCTGGATGTCGCCAACCGCGGCACGACGCCGATCGCCGCCGACATCACCCTTCGCGGCGTGCCGAAGATCGCCCCGCCCGCGTCCACCGACGGCTACGCCATCGCTCGCAGCTACTACACGCTGGACGGCGAACCGGTGGATATCGCCGAAATCGCCCAGGGGGAGCGGTTCGTCGCGGTCGTCGAGATGACACCGATCGACGGCGGTCCGGCGCGGCTGATGATCGATGATCCGCTGCCGGCCGGCTTCGAGATCGACAACCCGGCGATCCTGCGGGGCGGCGATGTGGCGGCGCTCGACTGGCTGGAACTGACCGGCGAGGCGGCCCATACCGAGTTTCGCGCCGACCGCTTCCTCGCGGCGGTCGATCAGGGCGGCGGCGATACCGCGACCCAGCGCTTCGCCTATGTCGTGCGCGCCGTCTCGCCGGGCACCTTCGTCCACCCCGCCGCGCTGGTGCAGAATATGTACGACCCCAGCCGGCGCGGCCGGACCGAGGAAGGCCGGGTTTCCGTCGTCGGCCCGCTGCGATGATAGCCTCGGTGCTGCCTGGAGGCTGAGCGATGTCGCCGCAACGCCGCTTGGTGCAGACAGGGATCATTCTCTTGCTATGCGCGATCGTCGCGGTCGGCTGGGGCCTCGCGGCTTTCGAACGCGCGGTCGCAGCGCGGATCACGGCCTTCGAGGTTCCCCGAACCGGAGTCGAGGTGGTCGACCGGAACGGCGGCCTCCTGCGCGCATTTGCGAGCGATGACGGCCGCTGGCGGCTCGAAGCCGGGGCCGACGATGTCGACCCACGCTATCTCGCGATGCTGCTCGCCTGGGAGGACAAGCGGTTCGCCGACCATGGCGGGGTCGATCCGCGTGCCTTCCTCCGTGCGGCGTGGGAGACGCTGATCCATCGCCACATCGTCTCGGGTGGCTCCACCCTGACCATGCAGGTCGCGCGGATGCTCGGCGGTTTGCCGACGGGAAGCCTTGCCGCCAAGGGTGAACAGGTGCTGGTCGCCGTCGCGCTGGAACGGACGCTGAGCAAGGCGGAAATCCTGTCACTCTATCTGCAACTCGCGCCCTATGGCGGCAATCTGGAGGGCGTACGGGCGGCGAGCCTGTCCTTCTTCGGCAAGGAGCCGAAGCGGCTGACGGCGGCGGAGGCGGCGCTGCTCGTGGCGCTGCCGCAATCGCCCGAACGCTACCGGCCGGACCGTTATCCCGACCGGGCGAAGGCGGCCCGCGACCGGGTGCTGAACCGGATGGAGACGCTCGGGGTTCTCGACGCGCGGGAAGCGGCACGAGCCAAGCGCGAGGCGATGCCGGTCGGGCGGCGCGCCCTGTCGATGCTCGCCGCGCACGCGGCCGTGCGTCTGCATGGGGAGGAGCCGAACCGGCCGCGCATTCACCTGACGATCGACAGGGCCATCCAGCAACGGCTCGAAGCCTATGCGCGGGACAAGGCGAAGATCCTGAAAAAACCGGTCAGCCTTGCGATCCTCGTCTCCGATCCGGCGACGGGCGAGGTGCTGGCGCAGGTCGGCTCCCCCGATCTCTTCGACCGCGAGCGGCAGGGCTTCGTGGATCTGACCCGGGCGCTCCGCTCGCCGGGCTCGACCTTGAAGCCGCTGATCTACGGGCTCGCCTTTGAGCGCGGACTGGCGCATCCCGAAAGCCTCGTCGACGATTCGCCGGGCGGCTTTGCCGGCTATACGCCGCAGAATTTCGACCGCGTCTTCGAAGGGGTCATCACGGCGCGGCGGGCGCTGCAATTGTCGCGCAACCTGCCGGCGGTCGAACTGCTCAGCGCTGTCGGCCCGGCCCGGCTGCTGCATCGCATGAAACGGGCC
>DRFF01000042.1 GCA_011050685.1 Aurantimonas coralicida
CGCTCTTGAGGAAGGCCGCCGCGCGAACCCTCGACGATCTCTGGCGTGCAGTCGGCAACATCTGCGACCTGTTCGAGCCCGAAGAATGTTGGAACTACCTCAAGGCCGCTGGCTATGTTGCAGATTAATCGCCTGACGCTCTAGCCGCCACATCCGTTGTCCCATCAGCTCTGCGGCATTGATCCGGGCCGGAGATACGCGAACATGTGCGGAACGTAATCCGCTTTCCCGAGCTCGATCCCGTGGCTTCGCAGGATGGCGTAAGCTGTGGTCAGATGAAAATAGAATTGGGCCAGCGCCCAGTCCCGCGCATATTGCTCGCCGGCCATGTCGAAGATCATGCCGCCCGGAATTTCGATCGTAATGGTTCGGTCCGTGCCCGCGTCGAGCGCGTCTGATTCAAGATCGCCCAACAGCGTAAGGGCTTCATCGATCCAGGATTGCGCATCCGAAAGTGTCCCCGGCTCCACACCCGCGTTCCGGCCCTGACTGCCCAGTTGCTCCAACACTTCAGGCAGCGGTTCCCCCCGGAACCGGAACGTCGCTTCCTGCGCCTGCAGACAGGCAAAGCAAACCTGGGACGCCAGGGGATACATGTCAGGCGCAAGCCGCGCGGACAGCAGCGCCTCGGCGTCCGGGTCCGGGATCTGCTTCTGTGCCTTGTCGAGCCAACCTGATAGAGCGCGCAGCATTTGCGTGTAGGTCGGGACAAGGAGGTCGGTCAGCGACATGGGGTAATCCTGAAGCCTAATGGTCTGAAACGGGAACGTACAAGGGCGCGATCGAACGGCAGTTTGCAGGATTGGCCGGAACGCTCGAAAATGACCATCAACGGTCGTGAACGGAACGGCTGTTTTCCTGCATTTACCTACCGTAGAGCTGACCGTCTGGTTCCGTGAAGAGTTTCGGGCGCCGGCAGGCGTCGGAAAGTCCCCGAAGGACGAACCACGCGAGTCCTGGGCGCAGAGCTATGGAGTTTTGAGCGGCGGGGTGGTGCGATCGATGATTATGCCTTCCCCAGCCGCATAGATGACGGGACGCATATCAGCACGCGCCAGTCCGCTCGCCTCGTCGATGAATGGGTGACGGCCATTAGTTTGGGGCGGGAAGATTACGGCATGCATTCGCTTCGGCGGACCAAAGCGTCCATCAACTATAAGGCGATCGGCAACCTACGGGCGGTGCAGATTCTGCACAGCGACACCAAGATCGAGAGCACGGTGCGCTACCTCGGAGTCGACGCCGAGGATGCACTGGTACTTGCCGAAAGCACGGAGGTCTAGTGGCTGCGCCACGATCTCTTTCCGAAGAAGACAATATGAACGGGCACTCCAGATTCATCGTGGCGACCGTCTCGAAAGCTCGATTGAGGGGCCAAGTGGCCTGATGCAGACTGGTGCCTCGGATGAACGGTTATGCACCTGATCAAGCGTGGTCAGTTACGTTGACGAACGACGTCATACATTCACGCGGAATGGGCGGTATAATGCCCCAGTCGGCGGCGATTTTCACCGACGCGCGGTTATCAGAGCGTCACCGCCGCGCCGTCGGCCCGCGGATCGCTCGCCCCTTCCATGACGCCGGAGGGATGCCGGACCAGCGCCCCGGCATGGCCGGCCGTGTCGGAGAACGGCTCGATCATTTCGACGACATGGCCGCTTGCGGTCAGCTTCGCGACGAGGTCGGGCGCGAAACGGTCCTCCAGCTTGAGCGATGTCGTGGCGTCGCCCCAGGTGCGGCCGAGCAGCCAGCGCGGCGCGGTGATAGCCGCCTGCAGGCCTTGACCGAACATCGCGGAGCGCGTGAAGATCGCCGCCTGGGTCTGCGGCTGACCTTCGCCGCCCATCGTGCCATAGGCCATGACGCGGCCGTCCTTGAGCTGGGCGAGGGCCGGGTTGAGCGTGTGGAACGGTCGTCGGAACGGCCCGAGCTGATTGGGGCCGGGCGTCAGGGAAAAGCCCGCGCCGCGGTTCTGGAAGAACACCCCAGTATCGGGGCAGGTCAGGCCCGAGCCGAATTCCCAGTAGACGCTCTGGATGAAGCTGACGACGGTGCCGTCGCGATCGGCGGCGCCCATCCAGATCGTATCGCCGGGCTTGGGCTCGTGCGGCCAGGCCTGTGCCCTCCGCCGGTCGATGTTGGCATGAAGCCCATCGAGCGTGGCGTCGGATAGCCAGTCGGCGGCGGGCGGGTCCATGAAGTCCGGGTCGCCGAGCCCCGCATTGCGCATGATGAATGCCTGCTTTGTCGCCTCGATCAGCCCGTGCAGATGGTCAAATCCTTCCGCCTGCGCCACCTTCAACCGGTCGAACAGGGCGAGGATCATCAGCGACGATACGCCTTGCGTCGGCGGCGGCATGTTGAAAACCGTGCCGACCGACAATTCGACCGACAGGGGCGTGACGATCTCGGCGTGGAAACGCTCCAAATCCGACAGCCGTAACGGCGATCCGGAGGCTGCCAGAAATGCCGCGTGCGTCTTGGCGATGCTGCCGCGATAATAGGCATCGAGGCCTTCCCGGGCGAGGGTCTCGAAGGTGTTCGCCAGCGCCGGCTGTTTCAGGACATCGTTTTCGCGCGGCGGCGTGCCGTTTGGCATGAAGACGCCGGCGAAACCGGGAACGTCCTTCAGCCCGTCCATCTTGGCTTCGGTATAGGCAGCCTGACTGCGGGTCACGACCATGCCGTCGCGGGCATGGGCGATGGCGTCGGCCAGAAGGTCGCCAAGGCCCAGCCGCCGGCCGCCGTCCACCAACTCCAGCGCTTTGGCCCAGCCCGCTATCGTCCCCGGCACCGTCAGCGCGGCGTGGGCGCCGCGCGTCGGCATCTCGCTGTGGCCGTGATCCGCGTACCAGTCCGGCGTGGCCAGTTCCGCCGCGCGGCCGCAGGCCGAGATGCCAACGGGCGGCTTGCCGGGTTTCTGGATGATCCAGAAGCCGTCGCCACCGATCGAGTTCATGTGCGGGTAAACGACCGCAATGGTTGCGGCGGCGGCCACCATCGCCTCGATCGCGGTGCCACCCTTGGCGAGGATGTCGCGGCCGGCGAGGGCGGCCGCCGCGTGGGGTGCGGTGACGCAGCCATTGAGGCCCTTGGCGCTGTGCAGCATGTCGTCTCACCAACCGATCGCGGCCGGCAGCCAAAGCGCCGTCGCGGGAAACAGAAATACCAGAAACAGCCCGAACAGCTGGATCGCGATGAACGGCACGACGCCGCGATAAATCTCGCCGGACTTGAGATCCGGCGGCGCGACGCCCTTCAGGAAGAACAGGGCCCAGCCGAATGGCGGCGTCAAGAACGATGTCTGGAGATTGACTGCGACGAGGATCGCGATCCAGGCGAGATCGACGCCCGAAGCCTTGAGGACCGGCAGGAACAGCGGCAGCGCGATGTAAGAGATTTCGATCCACTCCAGGAAGAACCCGAGGATGAACAGGAGCAGCATCAGGAACAGGATCTGACCGCTCAGCCCTCCGGGCACGAAGGCAAAGGCGTCCTGCACCAGCCGCTCGCCGCCGAGCCCACGGAAGGCGAGCGAGAACACCTGCGCGAAGATCAGGATGAAGAACACCATCGCGCTGGTCTTGAAAGCGCCGCGCACGACCTCGGTCATCACGGAGAGGCTGAGCCGACCGGAGAACAGGGCCAGGAGGATGCTGCCGACGGCGCCCATCGCCGCGGCCTCCGTCGGCGCGGCGACGCCGCCGATGATCGAGCCGAGAACGAGGAAGATCAAAACCAGCGGCGGCACCACGACCTTGAGCAGCTTGCCCGCCAGTTGCTTGCCCGACACGGCCTGCCGGTCGGCCAGCGGCAGTGCCGGCACCTTGTGCGGCAGGACGATGCCCAGCCCGATCACATAGATCACGAAGAGCCCGGCCAGGATCAGTCCGGGGATCAGCGCGGCCGCGAACAGCGTGCCGACCGACTCGCCCATGATGTCGGCCAGGAGGATGAGAACGAGGCTCGGCGGGATGATCTGTCCGAGCGTGCCGGAGGCGCAGATGACGCCGGCGGCGACGCCCTTGTCGTAACCGCGCGCGATCAGCGGCCGGAGCGCGATCAGCCCCATGGTGACCACGGTGGCGCCAACGACGCCCGACGCCGCGCCCATCAAGACGCCGACGAGGACGATTGCCAGCGCCATGCCGCCACGCAATCCTCCCATCGCAAGTCCGATGACCTCGAGGAGATCCTCGGCGATCTTCGATCGCTCCAGCATGATGCCCATGAAAATGAACAAGGGCAGCGCCAGCAGGGTGTAATTGGTGATGACGCCGAATATGCGGGCGGGAAGGAGGCCGAAGAGCAGCGAGCCGAAGCCGAGATAGCCGAACACGAAGCCGCAGACGGCCAGGCAGATCGGCACCGGCAGCCCGCCAAGCAGCATCAGGAAGAACGCGCCGATCATCGTCAGCGCGAGGATTTCGTTCACTGGCATGGATCAGCTTTCGGAGGCGGGGCGGCGGGAGTCGGCGAAGCCGGGGTCGAGGAGACCGGCGCCAAGCAGCAGGAGGTTCGACAGGGCTTGCAGTGCCAGCAACAGGAACGCGAGCGGGATGCAGGCTTTCAGCACCCAGCGCAGCGGCAGGCCGCCCGGATCGGCCGAGCCCTCGCCGAGCGAATAGCTCTGCAGCACGAAGCCGATCGACAGATAAGCGATGGCGAGAGAGACGAGGAAAAGAAGCAGCGAGGCGAATATGTCGACGAGGCGCTTGGCGCGCGGCGAAAATCCCGCATAGAGGACGTCGACCCGAACCTCCTCGCCCTGGTTCAGCCCGTAGGACATGCCGAACAGGGCGCCGACGGCCAAAAGGTGCCATTCCGATTCCTGCAGCGCCACGGAACCATAGGAAAACAGGTATCGGGCGAAGACGTTGAAGCCGATCAGCAGCACCATGACGAGGCCGGTCCAGGCCGCCGCTTCGCCGACGACGCGGACGAGGCGATCAGCCCCGTCCGCGAAAGCAATCAGCGGCCTCATGCCTTGTAGAGCAACGGCAGCAGCGGCTCGTCGGCGGTGCCCGCCCAGTCGCCATACTGGGACTTGAAGGCCATGTAGGCATCATGGACCTTCCGGGTCTTCGGATCGGCCGCCGCGCCTTCCTCCAGAACCTCTTGCGTCACCTCGCGCAGCCTGGCGACGACCGCGTCCGGGAGCGGCTGGGCGATGACGTCGAAATTGTCGACGAGGTCCTTCATCGCTTCGGCGTTGGTGGCGTCGCACCAGGCATTGCTCTCGACATTGCAGGCGAAGGCTGCGGTCTTGACGATCTCCTGGAGATCCGCCGGCAGGCTGTCCCAGGCGGCCTTGCCGATCAACAGCTCGGTGACGTTGTTCGGCTCGTGCCAGCCGGTGGTGTAATAGTATTTCGCGGCCTTCTGCAGGCCGAGCCGGCGGTCCTGGTAGGGGCCGACGAACTCCGCCGCATCGATGACGCCGCGCTCGAGCGCGGGAAAGATTTCGCCGCCCGGCAGCAGCTGAACATTGACGCCAAGCTTGGCGTAGACTTTTCCGGCAAGGCCCGGGATGCGCATCTTCAGGCCGGAGAAATCCTCGAGCGAATTGATCTCCTTGCGGAACCAGCCGGTCATCTGCACGCCGGTATTGCCCATCGGAAAGGCGATCATGCCGAGCGGCTCGTAAAGCTCGTGCCACAGGTCGATGCCGCCGCCGTGGTAGAGCCAGGCATTGGTACCCTTGACATCCATGCCGAAGGGAACGGTGGTGAAATACTGCGCGGCCGGCAATTTTCCGGCCCAGAAATAGGCGTTCGCGGCATTCATCTCGACGATGCCGTTCTGCACGGCATCGAAGCCTTCGAGCGCCGGGATCAGCTCGCCAGCGGCGAAATGCTGGATCGTCAGCCGGCCGTCCGACATCGCGGCGACCTTCTTGCAGAAATCGGTCGGGCTTCCCGGACCTTCCACGTAGTAAGGCGAGCCAGGGCCGTAAGCGTTGGTCATCTTCCAACTGAAGGTCTCTTGTGCCCGGGCGATGCTCGGGGCGGCGAGTGTACCGGCCGTTGCCGCAAGCGCGGTCCCTGCCAGGAAGTCACGTCTTTTCATGAGAACTCCATTTGCTTCGGTGTCGATGTCGCGCGGCCAACCCGTGGGCGCTCGGTTCACCAGAAGCAGGAGTCGTGCCATTCGCCGCGACTCCCATCCAGCGCGGGGCTTAAGGAGTGGTGGACGAAGACAGAGGAAACAGGACGTAGTTTTTTTGCCTATTATGCATGCAGAATCAGTAATGCCGTCTGCGTAATCAGGCGGCAGACCGGGCGCGGTTCGGTCGAGCGCCTGGACCGGCGACTTTTCAGCGATGCTGAGCACCATGGCGTGCGCGGGTGGAGCGACATAGAGGCCGACGACGTCGTGGAGCTTCTCGGCGAAGGCCCGGCCGTTGGAGAGCTTGAACGCCCGCCAGCGATGCGGGGCGAGACCGTGGGCCTGCCAGATATTCCGCACCGTCGAGACGGTGAGCCCGATCGCCTTGGCCATCGCCCGCGCCGTCCAGTGGGTCGTCTCGGGCGGCGACTTCAGCGTCATCGCCACGATGGCGGCCGCCCGCTCGTCGGCCACCGGCGCGGTGCCGGGCGTGCGGGTCTTTTCGCGGAGCAGGCCGGCGACGCCCTGCTCCATGAACCGCGCCTGCCAGCGCTGAACCGGCGTCTTCGACGTGCCCGTGGCGGCCATGATGGCGTTCGTGCCGACGCCGTCGGCGCTGAGCAGCACGATCCGGGCGCGCCAGACATGTTTCTGCGACGTGTTCCGATCGCTGACGAGGGCTTCGAGCCGCTGACGGTCAGCCTCGACAAGGGTGATGGATATTCCCGTGCGTATGCCCATACTGGCACGCTCAAACGACAACGGGATTCCCAACAGGACTCCATCCGTCTCGGTTAATCCACGAGGACCACGAGGCCTCATCGCGTATCTCGGCCGGCGTGGAGATCGCTCGTCGACTGCGTGCGGTCTTCAGGCGGTTTCTTTCGCTTGGGCGTCCGCGATGATCGCCTTGATCTCGCTGCGGCAGGAGCCGCAATTGGTGCCGGCCTTCAGCGCTTCGCCCACCGCCTCGACCGTCATAGCCTTGCCGGAGGCAACGGCATTGGCGATGTCGTTGACGCCGACCGAAAAGCACGAGCACACGATGGCGCCGCAGTCGGGACGGTCTGCCCCGCCGCGACCCGCCAGCAGCAGCGATCGGTCGCGCGGCGAGTGGTCAGGCTCCGACAGCTGGCCGGCTGCCCAGACTCGGGAGACGGCGACGGGTTCGCGAGACATCCACATTGCCCCAATCAGTGTCGAACCGTCGAATGCGGCGAAGCGAAAGGCGCCGGTGGCCTCGTCCTGATAGGCAAGGAGGTCGGCATTGCCGGCCACTCCCAGCAATCCGGCGGCCAGCGTGCCCGCGTCTTTCGGCATTGCGAAACCGGCGACCTCCAGGCGCCAGCCGTTTTCGGCCCGGGCGAGGGCGGCATAGTCGATGTCGCGCGTGTCAGGCGGCGACCGCGTGACGGCGAAGCCGTACCAAGCTGCATCGAAACGTTCGATGCGAACGCGCGTCGATTTCAATCCCGGCTGACCCGAAACGGGATCGACGGCTGGGGCGACGACCGCGTCGATCCGGCCGCTGGACGAGTTTTCGCCGGTCCAGTGCATCGGGACGAAGACCGAGCCGCGCCGTTGCCGATCAGTGACGAGGGCGCGGACGGTCGCCGTCCCCTGCGGCGAACGGATGGTGACGAGTGCGGCTTCGCGCAATCCCAGTGCGGCCGCATCGGCCGGATGGATCTCGGCGAATGGCTCGGCGATATGGCCGGACAGGCGCGCCGACAGGCCCGTGCGGGTCATGGTGTGCCAGTGATCACGCACCCGGCCGGTATTGAGGATGAAGCTGCCTAGCTGCTCCGCCGCGCCGGTCGTCGTGGCGGGCTCGACGGGCACGAAGCGTGCGCGGCCATCCGGATGATAGAAACCGCCGTCGGCGAAAAAACGTTCGCGTGCGGCTCCCTTGGCTGGCCGCGGCCAACGCACTGGTTGAAGCGCGTCGTAGCCGGGCTGGCCGAGGCCGGCGAGTCCGCCGATATCGAAGTCGCGGGTGCCCTCGTTCCGGTAGGCCGACAGTCGGGCATGCTCATCGAAGATGTCGGCTGCGCTCGCATAGGCGAACGCTTCGCCATATCCCATCCGCTGGGCGATTTCGGCGATGATTTTCCAGTCCGGCAGCGCCTCGCCCGGCGCCGGCAGGAAGGAGCGCTGGCGTGAAATGCGGCGTTCGGAATTGGTAACCGTGCCGTCCTTTTCGCCCCACGCGGCTGCGGGCAACGCCACATGGGCGTGGCACAGCGTGTCGTTCCTCGCGACGACGTCGGAAACGACGACGAAGGGGCAGGCGGCGAGCGCCCGTTTCACCGCGTCGGCGTCGGGCATGGAGACGACCGGGTTGGTGCCCATGATCCAGATCGCCTTGATGCGGCCATCGGCGACCGCGCGAAACATGTCGACCGCCTTGAGGCCTGCCCGCTCGGGCATGCGAGGCGCGTTCCAGAAAGTCCGCACCAGCGCGCGGTGTTCGGAATTTTCGATCTCCATATGGGCGGCGAGCATGTTGGCCATGCCACCGACCTCGCGGCCCCCCATGGCGTTGGGCTGGCCGGTCACGGAAAAAGGCCCCATGCCCGGCCGGCCGACGCGGCCCGTCGCCAGATGGCAGTTGATGATGGCGTTGACTTTATCGGTGCCGCCCAGTGACTGATTGACGCCCTGGCTGTAGACGGTGACGACCTTCTCGGTCTTGGCGAACAGCTCGTAGAAGGCCGTGATGGCGCGTGGATCGAGGCCGGTCATTTCCGCCACGCGCGCCACCCGCATCGAACGCGTGGTCCGCAGCGTCTCGACGAAACCCTCACTGTGCCGCGCGACATAATCGCAATCGATCGCGCCGGCCTCGGCGAGAGCGGGCAGCAATCCGGCGAACAGCGCCGTGTCACCGTCCGCCGCGATCGGCAGATGCAAGTCCGCAAGGTCCGCCGTCGCCGTGCGGCGCGGGTCGATCAGAACCACCTTCATGGTGGGGCGCGCCGCCTTCGCCGCCGCGAGCCGCTGATACAGCACCGGGTGGCACCAGGCGAGGTTCGAGCCGACCAGCACGACGAGGTCGGCCAGTTCCAGATCCTCATAGGTGCCCGGGACTGTATCCGAGCCGAAGGCGCGGCGATGGCCGGCTACCGAGGAGGCCATGCAGAGACGCGAGTTGGTGTCGATATTGGCCGAGCCGATGAAGCCTTTCATCAGCTTGTTGGCGAGGTAGTAGTCCTCGGTGAGGAGTTGGCCGGAGACGTAGAAGGCGACCGAGTCCGGCCCGTATTCGGCGATTGTCCTGGCGAATGTGCTTGCGACCTTGTCGAGCGCCGCGTCAAAGGTGACATGTACCCCGTCGATGCTGGGAAACAGGAGGCGCTCCTCGAGCCCGAGCGTTTCGCCGAGCGCCGAACCTTTCGAGCACAACCGGCCGAAATTGGCGGGATGCTTCGGATCTCCGGCAATCGCGACGCTACCGTCGGAACGCGGCGTTGCCAGCACGCCGCACCCGACGCCGCAATAGGGGCATGTGGTCCGCACGGTCTTGGTGGTCGGAGCGGCATCCATCGTCGTCGCCCTATTCGGCCGCGTCGGCGAAGGCGGCCGCGATCGGGCTGAGTGACAATTCAAGGACCTTGGTGAGCGGTTCGATCCGGACCGCGAAGGTCTGCACCTTGCCGTCGTCCGGCCCCCGCATCTCGCCGTCCTTGAGCGAAATGACGGCGTTGTGGAGCGGACAGGTGACGGAGGCATCGTGGACGATGCCCTGACTGAGCGGCCCGCCCTTGTGCGGGCAGCGGTCCTTGATGGCAAACACCTGGTCGTCGGCGGTCCGGAAGACGGCGATCCGTCCGGCCGGCGTCATCACGCAGCGCGCGCCGCGCCGCGGGATGTCGTTCATCGTGCCGATGGGAAAGAAGGTCTCTTCGGTCATTCGGCCGCCTCCAATACCCTCAGATCCGCCATCGGTTTGAACTCGTGCGCCGCGACGTCGCCGCGCGCCCGCTCGGCCCAGGGATCTGTCTGGCTGAATGTCTGGCTGTGGACGAAACGGTCGAAATAATGCCGGCGCTTCTCAGGATCTGCGACGACCGCTGACTGGATCGACTCCATGCCGACACGCCGCAGCCACTTGTAGATGCGTTCGAGATAATGACCCTGTTCGCGATAAAGCTGGGTCAGCGCCACGATCGTCTCCAGCGCTTCGTCCTCGGTCTTGACCTGGCACAAAACCTCCGTGCCCTTGATGTCGAGGCCGGCAGCGCCCGCGAAGTGAATTTCGTAGCCCGCATCCGTGCAGATGACGCCGACATCCTTGCAGGTCGCCTCGGCGCAATTCCTGGGACAGCCCGAAACCGCCATCTTGACCTTGGCGGGGGTCCATGAGCCCCACATGAACTTTTCGATGCGAACCCCGAGGCCGGTCGAATCCTGTGTGCCGAAGCGGCACCAGTCGGTGCCGACGCAGGTCTTCACTGTTCGCAGGCCCTTGGCGTAGGCGGCTCCCGAGACCATGCCGGCGGCATTGAGGTCGCCCCAGACGGCGGGAAGATCCTCCTTCTTGACGCCGAGGAGGTCGATGCGCTGGCCGCCGGTGCATTTGACCGTCGGGATCTGAAACTTGTCGGCGACGTCGGCGATCGCTCGCAATTCCTTTGCCGAAGTGATGCCGCCCCACATGCGCGGCACCACCGAATAGGTGCCGTCCTTCTGGATGTTGGCGTGCACCCGCTCGTTGATGAAGCGCGACTGCTTGTCGTCGACATATTCGCCTGGCCAGTCGGCGAGGAGATAGTAGTTCAGCGCCGGGCGGCATTTGGCGCAGCCGCAGGAGGTCTTCCATTCGAGTTCCTGCATGACCTGCGGGATCGACTTCAGCTCCTTGGCCACGATCAGCCGGCGGACGTCGCCATGGCCGAGATCGGTGCACGGGCACATCGGCTTGACGGCGGCCGGATCGAACGCGTCACCGAGCGTCAGAGCCATCAGTTTCTCGACGAGGCCGGTGCAGGACCCGCAGGAGGAGGAGGCCTTGGTGTGGGCGCGGACATCGTCGAGGCTGGTCAGGCCCTTCTCGGCGATTGCGCCGGTGATTTTGCTTTTACACACGCCGTTGCAGCCGCAGATTTCCGCATCATCCGGCAAGGCTGCAACGGCCGCCATAGGGTCCAGGGGGGCGCCTCCCTGGAACGACTGGCCGAAAATCAGGGTCTCGCGCATGGGCGAGATGTCGGTCGCCTTCTTCTTCAGATCGTTGAACCAGGCGCCGTCCGAGGTCTCCCCGTAGAGAACCGTGCCGATGATGCGGTTGCCCTTCAGGACGAGGCGTTTGTAGATGCCCGCCGTCGCGTCGCGCAGCACGATCTCCTGACGATCCTCGCCATCGGCGAAATCGCCGAGTGAATAGAGGTCGATGCCGGTGACCTTGAGCTTGGTGGGCGTGTCGGCATGAACGAAGGCGGCGGAGCGGTCGTCCGCGAGATGCGCGGCGGCGACGCGCGCCATTTCGTAGAGCGGCGCGACCAGGCCGTAGACCATGCCATCCACTTCCGCGCATTCGCCAAGCGCCAGGACATCCGCGTCCGAGGTCCGCATGCCGGCGTCGACGACGATGCCGCGATTGACCGCAAGGCCCGCCTCCCTGGCGAGGCCACTATTGGGTCGGATGCCGACCGCCATGACGATGAGCGTCGCCGGAATGATCGTGCCATCGTCGAGCTCGATCCCCTCGACCTTGCCGTCTCCGATGATCTGCTTGGTATTGGCCCTTGTGATGACCTCAATGCCGCGCTCCTCGACGGCCTTCTGCAGAAGATAGCCGGCGGCCGGGTCGAGCTGGCGTTCCATCAGCGTCGGCATGACATGCAGCACCGTCACCTCCATGCCGCGCGCGCTGAGCCCAGCCGCCGCCTCGAGGCCGAGCAGACCGCCGCCAATGACGACGGCCTTTGCCCGCGACTGGGCGGCGAGCAACATCGCCTGGACGTCGTCGAGATCGCGATAGGTGATCACGCCGGGCAGGTCCTTGCCCGGGACGGGGATGATGAAGGGCACCGACCCCGTGGCGATCACCAGTTTGTCGTAGCTTTCGGTGACGCCGTGATCGGATGTGACGGTCTTGGCGTCGCGGTCAATCGCGACGATCCGGTGCCCCTTGTAGAGCGTGATGCCATGGTCGATGTACCAGCCGTCGCCATGGATGACGATCTCTTCGTAGGACTTCTCGCCGGAGAGTACCGGCGACAGCATGATGCGGTCGTAATTGACCCGCGGTTCGGCGTTGAAAATCGTCACTTCGTACCGATCGGGGGCCTTGTCGAAGATATGTTCGAGCATGCGGCCGGGCGCCATGCCGTTGCCGATGACGACGAGTTTCTCTGTCATCTCGTTACTCCTTTGGGGAGAGGGCTCGGATTCCGACGCTGTGGTGAGGGGCTGTGGCTCATGCTGCTTCCTTGGCCGTGCCGCCATCCGTTCCCGTCGTCTTCGGCACCTCTTCGGGCCGCGCGCCGCCTTCGTATTCCTCGAGGAAGTCGAGCAGTTCCTGCCGGTAGCGCCAGTAGTCGGGATGTTCGAGCAGCGCCTTGCGGGTGCGCGGCCGCGGCAGGTCGACTGTCATGATCTTGCCGATCCTCGCCATCGGGCCGTTGGTCATCATCACCACCCGGTCGGCGAGCAGGATCGCCTCGTCAACGTCGTGGGTGACGCAGATCGCGGTGACCTGGGTGCGCTTCCAGACATCCATTAAGACGTCCTGAAGCTCCCAGCGGGTCAGCGAATCCAGCATGCCGAAGGGCTCGTCGAGCAGGAGCAGCTTGGGCGACAGGGCGAAGGCGCGGGCGATGCCGACGCGCTGCTTCATGCCGTTGGACAAATCGGCCGCCCTGCGGTGCATGGCATCGCCGAGACCGACGCGGTGCAGGTAATGCTCGACGATGTCGCGGCGCTCGGCCGGTGTCGCGTCGGGGTAAACCCGGTCGACGCCGAGCGCGACGTTCTCGCGCGCCGTCAGCCAGGGCATCAGCGATGGCGCCTGGAAGACCACGGCGCGCTCCGGCCCGGCGCCGTCGACTTCCCGGCCGTCGAGAATGATGCCGCCGGTGGAAATGTCGTTGAGGCCGGCGGCCATGGTCAGAACCGTCGACTTGCCGCAGCCGGAATGGCCGATCAGCGAGACGAACTCGCCCTGCCGCATCTTCATGTCGAAACCGTCGACGATGGTCAGCGGCCCCTTCGGCGTCGGATAGGTCTTCCTGACCTCGAAGAATTCGACGAAACCGCGCTCGATCGGCGAATGTGCCGCCTTGCGATAGGCCGCCGGCAACTCGGACGGGGGGTCGTCATGCGGCTTCTGGGTGATCGGAACTACGTTCGGCAGCAGGACCGCTTCGTCCGCAGCGCCGGCGGCGTGACGCCCGCACGCCATCAGATAGGCGGTGACCTCGCGGCGCAGCTGCTTGAACTCCTCGTTGCCGTTCATCGCGGTGCGGTCGCGCGGATGCGGCAAATCGACCGCGAAGGAGGGACCGAGCTTCGCCCGTGGCCCCGGTTCGAGGGGGATGATGCGGTCGGCGAGCAGGATCGCCTCATCGACGTCGTTGGTGATCAGGATGATGGTCTTCTTTTCGATTTGGCTGATCGCCGCGAACTCGTCCTGCAGCTTGGCACGGGTCAGCGCGTCGAGCGCCGAGAGCGGCTCGTCCAGGAGCAGGATTTCCGGACTCATCGCCAGCGCTCGGGCCACCGAAACCCGCTGGCGCATGCCGCCGGACAGCTCGGCCGGACGCCGGTCGACGGCGTGCGTGAGGCCGACCATGTCGATGTATTTGTCGACGCGTGCCCGGCGCGCGGCTTTTGATTCCTTGGCGAATACCGAGTCGACGGCCAGGGCGACGTTGCCGCGCACGGACAGCCAAGGCATCAGCGAATAAGACTGAAAGACCAGGCCGCGCTCGGGTCCCGGGCCATCGACCGGCTTGCCGCGCATGCGAACCTCGCCGGCGTCGGGTCGGAGCAGCCCGGCGAGCAGCGAGATCAGCGTCGTCTTGCCGGAGCCGGAGAACCCGACGATCGCAACGAACTCCCCCTCGCGGACCTCAAGGTCGACACCGTTCAGGATTTCGGCCCGCTGCTTGCCTTCGCCGTACACTTTCGAGACGTTGCTGAGTTCGATGATCGGCAATGTGGTCATGGCTGTTCTTTCTTGTCGCATGTCGCGGACGGAAAACCGGCTTCCACTTTTCCTGCGAATGCTTCGCTCAGCGCGTCGACGAGAAGGTGAAGGCGGTCTGCAGCGCGGCCATGATCCGATCGAGGATGAAGCCGACGATGCCGATGGTGATGACCGCGACGATGATGCGGGCGAGCGAGTCCGACGAACCGTTCTGGAACTCGTCCCAGACGAATTTGCCGAGGCCGGGATTCTGCGCCAGCATCTCGGCGGCGATCAGCACCATCCAGCCGACACCCAGCGACAGGCGCAGGCCGGTGAAAATCAGCGGCATTGCCGAGGGCAGGACCAGCTTGGTGATGGTCTTCGACGTCGACAATTGCAGCACCTTGCCGACATTGACGAGGTCCTTGTCGATCGAGGCGACGCCGAGCGAGGTATTGATCAGCGTCGGCCAGAGCGAGCAGAGAGTCACGGTGATCGCCGAGACCACCATGGATTTCGGCAGCGCGTCCGAGGCGTTCGCGTAAAGCGCCGAGACGATCATGGTGACGATCGGCAACCAAGCCAGTGGCGAGACCGGCTTGAATATCTGGATGAGCGGGTTCAGCGCACCATTCACGGTCGAGGACAGGCCACAGGCAATACCGACCGGCACCGCGATGATCGTGGCGAGCAGGAAGCCGAGAAATACCGTCTTCAGGCTGGTGAATATCTGCTCGGGATAGGTTGGCGCGCCGGTATAGGCGCGGACCTTCGCCCGGTCGGCCATGCCTTGTTCGACCAGCTTGGCGTTGCGGGCCTCTTGCCGCTCATAGAACTCCGCTCGGTCTTCGCGCCCTCGCTGATGATCGGCATAGAGCCCCTCGACCTGCTGCCAGACCTGGACCGGCCCCGGCACGGTGCCGAGCGAAGTTTGCACCTGCGGCGCCAGCGCCGCCCAGGCCGCCAGGAAAGCGAGAATGCCGATGAGCGGGACGATGAGGCCTTTCCAGAGGGCCGAGAGGTTGGATCGCGGATCGTCGCCCGCCGCCATTTTCATCAGCGGCACGGACCAACCAAGGCCGATGGCCGTCAGCGGGCCCGCAGCGCGGCTGATCCGGGTCATACGCTTTTCCTGGCGGATGGCACGGCGTTCAGCCGATGACAGCTCATGCCCCACGAAATCGGATGCGGTGCTCATCGCTCGGGTCCTTCGTCGAATGCTGCGGCGAATGTCGGATGGAAGTGCGGCGGAACGCTCAGCCGTCTCTTGGCGCGGATCAGTTGGAGGCGAGGCTCGCCACGTCCTCGGATCCCTTGAGACCGATTTCGAATTTCTCGAGGTATTCGTTGGGCTTGCGGCCGTCATATTCGACGCCGTCGATGAACGCGGCGGTGGCCGCCTTGTAGCCATCGGTCTCGGGGATGTCGGAAGCTGTCAGATAGCCGTCATCGATGAGCGATTCGGCCGCCTTGCGGTAGATGTCCGGGCGGTAGACCGATGCAGCCGTTTCCGCGTACCAGCTGTCCGGCTTCTCGTCGGCGATCTGGCCCCAGCGGCGCATCTGCGTGAGATACCAGATGGCGTCCGAGTAGTAGGGATAGGTCGCGAACTTGGCGAAGAAGACGTTGAAGTCGGGGGCGGGTCGCTTGTCGCCCTTCTCGTATTCAAAGGTGCCGGTCATCGAATTGGCGATGACCTCGGCGTCGGCGCCGACATATTCGGGCCGCGACAGGATCTCGACCGCCTCCTGGCGGTTGGCGCCATCGTCGGCGTCGAGCCACTGGCCGGCGCGGATCAGCGCCTTGGTCACGGCGATCGCGGTATTGGGGTTCGCGTCGACGAATTGCTTCGTCATCCCGAACACCTTTTCGGGATTGTCCTTCCAGATCTCGTAGTCGGTGATCACCGGAACGCCGATGCCCTTGAACACGGCGGCCTGATTCCAGGGCTCGCCGACGCAATAGCCCTGGATGGTGCCGGCTTCGAGCGTCGCCGGCATCTGCGGCGGCGGCGTCACCGACAGCAGAACGTCGGCCTTGATCTGACCCGAGGTGTCGGACGGCGAATAAAAGCCCGGATTGAGCCCGCCGGCCGCGAGCCAGTAGCGCAACTCGTAATTATGGGTCGAGACCGGGAACACCATGCCCATGTTGAACGACTTGCCAGCCGATCGGTATTCGTCGACGACAGGCTTCAGTGCGCTGGCGGAAATCGGGTGTTGGGGCTTGCCGTCCGGACCCTCCTCGATATGGGCCTTCATCTTCGCCCAGACCTCATTGGATACGGTGATGCCGTTGCCGTTGAGGTCCATGGAGAAGGGGGTGACGATATGCGCTTTGGTGCCGTAGCCGATCGTCGCCGCCAGTGGCTGGCCCGCCAGCATATGGGCGCCGTCGAGCTCACCGGTGATGGTGCGATCCAGCAGCACCTTCCAGTTCGCCTGGGGCTCGATGCTGACGTAAAGCCCTTCATCCTCGAAGAAGTGCTTTTCCTTGGCGATGGCGAGCGGCGCCATGTCGGTCAGCTTGATGAAGCCGAAGGTGAGTTCGTCCTTTTCGACCGCCAGCATTTCCGCTTGCGCCACGGTCGCCGCGAGGCCGAGAGCGACGGCGGCGGCGCCGCCCAGCAGGACACGTCTGGAGATCGTCGTCAGGTTGCTCATGGCGCAAAACTTCCCCGTTTCGCCGGTGGCGACGCCGCCCGGCAATGGTGCTGATGAAACGAAAAAAGGCTGCTCGACCCGTCGATGCCACCGCTGTCGCGGGGCACTTCAAACGAAGTCGGCAGCCTTGCCGAAAACCGCCCGCCATTGGGCGTAAATTCCATTGGCCTGTGAGGCCCCGTCGGAGAAAACGATTGGTGATCAGCACCGCGCTTCGTCCGACAGGCCAATCTATACGGCTGCAAATTTCATGTTGCAATGCAAAAACGACAAATTCTGCAATTTTTTTATACGGATTGGATAATTGATCAAAAAATTAGCATAACGATGCGAGAGTGCGCAGCGAGCTTGCTCAATTCGACGCCGGATTCTCCTCGGCGACGTCATAGAGCCCCGCAGGCCGATCATTCTCGCTCAGCCTCCGTTTCGAATCGCGGTTCGGCCCAAGAGGGCCAAGAGCCGTGTCATACGAGGCGGGGCTGAAGACCGCCGCCGCTCGGTCACGCGCGGTCTCAGAGTCGGTGGCGTCGCCCCAGCGGACCATCTGCCGAAACAGCCATTGGCCATGGTCCTGGTTCGGGCGGTTGGCATCCGCGCCGTGGAAGGTGACGAAGCCTTCGATGGCGCGCCGTTTTCCTGGTGCTGTCTCCAGGCGTCCTTCAAGGGCCGGCAGCAGGGCGCTCTCTGGAACATTGAGGTGTTCCTTTGCCGCGAGAAGGGCGGCGAGAGTCTCCCGGTTGGCCGAATCCTCGCACCACGCGGCAGCGTCGTGAAGCGCGAGGATCAGTCGTTCCAGTACCTCGCCGCGTGTTTCGGCGAAATGCGCAGAGAGACCCAGGACTTTTTCGGGTCCACGTCGCCAGATCTCGGCCTTGCTGGTCACGATGTGGCCGGCGCCCCGGCGGACGGCAATCGTGCTCCACGGCTCTCCGACGCAGAATCCATCGATTTGCCCCGTCGCCAGCGCGTCGGGCATCAAGGGCGGCGGCACTACGGTGATGTCGATGTCCCGGTCGGGCCCGATCCCGGACGCCGCCAACCAGTAGCGCAGATCGTAATTGTGGCTGGAATGCCGATGGACGACGGCAAATCGGAGTGGTGGGCGACCGTCGCGGCGAGCCGCCTCGACGGTACGGCGCAGCGCTTGTCCCGCTGCGGCGGGACCGTCCATGACCGGGTTAATCGTCGCCATCCTTTCCGCCACGGCATTGGAGACCGTCACCGCGTTGCCACCCAGCGCCAGGACGAACGGCGCGACCATCGGCACGGCGAGGGGACCCAGGCCAAGGCTCGCGGCGATCGGCATCGGCGCCAGCATGTGCGCGGCGTCGAGCTGGCCGATGCCCATGCGGTCGCGAATCGTCGCCCACGAGGTTTCGCGGTTGAGAATGAGGCGGACACCCCTGACCTCGGCGAAGCCCTTGTCCGCAGCGACGAGCAGAACGGCGCTGTCGAGAAGTGGCAGGTAACCGGCGCGGATGTCGTCCAGCCGAGGCATCAATCGTCTCCTAGCAGGCTGTGGGCGCTGACGAGGCCACGGGCGACGTCGGCGAGGCGTTGGTTCTCGTTCATCGCCGTCTTCCGCAGCAGCCGATACGCGGATTCTTCGTCGAGGTTCTTCGCCTTCATCAGGATGCCCTTGGCGCGGTCGATGATTTTTCTGTCGGCGAGTTCGGTGCGCGCGTCCTGAAGTTCCCGCGTCAGCCGGTTGAAGGCGTTAAAGCGCGAGATCGCCATGTCGAGGATCGGCTTGACGCGCTCCTTTTTGAGCCCGTCGACGATGTAGGCCGAAACGCCCGCATCGACCGCCGCCGCGATCGAGGCGGTGTCGGATCGATCGACGAACATGGCGATCGGCCGCTGCACCGATCGCGAGACTTGAAAAAAATGCTCGAGCTGGTCCCTGTTGGGATTTTCGAGATCGAGGACGATGACATCGGGATTCAACGTCTCGATTCGGCGCACCAGGCCGGCGGTTTGCGTGATCACTTCAACGTGGCTGTGCCCGGCTTCGCGCAGCCCGTCCTCGATGATCGCCGCGCGCGCCCGGTTTTCATCGACCACGAGAATGGAGAGAACCGGCGTCATGTCTCGATACTGCACTCGCGAAGGACCGTGCGGATATGCCACATCGCGTCAGCGACTTGCGTCCGGTTTCGGCACCAGCGCGCGTGCTTCCTCGAACGACAGGCTGCGGACGGCCTTGCCATCGAAATAAACGAAGGCAAGGGATTCGCGCCGGGACACCATCGCCGCCGGCAGCGGATCGTAGCGAAAGCTCTCGCCGCCGAGATGCGGCGCCAATGCGCCGATGTCGACGACGTTTTCCTGCGCGACCCTGAGCAAGGAGAGCGCAGCGCCGTCCCCGGCCACGGCGGCGAGAGGTATGCCGGTCAGCCGCAGGAAACTGGTCGGGTCCTTGACGGAGGGAAAGGCGTCGGTGAACGCCTTCTCCACCAGATCGAAATCCGGCTCGTGGGTGTGATCATGAGCCGGATGCGCGGCGTCCGGCGCATGCGGCGTTTGCCACTGGGCCGTCGCCTCGGTGTGGTTGTGGCCACGGGGCGCCCGTGGCGGGTCAAAGGGGTGGAAGTGGTCGTGATCGTGGCCGCGATGCATGGTCGGTTGTTCCTCTCGCGATCAATAGGTGACCGGCTTGTCGATGATGCCCTTGTGCTTGCCCATGTTACCATGGGCAACCATCGAACCCAGTGCCTCGACGCAAACGCGGACGCCCATCAGCGCCGTGATGTCGGAAGTGTCATAGGGCGGCGAGACCTCGACGACCTCCAGTCCGCAAATGCCGGGAGCGCAGACGAGACCGAGGATCTTGAGCGCTTCGCGGGGCAGGAAGCCGCCCGGCTCGGGCCAGCCGGTGCCGGGTACGAAGCCGCAATCGAGAGAATCGACGTCGAAGGAGACATAGACCGCGTCGGCGTCCTTCCAGGCGAGTTCGAGCGCGATCTCGGCGGTCTTTTCGAGACCGTAATTCTCGATGTCTTCGATGGTCAGCACATTGGTCTGGCGGCGATACGCCTCCTTGGCGCCCGGACGCGGCACCTGCCAGCCGCCAATGCCGAGTTGCACGAGGTTGACCGCCGGCACGTTCGGCAAATTGGTGGCCCAGAACCAGGGCGTCGTGTGCATGCGCTCGTCGAGATCCTTTTCCTGGATATCGATGTGGCGGTCGAAATGAATGATGCCGATCCGCTTCGATGTGCATTCGGCGATGCCGCGCACGCAGGGAAAGCCGATCGAGTGGTCGCCGCCGAGCATGATCGGCACCGCGCCCGACGAAAACACGTGGCTGACGCCGCGCGAGATCTGATCGAAGCTCTTTTCGAGGTTGCCCGGGATGGTGAACACGTCGCCGGCGTCGCACAGCGTCATCTGTTCGCGAAGGTCGACGCCGAGCTCGTAATTGTAGGTGGTGTAGAGCGACGAAATGCGACGAATGCCCTGCGGTCCGAAACGGGTGCCGGGCCGGTAGGTCGTGCCGCTATCGAACGGAATGCCGAGGACGGCGGCGTCGTATTTGCCGACGTCGCGGACGTTCTCGACATAGGGAGCCTTGAGGAAGGTGTTGATCCCGGCGAAATGCGGCAGTTCTCCGCGCGAAAAGGTCGGAATCGACTTGTCGGTGATCGAGTCGGCGCCGGGCAGCCCCATGTCGAGCGCCCATTGAACCTCGCGCTTCCAGCCTTCGCCGGAGAGCTTGTCCTCGGCTTCGAGCGCCTTCCAGCCGCGCGTCGATTTGGCGTCGAAGTTGGGATGGTGCGCGCGCGCGCGTTCCCATTGCGGCGAGCGCGCGCCGGCCATTCGCGTCGGGCGGATCGGCTGTCGGTCAAGCATCATGTGTCGTTTCCTTGTTGTTCAACGCGGCGATGGCAGCGACGGTGTTCTCGTCCGTCGCCCATCCTTCTCGGGTCTTCAGCGGCAGATCGTAGGTGATGGTGGCGCCGTAGGCGGCGGGGAACTGCGGGTCGTGGCGGACCTTGTCGAAAACGATCAGCCGTGTGCCGAGATCGAACGCTTCCTGGATGTCGTGGGTGACCATGAAGACGGTCATGCAGGTCTCGGTCCACAGGTCGAGGAGCATCGCCTGCATGTCCTTGCGCGTTCCCGGATCGAGCGCGCCGAAAGGCTCGTCGAGAAGCAGGATGCGTGGTCGCTTCGAGAGCGCCTGGCCGATGGCGAGGCGCTGCTGCATTCCGCCGGAGAGCTGCGCCGGATAGCGCTCGCTCGCGTGCGCGAGACCGATCTTGTCCATCATCCGCTCAGCCATGTCCGCGGCCTCGCGGCGACGGCGGCCGAACAGCCGGGCGAGAAAGCGCGACCCGTCGAACTCGAATGGCAGCATGAGATTCTGGCGCACGTTGAGATGCGGGAACACCGAGTATTTCTGGAAGACCACACCCCGGCCAGGGTCGGGCTCGGGCGCGATCACCGCGCCGTCGATACTGATCTCGCCGGACGTCGGGGTTTCCTGGCCGAGCAGCAGCCGCAGGAACGTGGATTTGCCGCAGCCGGAGGCGCCGACGATGGTCACGAACGAACCTTCGCCCACACCGAGATTGACGCGCTCCAGGATTGGCGCGTCGCCGTAGGTGACGGAAATCTTCCGGGCATCGAGGAAGCTCACAGGCGGTCTCCCGACAGATGCGCCCATGGAAACATGCGCCGCGAGCAGAACGCCAGCACCCGGTCGATGGTATAGGCGAGAATCGTGATCCAGATGACGTAGGGCAGGATCACATCCATCGCGAGATAGCGACGCACCAGAAAGATCCGGTAGCCGAGTCCGTCCGTTGCGGCGATCGCCTCGGCCGAGATCAGAAAGATCCAGGCCGGAACCAGGCCGAGCCGAATGGCGACCAGAAGCAGCGGTCCCATGCGCGGGAAGACGATCCGCGTCGCGATCTGCCAGGTGCTGGCGCCGAGCGTCTGCGCCTTGACGATCTCCTCCTGTGGGATGTCGAGCACGCCTTGCGCGAGTGCCCGCGTCATTAGCGGCGCGGTCCCGACCACGACGAGGCCGACCTTGGCCGCTTCGCCGAGGCCGAGCACGATGAACAGGATCGGCAGGATGGTGATCGGCGGGATCAGCGAGAAGGCCGAGACGAAGGGCGCAAACAGCGCGCGCGCCGTCGGAAGAACGCCGATCAGCGCGGCCAGGACGAAGGCGAGCGCCGCCGCGATGGCGATGCCGAGCCCGAGTCGTTCCAGACTCGCCGCCGTATCCGTCCATAAGAGATAGTCGCCGGTCCGGTTGTCGGCGACCGCGGCCATCCGATACATCGCCTCGCCGATCGCCTGCAGCGAGGGCAAAAGCTTGTCGGCCGGATTGTCGGCGCGGCGGATGGCACTGCCGATCGCGTAGGCGCCGACCGCGACCGCGAAGGGCAGGGCGCCCAGCGCGATCGCCGTCGCACGGCTTGGCTTGAGATTGATCAGCCGCATGGCGTCTCGTGCCTCGCCACGGTTCTTACAGCGCCTTGTCGGCGGCCATTTTCATCACGCTCGGGTCGTAGCGCAGCTTGATATTGGCCGCGTCGCCGGTCGTCTTGTCGTCTGGATAGGCGATGCCGACGAAATCGGCGCTCGGCGCGCCCTGGCCCAGAATGCCGTGGTCGAACAGGAATTTCGACACGAACGTCATCGTCTCCGGCAGCTTTTCGGCTTCGGTAAATGCGACGGCGTCCTTGGGATCGTAGAACATCGCCGTCGTGGCGAGCTGCGCCTTGTAGCCGGCGAGATCGGTGCCCGACGCCTCGGCCATCGCTGCGAGCGCGGCCTCGCCTTCCGGCGTATCCGATTGCATCAGCTCCATCGTCTCGTACCAGGCGCCAACCAGCGCCTTGCCGAAGTCGGGATTGGCCTTGAGGGTCTCGGTGTTGACCACCATCAGATCGATGATCTCGCCGGGAATCTGCGAGGAATCGAACACCTTCTGCGATTCCGGGGCGGACGCGACTTCCGACAGGAGCGGGTTCCAGGTGACCACCGCGGTCACGTCCGGCGTCTGGTAGGCGGCGACGAGATCGGCGTCGGAGGTGTTGACGACGGTGATGTCGCGCTCGGACAGGTCGACGCTCTCCAGCGCGCGGGCAAGCAGATAGTGGGACACCGACAATTCGACGAGGTTGACCTGCTGGCCCTGGATGGCGGCCAGTTGCTCCTTGCCCTTGAGGACGACGCCGTCATTGCCGTTGGAATAGTCGCCGACGATCAGCGCCGTCGTGTCGACACCGCCACCGGCCGGGATCGACAGGGCGTCCATGTTCGTCATGGTGCAGCCGTCGTACTGGCCGGCGGTGTATTGGTTGATCGACTCGACATAATCGTTGATCTGCACGGCCTCGATCGTCAGGCCGTAGGTGTCGGCCCATTTCTTCAGAATGCCGGAATCCTGCATGTAGCCCCAGGGCATCCAGCCGGCATAGATCGACCAGCAGACGGAGAACTCGGTCTTCTCCTGGGCGTTGGCGACGCCGCTCAAAGGGGTTGCGGAAAATGTGACGGCAAGGGCCAGTCCGGCGAGGAGGCGTCTCATGGGCATCGTCCTTCTTCGTCGCTGCGACCGCCATGCGACCGCGTTCGAAAATTGACGCGAAGAGGACCGGGAGACAGCCCGCGTCGCGCGGAACTGTGCGGCGTTCTCCCGGGATTTTGGCCCGCCGTGTCTCCCCGCAACTCACGGGGAGTGCGTCTCTCGGACCAGTCGCATCGCTTGATGCCGGAACCCTAGACGCACCGCACGAATGAGCCGAAGCAAGAGACGTGCCACGTGGGGTATTCCCATTTCAGACCGTTTGGTCATCTTGATCGACCGGCACGCTGCCCACGTTGCGACCGGACGCTGCCTGGAAAAACAGCAGACGCTGAATTTTAATGCTCCGGGTAAGATCCTTCGCGGGACAGGTCGCCCGATGTCGACAAGCCCGTTGCGGTTTGACCATTTTTTCGTCGAGGAACAGAGCTTCGTGCTACCCGGCGCCTGCCTTCCGGAGATCCATGGAAGGCCTTGAGCGGCCGGTAACCGCAACAAAATGGACCAAACAAGGACCCAGCGATCAAGGCGTCGGACTTGCGCCGAGGCCGATGTTCGGCTCAGCGTCCCGTGATTCCGGGAAATGCGACCAGCAGCCCGACCGCTAGCATCTGCATGGCAATGAAGGGGAGGAGGGCCTTGAAGATATCGCCAAGCGAAATATCCGGCGGCGCGACGCTTTTCAGATAGAAGGCGGCGGGTCCGAAGGGCGGCGACAGGAACGAGATCTGCATATTCATGCAGAACAGGACACCGAACCAGACCGGGTCCATTCCCATGGATTTGATGATTGGCACGAAGATAGGCATCGTCAGGAGTGCGATGCCGACCCAGTCGAGGAAGGCGCCGAGGACGAAGAGGATCGCCATCATCAGAAGGACGACGCCCATCAGGTTGTAGACGCCCACGATCGCCGTCGCGCCGATGCCGATCCAGACGATCATACCGACGGTGGCGAGCGTCTGCATAGCCGCGTCACGGATCAGTGCATAGGAGAACTCGCCGCGTAGGATCGTCGAGAGGACAATCCGCTTCCAGGACCGCATCGATCACCGGCAGCACCGTCCCGAGCTTCTGTTTTGCTGCCGGCTTTGACCTCTTGTAGCCGGGCGGGATCGAGAACCGGCGTCGTAACCCTTCGGCCCACCGCTCTCCGTGGTCTTCACGCTCTGACTGTCGATAACGGCCGCACTCGGCGAGGCCTCGCGGCCAACCCTTTCGCGGTCAGCCATGACCAGGCAATGATTGATGCTGGCGAAGACGCCGTTGTCACGCCAACTGCTGAAATGGTCGAAGACCGTGCTCTTGGGCGGCAGGTCCTTGGGGATCAACCGCCAAGGCACACCGCCGCGCAGGACATAGAAAATGGCGTTGACGATCTCGCGCTTCGACCATTTCGGTGGCCGTCCTGTCTCGCTCGGCCCAGGCAGCAGCGGCTCCAGGATTGCCCATTCCGCATCCGTCAGGTCGGT
Source organism: Aurantimonas coralicida (assembly GCA_011050685.1). GTDB lineage: Bacteria > Pseudomonadota > Alphaproteobacteria > Rhizobiales > Rhizobiaceae > Aurantimonas > Aurantimonas coralicida_A. Next base: position 24,928 of record DRFF01000042.1, read on the forward strand.
TTCGTAACGCAGGTGTTCGCGGTTATGCTGTGCGCGAGTGGTCGGGGTCC